>CAYHQN010000013.1:5650-48032 GCA_964358545.1 uncultured Tangfeifania sp. | reverse complement strand
TTAGAAACTAATTGATAATATTTAATTAAAATCTTTGAGAAAATTGATTTATAAAGCCTTAATGTACAAGTCTATGACAAGAAATGTTGACCAATATTGATTTTGTGAATTTTTACAGCTATCCCACACAAAAGAATGGAAAATTAGCCAACAATCGGTTTTGTGTCTGCCCGATTCACGCCAGGTTTACGCCAGGATTTGGGGGATTTTGGAAGTTTTGTGCTGAAAAAATCGGCATGAGAATTCGTTTAAATTTTAATGGCCTGACATATCACTTGATCAATTACCTTTTCTTGATGAATACATTATTGAGACGGAATCAACCATTGTGGTTTGATTTTGTTAATTTTGTAAAAAAAAAAGTCCATGAACAGAACGATAGTAAATAAACTATCCCAATATTTTGCAAGCCAACCGGTTGAAAAGGCTTGGATATTTGGATCTTATGCCCGTTCAGAAGAAAGCAGGAGTAGTGACCTGGATATATTGGTCAACTTTAGTTCTGATTCAAAGGTTACTTTAATGAAATACGTCCATATAATCAATGACTTACGAAAATTAACTGGGAAAAAGGTTGATTTAGTTGAAGAAGGACAATTGAGACCTTTTGCTGTAAGTAGTGCGGAAATGGATAAAATTTTGATCTATGAGAGAAAAGCCCAGGGATAAAGAACGGCTTAATCATATGGTTGAGGCCATTGATAATATTTTCGAATTTACGAAGGGAAAAACGTTCGATTTATACAGAAGCGATAAAATGCTTCGATTTGCCGTTATAAAAAATATTGAGATTGTCGGTGAGGCGGCCTATTTATTGACTAAGGAATTTAAGTTAATTCATCCATCAATTGAGTGGGAAGATATGATTGGGATGCGTCATATTCTTGTCCACGGCTATTATCAAATCAAAGACGAGATAATCTGGGCGACCATTGAATCGGAACTTCAACCATTGAAAGAGAAAATTATTTCGTTGCTTGCTGGTTATTGACTATAACTTATTCTCTCTTGATACAAGGGTTAGAGCTGTCAGGACATACCCTTCGGCGAATGCTTTTAAAATGTCTGGATTCGTAAAAACATCAGCCAGACACGCAAGTTTTAATTATTCAGGGTTAAATTTATATCTCTCCTTTAATTATTCAGGGTTTAATTTATAGGTTGCCTTTAAATAATCAAGGATTAGGATCGAGTAAAAGTCTATTGTTCCTAATATGCCTTCGAAACAAATTCGTGAATTTTTAGTGCTGCATCCCGGCCCGACCGGATGGCATGAACCACCAGACTGGCGCCGCGTGTAGCATCGCCAGCCACAAATACTTTGTCTACGCTCGTCGCGAAGTCTGTTGCTTTGATGTTTCCGCGTGCATCGTAATCGACTTTCAAAGCGTCAAGCAAACCTTCATGAACCGGAGATAAGAACCCAAGCGACAACATCACCAGGTCGGCCTCGATGATCTCTTCCGTACCCGGAATCTCTCTCATGGACATTTGTCCGTTGTTTTTTGTCCATTCGACCTTCACAATCTCCACTGCTTTCAATACCCCATTTTCACCGATAAAGCGGCGGGTATTCAATGACCAGCGTCTTTCGCAGCCTTCAAGATGCGAGCTGGAGGTACGCAATGTGTTGGGCCAGAAAGGCCAGGGGTTGTCTTCCGCTCTATTGTCGGATGGTTTATCCAGGATTTCAATTTGAGTTACGGTCTTGGCTTTTTGACGGATGGCCGTTCCGACACAATCCGACCCGGTGTCGCCGCCGCCGATCACCAACACCTTTTTGTTTTTTGCATGGATTCTGACAGCATCGGAAATTGCTTCTCCTTTCACTATCTTATTCTGTTGTTTGAGGTAATCCATGGCAAAATAGACCCCTTTCAAATCACGGCCCGGGGTTGTTTTCAGATCGCGTGGCAACATGGCCCCGCACGCGATGCAAACAGCATCAAATTCGGCCAACAGAGTCTGCTCGCTAATATCTTCCCCAACTTTTGTATTTGGTTTGAAAATGACTCCCTCTTTGACAAACAGGTCAATCCTTCGGTCAATGATCCCTTTGTTCAGTTTGAAATCCGGAATGCCATACCGAAGTAAGCCGCCGATCGCATTGTCCTGCTCAAAAACTGTTACCGTATGGCCTGCCTGGTTCAGCAGGTCAGCAGCCGAAAGGCCTGCAGGGCCCGAACCTATTACGGCAATCTTTATTCCCGTCCTTTTCTCAGGGATGTTCGGAAGTACCAGGTTCAGGTCGAAGGCGTGTTCGACAACAGAACACTCGTTTTCACGAATGGTGACCGACTCGTCGTGGATGGCCAGGACGCACGACTTTTCGCAGGGCGCAGGACAAACGCGTCCGGTAAACTCCGGAAAGCTATTGGTCTTGTTTAGAATCTGGTAAGCCTCGTCCCATTTGCCGCGGTAAACAGCGTCCTGCCATTCGGGGATGTTGCTCCCTACCGGACAAGCCCAATGGCAAAAAGGCACCCCGCAATCCATGCATCTCGATGCCTGGTTGATGCGATCCAGATCGTCGAGGGTTTGCTCAACCTCACCAAAATCACCTATTCGTTCACTAACTGGACGATATCCGCTCAATTTTCTCTCTATCTCTATAAAACCCTTTGGATTTCCCATTTCAATTGAAATTTAATCTTGAATATTAGCATTAGGATGGCCACAAAGGGCCATCCCTACTTTATCCTTTATCCTTTATCCTTTATCCTTTATCCTTTATCCTTCCTACTCCCTGATATTCGGCGCATCCTCAGCCATTTCCAGCTTCCGTTTTACCTCTTTCAGTTTCGCTTCGTTCAGTACTTTTTTGTATTCCAGCGGAATGACTTTGACAAATTTTGGAAGATACTCTTCCCAGTTGGTCAATATTTTTTCGGCCTGATTGCTTTGCGTGTATAGAAGATGTTTCTGGATCAACTCCTGAAGTTCCTGAATATCAGCTCTGTCTTCAACTGGTCCAAGTTCAACCAGTCCTTTGTTGCAGTAATAGTCGAAATCGCCGTTTTCATCCAGTACATAAGCAACACCGCCACTCATACCCGCTGCAAAATTTCGTCCGGTGGTACCCAAAACTACTGTTCGGCCACCTGTCATGTACTCGCAACAGTGGTCGCCTGTTCCTTCTACGACAGCCTTTGCCCCTGAGTTACGGACGCAGAAACGTTCGCCTGCCACACCTTTGATGTACACCTCACCACCGGTTGCGCCATACAAAGTAGTATTACCGACAATGATGTTGTTTTGCGGTTCGAAAGTGCTGCCAATCGGAGGAACAACCACGATTTTTCCTCCAGATAACCCTTTGCCAAGATAGTCGTTCGAATCGCCTTCCAGTCTGAAGGAGACCCCTTTGACCAGAAAACCGCCAAAGCTTTGTCCGGCCGAACCTTTGAAGGTACAGTTAATGGTGTCTTTTGGCAAACCTGCCTCACCGTATCTTTTCGAAATTTCACCCGAAAGCATGGCCCCGGTGGTCCGCATCACATTGTTGATGTTGTGGCCGATCCACACTTTTTCGCCATTTTTGATCGCTTTGTTTGCTTCGCGGATCAGGGTGCGGTCCAATACATCATCCAGGTCCTTGGTGTTGGGATGGGTATTGCGGATCGGATAGATTTTTGCCTCTTCGGGCAGATAGAGGAATTTGGAGAAATTGACATTCTTCATTTTCCAGTTGGTAACCTCCGGATTGACCTCCAGCAGATCGCATCGGCCCACCAGTTCATCGAAGGTGCGGACACCAATTTCCGCCATGTATTCACGGACCTCCCTTGCTATAAATTGGAAGAAGTTGATCACATATTGCGAACGGCCCAGGAACCTTTTGCGCAGGTTCTTGTTCTGTGTTGCAATCCCGGCAGGGCAGGTGTTGAGGTGACATTTGCGCATCATGATGCAACCCAGGGAGATAAGCGCTCCGGTCGAGAACCCGAACTCTTCGCCTCCCAGCATTCCCATGATGACTACATCACGACCGGTCTTCAGTTGACCGTCGACCTGTAGTTTAACCCTTCCGCGGAGATTGTTCATCACCAGCGTTTGTTGTGTTTCGGCGATGCCGAATTCGGCAGGCAAACCGGCATGTTTGATCGAACTTGCAGGCGAGGCGCCTGTACCCCCTTCGCATCCGCTGATGGTGATGATATCGGCAAAACCTTTGGCCACACCGGCCGCGATTGTTCCTACACCGGTCTCGGAAACCAGTTTGACAGATACCTTGGCTTTCGGGTTGACATTTTTCAAATCGAATATCAACTGGGCCAAATCCTCAATCGAATAGATGTCGTGGTGGGGAGGTGGAGAGATCAGGGTAATGCCCGGTGTAGAATTACGGGTCTTTGCAATGATTTTATTGACCTTAAAACCAGGTAATTGACCTCCTTCTCCGGGCTTTGCACCCTGGGCAATTTTGATTTGCAGCTCTTCGGCATTCATCAGGTAATTGTTGGTTACCCCGAAACGCCCTGAAGCGACCTGCTTGATTTTTGAATTGCGTTCAGTTCCGAAACGATCGGGATCCTCGCCGCCTTCCCCGGTGTTGCTTCGGCCTCCGATTTCGTTCATGGCGACAGCCAAGGCTTCGTGTGCCTCCTTCGAAATGGAGCCGTATGACATGGCGCCGGTGACAAAACGTTTTAGAATAACCTCTATCGGTTCAACTTCTTCAAGTGGAATTGGATTTCTTTTCCATTGCAGGGCGCCCCTCACAAAAGCGGGCTTTCTATTTTGTTTGTCTACCAGGGCACTGAATTTTTTGAAGACCTCGTAATTGTCTGTCTTGGTTGCCCACTGCAGTAAGGCAATGGATTCAGGATTCCAGGCATGGTGTTCGCCATTGTTGCGGTAGTGGTATTCTCCGTTGGTGTCAAATATTACCTTTTTCTGGTCTTTGCTGTAGGCATCCTTGTGGAACATCACAGCTTCCTCGAACAACTCTTTGTAACCAACACCACTGATGCGGGAAGCGGTTCCTTTGAAGTATTCGTCGACAAGTTCATCGCTCACGCCAACCGCTTCGAAGAGTTCGGATCCATGATAAGAACGAAGTGTGGAAATGCCCATTTTTGAAAACACTTTCAGCAGCCCTTTGTCGATAGATTTGATGTAATTTTTCCGTGCCTCGGCGTAAGGCAGTTTGATTTCTCCCGCTTTGACAAGATGACTGATTGCACCAAAGGCAAGGTATGGATTAATGGCGCTTGCCCCATAACCCAGCAGCAAGGCAAAATGCATTACTTCGCGCGGTTCGGCGCTCTCAACCAGGATACCGATCTGCATCCTTTTCTTCATTTTGATCAGGTGGTGGTGAACCGCTGCAACCGATAGGAGAGAGGGGATAGGCACCAGATCCTCAGAGATGGTACGATCGGTGAGGATGATGAAATTCTTCTTTTCATCAACCGCTTTTTCTGCATTCTCGAGCATCTTTTTGAAAGCCTTTTTGAAACCCTCCACGCCCTCTTTGAGAGGGAAAACCATCGGAATGGTAGCATGGGAGAACACTTCGTGCTTCATATCCTTGATTTTTCCAAGGTCGGTATTGGTGATGATCGGACTTTCAAATTTGATCAGTTTGCAATGGTTGGGTGTTTCATCCAGGATGTTGCTGCTGAGGGAACCAATGTAGTTTGTCAGCGACATCACCAGTCCTTCCCGGATTGGATCGATCGGTGGATTGGTTACCTGGGCGAACAGCTGTCGGAAATAGCTGAAAAACCGTTTGGGTTTATCCGAAAAGACGGCCAAAGGAGTATCATTTCCCATCGAACTGGTAGGCTCGTTGGCTGTTTCGGCCATCTCCTTGATCAACACCTGCATCTCCTCCTTGCTGTATCCAAAGACTTTGCTGTAAACCCCAAACTGGTCGCCCATGTTCGAGGGGACACGCTGTTTGACCACGATGTCCTCGAGCATCAACCTATTCTCTTTGAGCCAGTTGAAGTATGGGTTTCTCCTGCTGAGATCGGCTTTTACCTCCTTATCAGGAATCAGGATCCCCAACTGTGTATCGACCAGCAACAATTTACCCGGACGCAGACGTCCTTTTTCTTTGATTTCTTCGGGTTTAAAAACCTGGACACCCACTTCAGACCCCATCACAATCAGGTCATTTTTGGTAATCACATACCTGGAAGGCCTCAATCCGTTGCGGTCGAGGGTGCCACCAATGTATCTTCCATCCGAAAAGACCATGGAGGCTGGGCCATCCCATGGTTCCATCAAGGTGGAGTGGTATTCATAGAAGGCTTTCAGGCTCTCCGGAATCGGATTCTTTTCATTGAAAGATTCGGGGATCATCATGCACAGGGAGTGCGGCATGCTGCGTCCTGTCATGTGTAAAAATTCAAGGGTGTTGTCGAATGAGGCCGAGTCTGATTTGCCGGGCTCAATAATCGGATAGAGTTTGTCGATTTCATCCCCAAACAGTGCGGATTCCAAAAGGGATTCACGGGCATGCATCCATTGACGGTTGCCTTTGATGGTGTTGATCTCCCCGTTGTGGGCAATCATCCGGAACGGCTGGGCCAAATCCCAGGTAGGGAACGTATTGGTGCTGAAACGGGAGTGAACCAATGCGATGGCACTCTTCATTTCGGGATGGGTTAAATCTTTGAAATAGTCCCTCAACTGGCTGGGGGTAAACATCCCCTTGTAAATCATTATTTTGCTGGAAAAACTAGGTAGGTAGAAGCTGTTTTTTCCTGCAAGCTTCGATTCCCTGACACTTCTTTCGGCTTGTTTTCTGGCCAGATATAGTTTTCTTTCCAGTACATCCTGCTCGTAATTTCCTTTGACGAAAATCTGACGGATCATGGGTTCAGTGCTGCGGGCAATCTCTCCGATGACAGAGCCATCAACCGGGACATTGCGCCATGCAATCAGTTTTAGTCCCTCAGCCTCAACGTATCGGTTCAGTACCTCCACACAATAATCGGCCTCCTCTTCTGCGACAGGAAGAAATACAAGCCCTGCTCCGTACCTGCCAGGTTCGGGCAGGTCGATCCCTTGAGAAATGAAAAAATCATGCGGCATCTGCAACAGGATACCTGCGCCATCGCCGGTCTTGTTGTCGGAGCTTGTTGCCCCGCGGTGGTCCATATTGAGTAAAACGGTCAGTCCGCGCTGGACAATATCGTGTGATTTGGCCCCTTTGATGTGTGCAACAAAACCAATCCCACAAGCATCGTGTTCATAAACCGGATCATACAATCCTACCGGGATTGGGAATTTTTTGTGTTCCATAACTCTTACTGATTGAGTAGGTTTTTAAAACGCTTACTTTATTTTAAATTTCTTATTATTTGACTAAAAAAATAATAAGATGTAAGAAAAATAGCGATAATTATTAATATTCGAAAGCAAAAATAGCTTTTTATTTCATTTTTCCAATAAATTGACACTCCTGATCCGGGATTTATTTTCACCTGAATAGGAAATATAGCAATATTTTTAATTTAAGCTGTTGGAATTGAATAATTTAAAATTCAGGTTAAAAGAACATTAAATTTCAAACTTTTTGACGTGGAGGCAAGGCGACCAAATGGTCAGGCGGAGGCGTTTCCCTATTCTTGCAGAAGTGATTCGATGGCCTTCGAAGCTTTTTCAAAATGGAATTGGGAAACGACTTGGTCCATTTTTGCCTGAATGCGGTCGAGACAAAGGTTTCCAATACTTCCTTCGTGGGTGTGGCGAATCTCTTTTCCAGGATTGAATTGATTCTTCTCAATCGCGGCGCCCACCTCGCGGTAGGCATCCCTGAAAGAAGTGCCGGCCAGCACAAGGCGGTTGACCTCTTCGACGCTGTACAAATAGCGGTACTTGTCATCTTCCAGGATGTGCTCATTGACGGTGATGTTTTCAAGGGCAAAGGCAGCAACCCTGATGCAGTCATTCAGCTCCTGAAAAGCCGGAATGAAAAGCTCCTTGGTCAGTTGCATGTCCCTGAAATAACCGCTGGGCAAATTGTTGGTGACGGTAAGCATTTGTGCCGGTAAAGCCTGAATTTTGTTGCAATGTGCCCGAAGAAGCTCAAAAACATCGGGATTTTTCTTGTGGGGCATGATGCTGGATCCTGTTGTCAGTTCATCCGGTAACTTTACGAAATTGAAATTCTGGCTCATGAACAGACAAACATCATAGGCCAATCTGGAGATTGTAGCTGCGATGGATGCCATGGCAGAGAGGACCGTACGCTCCATTTTTCCGCGACCCATCTGGGCATAAACTACATTGAAATTCATGGTTTCAAATCCGAGCAGATCGGTGGTCATTTGTCTGTTAAGAGGGAAAGAAGATCCGTAACCGGCAGCCGATCCGAGTGGATTCTGGTCGGCCACGCGATAGGCAGCCTGAAGAAGCATCAAATCGTCTGTTAAGCTTTCGGCATATGCGCTGAACCACAATCCGAATGAGGAGGGCATAGCCACCTGGAGGTGTGTATATCCCGGCATCAGCACCGTTTTGTATTTGTCGCTTTGAGCAATCAGGATGTTGAAGAGTTGGGTGCAATTGTCCGTAATGGTTCGGATGGCGTCCCTGGTGAAGAGTTTCAAATCCAAAAGGACCTGATCATTTCTGGACCTGCCGCTGTGAATCTTTTTACCGGTCTCGCCGAGCCGGGCCGTCAGCATCAGTTCGATTTGGGAGTGGATATCTTCAACCCCCTTTTCGATCGCAAATTTCCCATCGGCGATTTCACGGTAGATATTCTTTAACTCTTTGGAAAGTAGTGCTAACTCTTCTTTTTGCAACAAGCCAATTTGCTCTAGCATTTGAATATGGGCCAAAGAGCCAACGACATCGAATTTCGCAAGAAAAAAGTCCATTTCCGGGTCTTTCCCTACGGTAAAAGATTCGATCAGATCGTTGATTTTTGTCCCTTTATCCCAAAGTTTCATATATAAAATTACACCGATTCTAAATTTAAGCCTCAATTTTATTGGCACAAAAGGAACAGACTCCCTTCAGGTAATAATGGTGCTCATCAATTCTAAAACCTTCGAGCATAGGATTTGGAAGTTCTTCTTGCCTGATCCGGAAATCGATCACTCCGGAACATATTTTGCACTTAAAATGTCCGTGTGTAGAAGTGTCTGCATCGTAACGAACTTCATTGCCTTCAATGTTAAGTGCCAGTGCTACACCAGATTGAACGAACAGATTGAGTACGTTATAAATAGTCGTTTTGGACAATCCGTTGATTTCATGAATCAGGTCGCTGTAGATCATGTCAACTGTAGGATGGTTGCGTTTTGAGACCAAATAGCTCATGATTTTAACCCGCTTTTGAAGCGGTCTGATCCCGCTCTTGAGCAGGTAGGCTGAAATTTGTTGCTGTTCCATTCTAATTTTCTGAATTCAATACAAATATGCTAATTTATTTTCATTGAACAAAACGTCTGAGTCACTGTTTTACAGTTTAGTAACATTTTAAATTGCATGTTGAATTTTGGAGAATTTTTGTTAACTTAACAAAGAAAATTTGTTTAATTCTATTTAATTACATATTTTTGTAATCATTTCAATTTACATTTAAAAATTTAGATATGTGTACATTAGTAGGAAAAAAAGCGCCTTCATTTAAGGCTAATGCCGTTGTCAACGGCAATGACATCGTTAGTGACTATTCATTAGACCAGTTTGTCGGGAAAAAGTATGTAATCTTCTTTTTCTATCCGCTCGACTTTACTTTTGTCTGCCCGACAGAAATTTTGGCTTTTCAGGAAAAACTCGCTGAATTTGAAAAGCGAAATGTGGAAGTTGTTGGCTGTTCAGTTGATTCTGAATTTTCTCATTGGGCCTGGCTGAACACCGAAAAGAAAAACGGTGGGATCAAAGGGGTGAAATTTCCTTTGGTAGCCGACTTGTCCAAAACAATTGCAGAGAACTATGGCGTTTTGGCCGGCGAATATGAAGTAAATGATGAGGGCCAATCCTCATTTGTTGGTGCACCTGTTGCTTACAGAGGACTTTTCCTTATCGACAAGAAAGGGGTAGTACGTCACCAACTGGTCAACGATCTTCCGCTGGGGCGTAATGTAGATGAGGCAATCAGGATGGTAGATGCCCTGATTCATTTCGAAGAATTCGGCGAAGTTTGTCCTGCCAACTGGAAACCGGGAGAAGATGCGATGAATGCATCTGCTGAAGGAGTTGCCAGCTATCTTTCCAAGCATTGATGTTCATAGGATTCGATACATCAGTTGGGTCCAGCTTTGGGATGGCGAGAAGATGCTGGCCCAAACCACGCTCTCTGCAGGAACAATGGGTAATGCCCCAAGTCAGGTAGAGGTTGATTTATACATTGTACCTACCAAAAGCATGAAATTGATGGCCCATGCATTTTGCACCAAGCATGGTTTATGGCAAAGCAATGAGGTTGCCGTTGAGGTTGCCGAATAAAAATTAGTTGGTTTATTAACCTTAATTAACTTTGATTATAAGCTCTTAATAAACAATGGTTGTATCTTTGACTCATTGCTGAAAAGCATTTTTTTCATAGGATTAAGGTTAGTTAGGTTAAGTCAGAAAAGGGTGTCGCTCGACACCCTTTTTTTTTATTCAAATAATCCCTCTTCACGGACCAGCATCAGGATGGCCGAATGGGGCAGTATCAGGTATTTTTCGTTTTTGAACTCTATATCAAACCCCATTTTATTCAGGTAAATTGCAAGGTCCCCTTCACGGGCCTGAAGGGGTACATATTTTACCTCATCTTTTATCTCTTTCCAGGGCTCATTATCATCGGTCATGGCCGGAATAGGAAAGCCGGGACCGGTTTTTATGACGTATCCCGAATGAACACTCTCTTTTTCAACCGCAGCAGGTGGAAGATACAATCCTGAGGTGGTTTGCTGGTTGGGATTTTTCGGTTTTACCAGTACCCTGTCTCCAACAAGAATGATCTTTTCGAGATCTTTTTCACTTAAATTTAATGCCATTCAATTTTGCTTTTATCCATACTACAAATATCCCGAATTTATCTGTAATAAACGATTTTGAAGCAGATAAAATGTCACTTAATCAGTTCGATACTGCGTTTCACGAAATTGGCCAGCGCTTCTCCTTTGAGCATGTTGTTGGCAAGGAAAGCGAGATCGACAAGTTGGTTGGCCAATGGACTTGCCGCACCAAATTGCTCCAGCTTTTCGCGCCTTTCGGTTTCAATTTTAGAGATGTTGTCCCTGGTTTCATTTAAAAGATCCTTCTCTTCCTGTGGAACCTCCTCCTCTTTTTTGCCCTCTTTCAGTTTTTCCAGGGAGCTTTTTTGATCGTTTAATTTGGTCAATTCGCCACGAAGTTTGGTGAGTTCGCTGCTGAGCTGCGACTCCTTCTCGGCCATAACCTTCTTCACCAAAGGATGTGAAAGGTTCACTACCAAATTATAGCTATCGGGCATCTCACCATAGAAACTCATCCCTGCCTGCATTTTGGACATGTCCTTCATACGGCGCATGAATTCATTTTGTGTGATCACCATTGGAGAACCGGTCTCTCCCAGATTTTGGAAGTCGATGATAAACTGTCCGCGCTCTTTTGGAATCACCGACTGGAAAATCGGACTCAATTCATTCTTCTCATCGGTCGTCAGCATTGGCTGGTCGAGATCATCTTTGGCAATCAGTTTCTCAACTACATCCGCATCAACCCTGACAAAATGAGATTCAGGGAATTTCTGTTCAAAATGATTGAGCAGTGGTGTAGCCAGAACATCATCCATTAACAAAACATCATAACCCTTGCTTTTGGCTGCTTCGATAAAGCCGAATTGTGCTTCAGCGTTGGTCGCATACAGGTAAACCAGCTTCTTGTTCTTGTCGGTCTGGTTAGCCTCGATCAGGGTTTTGTATTCATCCCAGGTAAAGAGTTTATTATCTGTATTGGTGAAGAAGAAGAATTTCAACGCTTTCTTGTAGAATTTCTCATCTGTCAGCATTCCGTACTCGATAAACAGCTTCAAATCGTTCCATTTCTCTTCCAACTCGGCTCTCTTATCTTTAAAAATATCCTGAAGACGATCTGCTACCTTTTTGGTAATGTGGCTGCTGATCTTCTTTACATTGGAGTCATTCTGCAGGTAAGAGCGCGAAACGTTCAGGGGAATATCGGGCGAGTCAAGCACACCATGGAGCAAAGTCAGGAATTCAGGTACAATGCCTTCGACCGAGTCGGTCACAAATACCTGGTTACTGTATAGCTGGATCTTATTTTTCTGAACTTCAAAGTTGTTTTTCAACTTTGGGAAATAGAGAATTCCCGTCAGGTTGAAAGGATAATCCACATTCAGGTGTATGTTGAACAACGGCTCATCAGCCATTGGATAGAGCTGATGGTAAAAGTTGGTGTAATCCTCCTCTTTCAGATCAACTGGTTTTTTAGTCCAGGCCGGAGCTACATCATTGATTTGATTGTCGGTTTCAGTATCTTCATATTTGCCATCTTTCCATTCCTTCTTTTTCCCGAAAACAACAGGAACCGGAAGAAACTTGCAATATTTATTCAGCAATTCAGTAATCCTGTTCTCCTCCAGGAATTCCAGTGAATCTGAATTAAGATGCATGATAATATCAGTACCCACGCTCTCTTTTTCTGTCTCCTCCAGCATAAATTCCGGAGAACCATCGCAAACCCATCGTACAGCCTTCGCATTCTTCTTGTAAGATTTAGAAATGATTTCCACTTCTTCTGAAACCATGAAGGACGAGTAGAATCCTAAACCAAAATGTCCGATGATGGCATTTGCATCGTTCTTGTACTTTTTCAGGAACTCATCTGCCCCTGAAAAGGCGATCTGGTTGATGTACTTTTCAACCTCATCCGAAGTCATTCCGATGCCGTTATCCGACACCGTAAGTGTTTTTTGCGCCTTGTCGATGGATATTTTGACGCTCAAAGCATCAATTTGTTCACTGTATTTGCCTGCAGAGGCCAAAGTTTTGAGCTTTTGGGTGGCATCTACGGCGTTGGAAACGATTTCACGAAGAAAAATATCGTGATCTGAATAGAGAAATTTCTTGATAATTGGGAAAAGGTTTTCACTGGTAACCCCTATTTTTCCTTTCATATTCAATGCTATTTTAAGTTAAAGATTTCACTTGACAACAGGTTTGATCAAAGCGTGTGCCAATAGGTTCCGGCTGACTATATGGCAGTTTTTTACTGTAAGGATTTGTTCTTCCTGTATTTTTTACTGAAAATTTGACAAGGAAAATTGAAAATGGATGGGATTAAAAGGATAAGAGGTAGCAGACAAAAGACATGAGGGATGAGACATGAGATAAAAGATATCGTAGACTGCAAGGTGTTGATTGTATGCCTCTTGCTTTTTCCTTTTTCCTTTTTCCTTTATCCTTTTCATCAAACAAAAACCACTCCTGAAAGATCAGAAAAGTCAAAAATGGAGGGTTTGTGCGAGGTGGGAAAATTGGCACGGGAGGAGCGACTCGAACGCCCGACACCTGGTTTTGGAGACCAGTGCTCTACCGACTGAGCTACACCCGTATCTGCGGAGAGAGAGGGATTCGAACCCCCGGTACCTCACAGTACAACGGTTTTCAAGACCGCCGCAATCGACCACTCTGCCATCTCTCCTTGTTTGCGACTGCAAAAGTAACCATTTTTTTCAATCGGCAAAAAATTCGAAAAAAAAATAATCTTACGTTTTATGATAAAAAGTGTGCGAAAATTTTGATATTTAGAAAATTGTGTTGAAATTAGTGCAAGTAAATCATTTGAATCATTTTTGTTTAAATCTGGCCAAATGAGGGTTTATTCTGAAGAAATTGTGTTGATTACATTTTTGTTAAAATCTGGTAAATTGAACTGAATAAACGCAAAATCTTTCAGGAAAATCTAAATTATTAACCATTTATTATCCTTATTAGTTATGAACAAAGCGCAATTAATTGACGCCGTTGCTGCAGAAGCAGGAATGACCAAAGCTGATGCTAAAAAAGCCATCGAAGCTTTTGTTAAAACAACAACTGAAGCCTTAAAGCAAGGTGATCGTCTGGCTCTAGTCGGATTTGGATCTTTCTCAGTTTCTGACCGTCCTGCACGTACAGGCCGTAACCCTCAAACCGGTGCTACCATTAAAATCGCTGGT
Source organism: uncultured Tangfeifania sp. (assembly GCA_964358545.1). GTDB lineage: Bacteria > Bacteroidota > Bacteroidia > Bacteroidales > Prolixibacteraceae > CAINVV01. Next base: position 33,913 of record CAYHQN010000013.1, on the reverse strand, counting down.
AAAAAAGTCGTTAAATTCAAAGCTGGCAACGAATTGACAGATGCTGTACAGTAACGATGACCGCCTAACAAAAAAAAGGGAGCAGCTGCTCCCTTTTTTTTGTCACCGACTGAATCAAAGATTCTGCATGGAATGGAGTTTTTTGTAGATCCCGTGTTTGATAGACAATAGTTCATCGTGTGTTCCGCGCTCTACAATCCCTCCTTCATGAAAGACACAGATGAGGTCTGCCTTCTTGATGGTAGAGAGCCTGTGTGCGATGACGATAGAAGTACGGTTCATCATAAGATTTTCCAAGGCCTCCTGAACCAGTTTTTCTGACTCAGTATCCAGGGCAGAGGTTGCTTCATCCAAAATCAAAATGGGCGGATTTTTAAGCACTGCCCTTGCAATTGAGATCCGCTGACGTTGTCCTCCGGAGAGTTTTCCGCCCCTGTCGCCGATATTGGTCAGGTAACCATCCGGTGATGTGGTGATAAACTCATGTGCATTGGCCACTTTTGCCGCTGCTATTACCTCTTCCATGGTGGCAGTTTCGACACCAAAGGCTATGTTGTTGTAAAAGTTGTCATTGAAAAGGATAGGATCCTGGTTTACATTGCCCATCAGGCCGCGCAGGTCGGCGATTTTGTAATCGCGGATATCGATGCCGTCAACCAGAATACTCCCTGATTGAAGGTCCCAGAAGCGGGGGAGCAGGTCCACAAAGGTTGATTTTCCCGAACCGGATTGTCCAACCAGAGCGATTGTCTTACCCTTTTCTATGGTTAAAGAAACATTTTTGAGAACTGCATCATCGATATATTTGAAACTTACATTGCGGTATTCAATATCCTTTTTGAACTCTTTCACCTGAACTGCATCCGGTTTGTTAACGATGTTGTTTTCGGCGAGTAAGATCATATCGATCCTTTGCATAGATGCCAGACCTTTTTGAACCGAATAGAGTGAAGTAGAAAAGGATTTGGCCGGATTAATGATACTATAGAAAAATACCAGATAGGTAATAAATGCCTGCGGGGACAAAGCACTGGTATTGCTTAGTACAAGACGTCCGCCATACCACAATACCACCACAATTACCATAGTGCCGAGCAATTCGCTCATCGGATGGGCCAGGTAACGGCGCCACATCAGGTTGTTCATGATATGGTAGTATTCGGTATTCTGTCGGGCAAAAACGGTTTTCATCTTCTTTTCGGCATTGAATGCCTTGATGATGCGCAATCCCGACAGGGATTCTTCTATGGTTGAAAGCAGGTCCCCCATTTTATTTTGTCCGCGCATGGAGGGTTTTTTCAGACTCTTTCCAACTTTCCCGATCAGGTAACCGACAACAGGAAGCATCAGAAAAACAAACAAGGTCAACGACCACGACATATAAATCATCACAAAGAGCGATATCAGAATGATCATCGGATCTTTGAACATCATTTCGATCGAATTAAAAATGGAGTTATCCACTTCCTGAACATCACCGGTAGTACGGGCAATGATATCTCCTTTGCGTTCTTCGGAAAAGAAACCAAGTGGCAATGACAATATTTTATGGTAGATCTGGTTGCGGATGTCGCAAACTACCCCATTACGCACAGGCACCATCACAAAAGAGGCCAGGTAAGTAAAACCTACTTTCAAAATCACCATTACAATGATGAAAAAACCAAGATAGATGAGTGCCCTCTCTTTCCCGCTGGTTTTAATCATCTCGCTGATAAGATATAACAAGTTGTCTTTCAGGTTGCTGAGCGATAAACTCCAATCTTCCGGTTTATCTACAACCGGTTGTGTTCCAAACAGTACCCCCAGAACCGGGGTCAGTGCAATGAACTGGAATGCCCCAAAAATGGCACCCAACAGGTTGAATAGGATGTTTAAAAAAACATACCCTTTGTAGGGAGGCAGAAACCGCTTTAATAAATAGTAAAGGCCTTTCACACTAAATGTTTTATGGTTCAGGAAACTACTCCGGTGTAGTTTTGTGGTGTAATTTTTCTCAACTCTTCTTTTATCTTATCTGAGACCAACAATTGGTCGATAAACTCAAGGAAAACTGTTCGGTCAATTTTGCGGTTGACACGGGTGAGATCTTTCAATGCCTCATAAGGATTTGGATAGGCCTCACGACGGAGAATGGTCTGAATGGCCTCTGCCACAACACTCCAGTTGTCTTCCAGGTCACGGTTAATGGCCTCTTCGTTGAGCAGCAACTTGCCAAGGCCCTTCATGGTCGATTTAATCGATAGCAAAGTGTGTGCAAAAGGTACGCCAACATTGCGCAGTACTGTCGAATCGGTCAGGTCGCGCTGAAGTCTTGAGATAGGCAGTTTGGCCGAGAGATGTTCAAACAGGGCATTGGCAACTCCCAGATTGCCCTCCGAGTTTTCAAAATCGATCGGGTTCACTTTGTGCGGCATGGCAGACGATCCAATCTCTCCCTTTTTGATCTGTTGTTTGAAGTAGTTCATGGAGACATAGCTCCAGAAATCCCTGTCGAGATCGATGAGAATGGTATTGATTCTTTTCAGACAATCAAAAATGGCTGCATAATTGTCGTAATGGGCTATCTGAGTGGTAGTTTGCGACCGTTCCAATTTCAGGGCGTTGGTGACAAAACGATTGGCAAAACTGACCCAGTCGATCGCCGGATAAGCCACATGGTGGGCATTGAAATTTCCGGTAGCTCCCCCAAATTTTGCATAGCAGGGGATGGATACCAATTGATTAAGTTGAATTTCCAACCGTTCGATGAAAACTTTGATCTCCTTTCCCAAAATGGTTGGTGAAGCAGGCTGACCATGGGTTTTGGCCAGCATGGGGATATTGCCCCAACTGTCGGAGAGTTCGACCAGCTTTGCCACCAATCCTTTCATGGCCGGAAGATAAACTTCTTCAATAGCGTCCTGAATGGAACATGGAACTGCAGTATTGTTAATGTCTTGAGAAGTAAGGCCAAAGTGGATAAACTCCTTGAAAGGATCCAATCCGAGCAGATCAAATTTTTCCTTCAAAAAATATTCGACTGCCTTCACATCATGGTTGGTGATTCTTTCGATCTCCTTGATGCGGCCTGCATCTTCGAGGGAAAATTGATGGTGCAGATTCCGGAGCCCCGTTTTTGTTTGTTCCGGAAAGTTGACCAACTGGGGAAGCGGAATCTCTGTGAGGGCTATAAAGTATTCAATTTCAACAAAAAGCCTGTATTTTATTAGCGCAAATTCCGAAAAATAATCACCAAGCTCGGCTACTTTGTCGCGGTAACGTCCGTCGACAGGCGAGATGGCTGTTAACATCTGCAATTCCATCATAAAACTTTTTTACAATTCAACTACAAAAGTAACATTTTCCTTGGTGTTACGGAAGTTCAATTTTTACCAGTCCACACGGAGAATCAGCTCCCAAACTTTAGTAAATTTGCAGACTAAAGTGAAATCATGGGAAAAATCAAGATATCTGCCATTACCTATCTGAATACCAAGCCTTTTCTGTTCGGCCTTCAACACTCTTCTATCCTGGACTCTGTTGAACTTTCGCTGGATGTCCCTTCTGTCTGTGCCGATAAGCTAAAGACAGGAACCGTTGACATTGGAATTATCCCGGTAACGGAGATCTCTTCGATCCCTGGAGCCAACATCATAACAGACTATTGTATCTCTTGCTCGGGTAAAGTGAGAACTGTGGTTTTGGTCAGCATGGTGCCAATTGAAGAGATAGAAACTATTGTATTGGATTATCAATCAAGAACATCTGTTCAGTTAGTCCGAATCCTGGCAAGGGATTACTGGAAAATCAGCCCGCACTGGCAAAACGGCGGAGTCAATTATATTCAGGAAGACATAAAGGGTAAAACGGCTGGAGTGATTATCGGTGACAGGGTTTTTGAAGCTGAAGCGAAATTCCCTTGTGTCTATGATCTGGGCGAAGCCTGGAAAGCCCATACCGGACTTGATTTCGTCTTTGCATGCTGGGTGGCCAACCGGCCGATTGACCGGAACTTTGTGCTGAAATTTGAGGAAGCACTTGAGCATGGAATTGTGCATATCCCGGATGTAATAGCCGAATATCTTCAGCAATATCCGGATTATCCTTTCGAAGAATATTTCAAAGAGAATATTTTTTACCACCTCGATGACTCCAAAAGAAAGGGTATGGAGTTGTTTCTGAGTTTGATAAAAGAAATACCTATCTTTGTGCATGCTTAAGACATTGTTTATCATAGGTTCAGGCAGTTTCCTGGGAGGGGTGGCAAGATATCTTACCGCAAGGGTGGTGCAAAATAGTTTTGTTTCATCATTCCCATTTGGGACCATGGCGGTCAATTTGTTGGGATGTTTGCTGATAGGGTTGATTTTTGGTATTTCTGAAAGAACAAATATGATCTCCGATGAATGGCGAATTTTTCTGACAGTAGGATTCTGCGGAGGATTTACCACTTTCTCAACTTTTGCAAATGAGAACATGACCTTGCTTCGAGATGGAAATTTCTTTTATTTCGCCCTTTACACCGGCTTGAGCGTTTTTCTGGGATTGGTAGCTGTATTTTTCGGAAATGCCCTCACTAAATTACTCTAGTTATGCAGACAAATTCTGATGCCCGAAGATTAAGGATTTATGTTAGTTCGACAGATAAATTTAAACATACATTGTTGTACGAAACCCTTGTCTTTGCCGCGAAGCGATATGGACTAGCCGGTGCAACCGTACTGAAAGGCGTCATGGGATTTGGATCAAGCAGCGTTGTCCGTTCAACAAGATTTTGGGAGATCACCGAGAAAATGCCTGTTGTTATCGAGATTGTTGATGAATCATCAAAAATCGAAAGCTTCACACAAAAAATTCTTCCCTGGTTTGATAAAATCAGCACAGGTTGCTTGATTACCAGTGAAAAGGCAGACATTGTCCTATTCAAGCAAGGAACGAAGAAGAGAGGATTTCTCCATTTCTAAATTTCTTCTTCCACCGTTAAAATATCACAAAGGTGTTCAGGTATCAAAACCTGACAGCTATTTCCACGTAGAAAGTCCATATAGTCAACAGACATTATGTACAGGAAATTTTTATTTCAATCAATGGTATTATTGTTGGGTCAGGTTCTCTTTTTGACCGGCAGCGGTTTTTCGACTGAATTGTTCCCATCTCAACCTAGGGAGGGTACTTTAACAACCTCTTTAAAACAAAACAAAATGGACAATACAAACGACAAAAAGTCGGGTAATCCCTATTATTCAAGGACGGACCAGACTAAATTAAATGTTTCTGATGCTGAGTGGAAACGGGTTTTGCCGCACGATTTGTATGAAGTTGCGCGAAACAAGGCGACTGAGCGATCTTTTACCGGAAAATACTGGGACTTTACCGGGAAAGGGACTTATTACTGTGCCGCATGTGGTTCACGGTTGTTTCGGTCGGATGCAAAATTTGCCAGTGAATGTGGTTGGCCTAGTTTTTTCGAACAAATTGATCCTAAGAGTGTTACGTTCCATGAGGATAATAGTTTCGGAATGCGCAGAACGGAAGCCTTGTGTGGTCGCTGTGGTAGTCATCTGGGGCATCTTTTCAACGATGGGCCAAAACCTACCGGGAAGCGCTATTGCATGAATTCTGTTGCGCTTGAATTTGAACCTGATGCAGTTGCATTGTCCTCAACCAATGTGGCTGAAAGAGATACGATTACCCTGGGTGGTGGTTGTTTTTGGTGCATCGAAGCCATTTATAAAAGTTTAAAGGGAGTTGAGAAGGTAACTTCAGGCTATGCCGGTGGTCATTTAGCCCATCCAACCTACCGGGAAGTTTGCAGTGGCGAGACCGGTCATGCTGAAGCGGTTCAGATCATTTATGATCCTCACCAAACCTCCTGCGAAGAAATTTTGAAAGTGTTCTTTACCGTACATGATCCGACCACGCTCAACAGACAGGGAGCGGATGTGGGTACCCAGTATCGGTCGGTTATTTTCTTTCACAACAAGCCGCAACAGGACGTTGCCCGGATATTGATCGATGTCCTCAATAAAGCCAAAGTCTTCGACCATCCGATCGTTACCAGGGTAGAGCCTGAGACAAAATTCTATGTAGCTGAAGATTACCATCAGGAGTATTACCGTCTACACAAAAGCGAACCCTATTGCCGTGCAGTGATTCAACCCAAGCTAGAGAAGTTCGGGAAGGTATTTAAGGATCGGATTAAAAACCCAGGGAATTTGATATTTATTTTAACCACAAAATAATCAGATTGTTATAAAGAGCTCCTCCTTGCTACGTCTTACTTTAGCCAGGTGCTGGTAGTCATCTTCTGTGGAACGGTAACCGATCGCCAACAAAACAACTGACTTAAGTCCTTTTGCTTTCAGTCCGAGGATCTCATCGAATTGTTCGGGATCGAATCCTTCCATCGGACAAGAATCGATGTTCAGCTCTGCCGCAGCAACCAGTCCGAAACCTAATGCAATATAAGGCTGACGGGCCAACCAAATATTTAGCTCCTCTTTAGGCCGTTTTACTGAGCCTTTCATCATATCTGAATAACCTGAAAGCATACTTGCATCAATGTTGCGGGTTTCAGCAATATTCTGCACAAAACGATCTACTCCTTTTTCATCAAAATTGGATTCAAAAGCGAATACGAGTAACTGGGATGCATCAGTAATTTGAGGTTGATCCCATGCTACTGCACGAAGTTGTTTACGGATTGCTTCATTTTCTACCACAATTACCTTGTATGCCTGTAATCCATAGGAGGATGCTGACAAGCGAATTGCTTCCAGCAACATAGCTAGATCTTCTGATGATATTTTTTTTGATGCGTCAAATTTCTTAGTCGCATATCTTTTATTTAATTTTTCTAAAAGTGCCATTTTCTCTGTTGTTTAATGATTCCAATAGGTCATACTGGATAACTTCCTGCAAGGTTTCGCAAGAGCTGAGGATTTAACAATTAGTTAAGACTGCTCTGAAATGTGGAAATATGAAAATGTGGAAATTGAGTTAGAGCAGATGCATGATTTTCGGATATTATTCGAAAAAGATAATGGTCAAATCTAGCAAGTAGCATTCTTCATTTCCACATTTTCATATTTCCCAATTTTCACATTATTCCACCGGCCTGGCAATCATCACACCGGTTGTTTTCTTGCTTTTTGTGAGGTATTGTGCAAATGGTTCGGTGCTGACTGCCACCTTCATCATGGAAGAGGATGCATGAAGAAGATGGACACGCCCATCTTTTTTAACAAGAATGCCGACATGCGATACATCTACACCCGGAATAGAGGAGGTAAGTGTAACGATGTCGCCATCTTTAACCAGGCTTTCGATGCTTTCGAATTGATCTGCAGGAATGTAATAGAATTTTTGAGCGGAGAGCTTTTTTTCTATAGCCTGAATTTGTGCAGTTGTTGCCGGATCGTTGATCAGTTGAGGGTATTCTTTGGGATTCTTGCTCATTAGATAAAGGTTGAGTGGAAGTACTTTTCCTCCCATCTGAGCTGCCATCGATTGAACATGGTGCCGGTTTTCATTGTCGGCGATCCATTCGCTGAAATAGTGTAAACGGCTGGCATAACCCTCCATTTTACCTCCACGGTAGCGGATACCCTCCAGCTCAGAGCAAAACCTGGAGACAGAAGGCTTGTCGCTCTTTGCAGTTCTGGCAAGGGCCAGACAGTTTTCGGCGAAAGTTGTGCAATCCAATTGATGAAGGTTGATGACAAGTTTCTCCACTTTGGATTTGTCGAGGGTTTTTCCAACGTATGGGGTATCCAGGAAGTCCAAACCAATTTTCAGGACCAGATCGCCAATGGGCAGCGAACGCTCTTTGGAAAATTTATCCAGTTTATTCTTAAGGATGGCCTTATCCATGGATGATATTACCGGATCCGATGCAAGCAGTCTTCCTGATAAGGTGATGGTAATCAGTAAGATAAATGTAATTTTAGATTTCATTGTATTGTATTGTATTGTATTGTATTGTATTGTAAAATTTAACCACGAAGGACTCTAAGGAATCCACAAAGGAACTCAAAGTTGAATCTGTCCCACCATCGGACCCTTCGACTACGCTCAGTGACCGGTCTCATCTTCCCAGAGTCGTTCCCTTCGTCCAAGTCGTCCCAGTCATTCCCTCGTCACTTGTGCCTCTTCCTCAGCTCCGTTGCCAGATCTGAAATAGATAGTCCCTTGTGCGAAAGCAGCACCATCAGGTGATAAAGCAGGTCCGAGGCTTCATAGACCAGTCGTTCGTCGTTGTTGGCCATGGCCTCAATGACGGTTTCGACAGCTTCTTCACCCACCTTCTGGGCAATTTTGGCAGTCCCGGAATTAAACAAGGAGGTGGTATAGGAGCCCGCTGGCATCTCTTCCTTTCGTTTTGCGATGAAATTTTGCAGGGTCTTCAAAAAGTAGAAATCATCTGTCGCATTGGACTCATCCCAGCAGGTGTCGGCGCCTGTATGGCAAACAGGACCTACCGGGATTGCCTTGATCAACAGGGTATCCTGATCGCAATCGGCTGTGATGGAGACCACATTCAAAAAATTACCTGATTCTTCCCCTTTGGTCCAGAGGCGTTTCCGGGTACGGCTGAAAAAGGTTACCTGTCCGCTCTGAACCGTTTTATCATAGGCTTCCCTGTTCATGAATCCAAGCATCAAAACCTTGTTGGTCTGCTGATCCTGAATGATGGCAGGAATCAGGCCGGAGGGTTCTTTGTTGAAATTAATATCCATGGTGTTGAATTACAAATTACAAATTACAGATTACAGATTATCAGGATTTTTCTGTTCCGAAACGTAGTAGCAAACATGCAAGATGCACTCTCCCAGTCTCCTAGTCCCCCCGTCTCCCCTTCTTTTTTACATTTCATGCTTGTGGGTTACCTGATACTTATCCCCTGATCGCGAAGATAGTGCTTTAAATCCGGTATTGCGATCTCACCGAAGTGGAAAATACTGGCAGCGAGTCCGGCATCGGCCTTTCCGAATTTAAAAAGATCGGAGAAATGTTCCATGGTACCGGCTCCGCCGGAAGCAATCAGTGGAATGGAGAGCAGATCTGACATTTTAGCCAGCGCTTCGTTGGCAAATCCGTTTTTGGTTCCATCGTGGTTCATGGAGGTGAAGAGGATTTCACCGGCACCCCTGTTTTCGGCCTCTTTGGCCCAGGAGAAGAGCTCTTTCCCGGTAGGGATTCGTCCGCCATGTATGGTGGCTTCCCATCGGTTGTTCTCCTCTTTTGCATCGATGGCAACCACAACAAACTGACTGCCAAAGTGAAGGGCCAGCTCATCGATGAGCTTTGGATTTTTAATGGCCGACGAATTGATGGAGATTTTGTCTGCACCGGCAGCAAGCAGGGCATCCGCATCTTTTAATTCACTGATTCCGCCTCCCACGGTAAAGGGGATATTGAGGTTGAAAGCAATGCGTTTGACCAGTTCCACAAAGGTTTTGCGTCCTTCGTGGGTAGCGGTGATATCGAGGAAGACCAATTCGTCGGCACCCTGTTCCGAATAGCGTTTCCCCAATTCAACAGGGTCGCCGACTTCGCGGATGTTCACAAAATTGATCCCCTTAACGGTCTGTCCGTTGCGGATATCGAGGCATGGTATGATGCGTTTACTTAACATATTTTCAAACTTTTACGACAATTTAGCGGTGTTGATTTTGCCGATTTCCTCCAGCGATATTTTTCCTTCGTAGATGGCTTTCCCAACAATAACGGCAGGAACTCCGATCCTCTCCAGGTCAATGATATCCTGTGCCGAACCCACACCGCCGCTGGCGATCAGGTAGATGCCCGGGTTGCGCTGCAATATCTCCTTGTAAAGTTCAATAGATGGTCCAGTGAGCATTCCGTCGCGGCTGATATCCGTGCTGATGACTTTGTCGATTCCCTTTTTCATCCAATCACCAATAAAACTGAAGAGATCAATACCGCTGTCTTCGGTCCAGCCGCTGACCGCTATTTTTCTATCCAAGACATCTGCACCCAGAATGATTCGTTCTGATCCATACGTCTCAATCCATCTGTGCATTACAGCGGGGCCTTTAATGGCAATGCTGCCTCCTGTAATCATGTCTGCTCCGGCTTCGAAGGCGATATCCAGGTCCCTGTCGCTTTTGAGTCCGCCGCCAAAATCGATGGTGAGCGTTGTTTGCAGGGCAATCCGCTCCAGAACTTTGTGATTGACAATGTGGTGGGCCTTGGCCCCGTCAAGATCAACCAGGTGCAGACGTTGCAGGCCGTAGGCTTCAAACATCTTGGCTACTTCGAGGGGATCTTCGTTGTAAATGGTTTTTCGGCTGTAGTCGCCCTGACTTAGCCTGACACATTTACCGTCAATAATATCTATGGCAGGTATGATTTCGATGCTCATTAATGGATATAATTATTAAAAATTTACACAGAGTGATTTGTCTCTTTTTTTAGAAATTCTACTGGAATGTTCATTTCAACAATATGCAAAATTGAATTGAGGAAGAAGGAGTTTCACAGAGAGAAAAATCGCTTGCGATTTTTGAAGCTCTGTGATCTCTGTTTTTTCTCTGAAATTTATGCAGAGGCATAATTTTTAATCTAATCGAATCCTCCATAAATAGGAAATTATCCTCTGTGTTAAAAAATCGAATCGTTGCGTAGATGAATAAAGTTCTCCAGGATTTTTGCCCCTACTGTTCCGCTCTTCTCCGGATGGAACTGAACCGCATAGAAATTGTTCTTTTGAAGCGCCGCACTGAATGGTGTGGGATAGCTACAGGTGGCAGCAGTATCGGCACCAATGGTGGCATAATAGGAGTGGACAAAATAGAAATGCTGTTCTTCCAGGGAGGGATTAAAGAGGTCGCTTTTTAATCCTGAAATGGTATTCCATCCCATGTGTGGGATCTTCATGGACGGCAAGAGATCCGGTTGAAGTACAAATCTTTTAACTGTCTCATCAAAGATTCCCAGGCAATCTGTATCGTTCTCCTCTGAGTGGCGGCACATCAGTTGCAAGCCAAGGCAGATGCCCAATACCGGTTGCTTCAGATCGATGATGAGTTCATCCAGATGATGCTTGCGCAAATATGCCATGGTTGTTGAGGCCTCGCCTACGCCGGGGAAGATGACCCTGTCTGCAGCCCGAATCTCATGTCGGTCGGATGTGACAGCGGCTTCAACACCGAGCCTTTTCAAGGCATAATCGACCGACTGGATGTTTCCGGCGTTGTATTTTATGATAGCGACTTTCATGCTGGAATTGTGAGTATATTAAATGTTACACAGAGGAACACCAGGAGGTAACACAGAGTTTCACAGAGAAAAAATTATCTAAAGTGCATTTTCAATATTCTCTGTGAAGCTCTGTGCTTCTCTGTGAAACTCTGTGTCATATTGTTATTTAAGCAATGTCTCAATGACCTTAACCATTTCAGCGAATTCATCTTCTTTGTACAGGCGTGTCAGGTAGACGATTTTGCCTGTTCTGTTGAGGATGATGTTGCGCGTTACCCCGGCCTTTTTCCCGGCGATAAGTCCGAAGATTTTGCCACCCGGATCCAGTGCCATCGGGTAGGTTACTTTGATATCTTTCTGAAAGTTTACCACTTTTTCCAAAGGTTCGTCCAGGTCAACACCAACCAGTACAAAGTTTTTATTGTCCTTATTCTTTTGCCAGATGTCCCTTTCGATGAAAGGCATCTCTTTCCGGCAAACACTGCACCAGCTGGCAGTAAATTGCAGCATCACCACTTTGCCTTTGAAGTCGGCGTTGGAAAATGGTTTTCCATTAATAAGGGTGGTCGAGAACTCAGGAATTTTGTCTCCAATTTTGACAATATACCCATAATCGGCCGGTACCTCCTTGGCAGGAATTTGTGCGAAAGAGGAGTAGGCAACGAGAAACAGGGAAACGATGATTAAGAACAGGTATGTTAATTTCTTCATATGGTTTGATTTTTTACCTCAGATTACACGGATTCAGACAAAATTACACAGATTAAAGTCCTTCCTACCACAGATTACACAAATTACACAAATTAAAAAGGAAATTGAAAGTCTACTTGGTATCAATTCCGGTGTAAGGAGTCATTATAATAATTTGTTATATTGTTAAATATCAACATTATATCTTAATCTGTAATTTGTAATTTTTAATTTTTAATTAAAAATCACGGTTCTATTGTTAAAGACCAGAATCTTGCGTTGAAGGTGTTTGTAGACTGCTTCGCTTAGCACGATTTTTTCGAGGTCACGGCCTTTGCGTACCAGATTCTCGATACTATCTATGTGGGAGATGCGCACGACATCCTGGGCAATGATTGGACCTGCATCAAGATCAGCTGTTACATAATGGCTGGTGGCCCCAATGATTTTTACGCCACGCTCATGGGCGGCATGATAGGGCTTGGCCCCTGCAAAGGCGGGCAGGAAAGAGTGGTGGATGTTGATGATCCGGTTAGGGAATTGCGATACAAATTTGTCACTCAGCACCTGCATGTACCGGCCTAGCACGATAAAATCGATCTGTTTTTCCTTCAGCAGGGCGATCTCTTTGGCCTCCTGCTCCTCTTTGTTGGAGCCGTTTTTTGCAAAACAGTAAAAGTCTATACCAAATTTGTCAGCGACGGGTTTAAGATCGTTGTGGTTACTTATGATCATTGGGATATCCACTTCCCATTCCCCAGCCATTTGGCGGGAGAGGATATCGAACAGGCAGTGTGACATCTTTGAAACAAAAAGAGCCATCCTCGGGCGTTCGCTGGAAAAATGAAGCGTAAAACGGAGGTTATATTTTTTGGCGAACAGGGTTTCGAAATAGTCTGCAATTTTCTCCTTTGGAATGGAGAACAGGTCCAGTTCCCACTCAACCCGCATGAAAAAGATGGACTCTGCACGATCGACATTCTGATCGAGATAAATAATGTTGCCCCTGTTTTCATTCAGAAACGAGGTGACAGCAGCCAATATCCCCTTTTGATCAGGACAGTGGATCAGCAGGATGGCGGTTTCTTTGGTTGTTTGCGTTATCATAAATTGTGGTTAATGTTTTCTACACAGAGTTGCACAGAGAAGCACAGAGTTACACAGAGAACAAAGAAAAAATAAATATATATGTTTATAGTTCAGGTATTTACTGGGTTTTATTATAATTTTTATCTCTGTGTAACTCTGTGCTTCTCTGTGCAACTCTGTGTAACCTTTTTATAGTGTACCTTTTGAGCTCGGCAGCGTATCCTGAAACGGATCCTTTCTCACTGCCATTTTTATTGAACGGGCAAATGCCTTGAAGATTCCCTCGATTTTATGGTGTTCGTTGGTGCCTTCTGCCCATATGTTCAGATTGCAACGGGCGGCATCGGAGAACGATTTGAAGAAATGATGAAAGAGTTCTGTTGGCACATCGCCCACATATTCCCGCTGAAATTCAGCCTCCCACACCAGCCAGGGCCTGCCGCCGAAGTCAAGTGCGACCTGTGCCAGACAATCATCCATCGGCAAACAATAGCCGTATCGTTCGATACCGCGCTTGTTGCCCAGGGCTTTATGTATCACTTCGCCCAACGCGATGGCAGTATCTTCGACCGTATGATGTTCGTCAACTTCAAGGTCACCGATAACCTGAACCGTCAGATCGCAACCCGAATGTGTGGGGATTTGTTGCAGCATGTGGTCAAAAAAATGCAGTCCGGTCGAAATCCTGCCAATGCCTTTGCCTGCCAGGTTGATCTCCACGAAGATGTTGGTCTCTTTGGTCTCTCTCTTGACGGATGCCTTGCGTTCCAGCTCCGAAAGGAAGATGAATATCTCCTCCCAGCTTTCGGTAACCATGGCGCAGGAGGAGGAGAGGTTGCTGTCGATCAGATCATCGGCCCTTGATTCTGGTGCGAAATAGATTGCCTTCGACCCCAGGTTTTTTGCCATTTGTACATCGGTTAGCCTGTCGCCAATGACGAAAGAGTTGGCCAAATCGTACGATCCATCCATATATTCCTGCAAAAGACCAATCTCCGGTTTTCGGGTAGGAGCATTATCTCCCGGGAAGGAGCAATCAATGAAGATTTTTTTGAAGGTGACTCCCTCGTTCTCAAAAGCCTTCAGTACTTTCCCCTGAACCAGGTGAAAATTCCCTTCAGGATAATCCGCTGTGCCCATACCATCCTGGTTGGAGACCATTACCAATTCGTAATCGAAATGTTTGCTGATGGCATGCAGATGACGAAATACCCCGGGCAAAAATTCCAGTTTTTCCAGACTGTCTACCTGAAAATCTTCAGACGGCTCGACGATCAAAGTGCCGTCACGATCTATAAAGAGAACCTTTTTCATTCAGTTGTGAGTTATAAGTTTGAAATGTTTGAAATGTTTGAAGGGTTTACGGAAATCATGATCATAGTGTTCTTCACTTTATCCTTTTTACTTTATCCTTTATCCTTTCTTTCCACCCATTTCCCAATTACAATTTATATCTTTATTTCTACTTATTTCCATTTATTTCCCCTATTTCTTTAAGCGCATCCAGAAGCATCCTGTTCTCATCTTCAGTTCCAACCGTTATTCGTAATGACTCTCCGCAAAGGGCAACTTTGGAACGGTCGCGGACGATGATCTGCCTCTCAACCAGCATTTGATAGATCATTCTGGCTGCGGTTGTTTTAACCAGGATGAAGTTGGCATCGCTGGGATAAAGTTTCAGCACGATTGGAAGTTTTACCAACTCCTTTGCCAGCAAGACTTTTTGCTGAAGAATGGTTTCCACCCATTTTGTCTTTTGCTTATCCGAAAGTACCATTTTCAATGCTTTTTCCTGGGTAAGCAGGTTGATATTGTAAGGGTATTTTATTTTGCTGAGAATGGCAATGATTTCGGGGGAGGCAAAGGCCATGCCCAACCGGATGGCTGCAAGGCCCCAGGCTTTGGAGAGGGTCTGCAAAATGACGAGGTTCGGATATTGCTCCAGATTGGCCAACAGCGTTTTCTCCGGACAAAAATCGATGTAGGCTTCATCCAAAACGACCAATCCATTGAATTCGCTGATGATTTTAACCACTTCGGTCTGCTTCAGTGCATTCCCGGTAGGGTTATTGGGCGAACACAAGAAAATCATTTTGGTTTTTGAATCTGAAGCGGCAAGAACCTTATCCGCATTGAGACTGAAATCTTCCTCCAGGAGCACTTCCCGGTAGGTGATGTTGTTGATATCAGCTGCTACACGGTACATCCCGTAAGTAGGGGAGATGGCGACAACATTGTCGATACCTGGTTCGCAAAAGGCGCGGAAAAGCAGATCGATGGGCTCGTCGCTGCCGTTGCCCAGAAAGATGCGGTCTGACGAAATATTTTTGATCCGGCCAAGTTGATTTTTCAATGCCAGCTGCCGCGGATCGGGATAGCGGTTGAACGGGGCATTGAACGGATTTTCGTTCGCATCCAGAAAAACCGATGCTTCGCCGGTAAACTCATCCCGTGCGCTGGAGTACGGTTGCAGGGTGCGAATGTTTTTTCGGATAATATTTTGTAGACTAAAATTCATGCTGTATCATTATTTTAATTGGGAAATTGGGAAATTGGAAAATGTGAAAATGAAGAACGCCACGGCGTTGATTTACTAATTTTTATGGTTAAATATTTACTTAAATCTTGCATCTGCCCTTCCCTAATTTTCACATTTTCCAATTTTCCAATTTTCACATTATTTCTTTATCCGAATTGTTACGGCATTCTTGTGCGCATGCAGCAATTCGGCCCCGGCCATGGTTTCGATGACCGGTCCCAGTTGCTGCAAACCCGCTTTGGTGATCTCCTGGTAAGTAATTTTTTTATAAAAGCTGTCGAGGTTCAATCCGCTTACTGACCGTGCCCAGCCGTTTGTAGGCAGCGTGTGGTTGGTTCCTGAAGCGTAGTCGCCGGCACTTTCAGGAGTAAAATGGCCAATAAATACCGAGCCCGAACTGGTAACTTGTTCAGCCAGAGTGTGTGCATCGGCAGTTTGAAGAATCAGGTGTTCAGGAGCGTATTCATTGATAAATTTCATGACTATCTCCATGGAGTCAAAGAGAAGCATCCTGCTGTGGCCAAGTGCGGCTGTGGCTGTCTCCTTCCGGGGAAGTTGTTCCAGTTGGAGTGCAAGTTCTGCGGAAACCTTTTCGAGTAGGGATTCCTCTGTTGTAATGAACAGAACCTGACTGTCGGGGCCATGTTCGGCCTGCGATAGCAAATCGGATGCCACAAAAGCCGGATTGGCCGAGATATCCGCGACGACTGCCAACTCGGATGGACCAGCAGGCATATCGATGGAGCAGGTGTTGATGGAGACATATTGTTTGGCAGCGGTAACCCAGGAGTTCCCCGGACCGAAAATCTTGTGCACCTTCGGTACAGTTTCAGTGCCATAGGCCATCGCAGCAATGGCCTGAATCCCGCCGATTTTGAATACTCTGGTTACGTTACAAAGTCTTGCCGCAAATAGAATCGCAGGATGGACCTTTCCGGATGGATCCGGCGGAGTGCAAAGAACTACCTCTTTGCAACCGGCTATCATGGCAGGCAGGGCGAGCATCAGCACAGTTGAAAAAAGCGGTGCAGAACCTCCGGGAATATATAGTCCAACCTTTTCGATCGGCATATTTTTCTGCCAGCACATCACGCCCGGTTGGGTTTCAACCTTTTTTACAGTTGTTTTCTGAGCCTCGTGAAAGGTGCGGATATTGTTCGCTGCGGTTCGGATAGCCAGAACCAGATCTGGTTTAATTTCAGATTCCGCATTTCCAAATTCGAGTTCCGAAACCTGGAATTGATCCAGCTGAACCTTGTCGAATTTGGCTGTAAATTCCCTGACTGCCGCATTGCCCCGGGCGCGAATATTTTGCATGACCTCTTCAATCACGGGAAGTTTGGCTGCATAATCTGCAGTCGCTCTGGCTGTAAGTTGATCCCAGCTCTCTTTTGGCGGATAACGATAGGTTTGCATGGCGATTATCAGAAGATCATTTTTTCAATCGGTAGTACGAGGATTCCCTCGGCCCCGTTTCTTTTCAGGTTACCGATGACTTCCCAAAATTCGGTTTCGGCAATAACCGAGTGCAGCGAACTCCAACCTGGCTTGGCCAGTGGCATGAGCGTGGGTGAAGTCATGCCTGGGAGTACCTTGATGATCTGCTCAAGTTTTTCGTTGGGGGCATTTAGCAGGATGTATTTTTTCCCTTTGCCATTCTCGACCGACTCGATGCGGAAGATGAGTTCATCCAGAATGGATTGCTTCTCCTTGGAAAGATTGGGATTGGCCGCCATGACTGCTTCAGATTTCATGACAACCTGTACCTCTTTCAGCCTGTTGCTGACCAGGGTACTGCCTGAGCTGACGATGTCGAAGATGGCATCTGCCAGTCCGATGCCGGGTGCAATCTCAACCGATCCGGCAATGAAGTGAATGTCTGATTGAATGTTATTTTCAGCAAGGAAATCTTTCAGAATAGAAGGGTAGGAGGTAGCAATTTTTTTCCCATTGAACCAGTTAAGCCCAGGATATTCGATATCCTTTGGGATAGCCAGTGATAATCTGCATTTGCTGAATCCCAGGGATTTTACAACCTCCACATTTTTTTTCTGCTCGTCCATCTCGTTTTTACCAACGATGCCCACATCGGCTACCCCATCTGCCACACACTGAGGAATATCATCGTCGCGCAGATAGAGCACCTCGAGTGGAAAATTTTTGGCCGAAGAGATCAGTCTTCTTTTCCCCTCGATCAGCTTGATGCCTGTCTCTTCGAGAAGAAGCAAAGACTCTTCGTTCAACCGGCCTTTGGTTTGAATAGCGATACGTAATGTTGTTTCCATATTGTTAAAATAAAAGCAGGCTTACCTTTTGAGGTAAGCCTGCCAATGAACTGTTCTATATTTTTAGAATGATCAACTCCAGCTTACCTTATGGCAAGAGATGGTGATAGCCCAAATGGAAGTTGATCTTTGTCATGTTTATTTCTTTCTGCAATGATAAGTAAAAAAATAATAGGGTTGAGGTGTGAATGTGAAATTTTTGTTATTTGTCATTCCTACTGTATCTTCCCCATGACTATTTTTTATTCCGTTTCAAATATTGCACGTTGCGCCTGTAGAGACGTTGCATGCAACGTCTCTACCCGCAACGTTCCTATTTTTTCAAAGACCACCCTGTTTTCAGCCCGAAAATAAACCAGGCCATGGCGATTGTTCCGAAGGCAAAGAGGCTGTCTCCAATCATTCTTAACCACTTAAAGGTGATGATATAGGGTTGTTGCATAAATTCTGCCGAACGGGCATACCACAATCCCTCTTTCACGCTGGCCAGTGTTTGGGCCAAACCTACCGGGAGAAGGCTGAACAATATCATGGAAGTTAAACCAATGTTGATGCTCCAGAAAGCAAATTTCAACCATTTTTCATTCCAGATTGCGTCTTTGTCCATGTCTCTCAGAACAAAAAGCATCAATCCGATCCCGAGCATACCATAAACGCCAAAAAGGGCGGCATGGCCGTGAACAGCGGTAGTGTTGAGTCCCTGCATGTAATATAAAGCAATCGGAGGATTAATCAGAAATCCGAAGATGCCGGCGCCAACCAAATTCCAGAATGCTACCGCGATGAAGCTGTTGATGGCCCAGCGGTATTTTTTGATCCATTCGTTGCTGCCGTTTAGTTTCAGATTGTCATATGCTTCGAAGCCCATCAGCACCAACGGAACTACTTCCAAAGCGCTGAAGGTGGCGCCCAGTGCCATGACAGCGGTCGGGGTGCCGGTAAAATAGAGGTGATGGAATGTACCCAGGATACCTCCAGATAAAAAGACAATGGTTGAAAAGAGGACAGCTGTAGTTGCCGTTGCTGCTTTAACGATTTGCATCCGGACAAACAAGAATGCCATTACGACAGCAGCAAAGACTTCAAAAAATCCTTCCACCCAAAGGTGAACGACCCACCAACGCCAGTATTCTGCAACCGCGAGGTTGGTTTGACGGCCCCACATCAGTCCGGCGCCGTAAAATGCTGCGATAGCGATAGACGAAATCAAGAAAAGGATCAACAGGTTGCGGCTTTCTGATTTGACCTTCAGTGCCGGCCAGATCGCCCTTCCCATCAGGAATAACCAGATGAAAAGTCCAAGAAAGAGGAAGATTTGCCAGAAGCGACAAAGATCAACATATTCATATCCCTGGTGACCAAACCAGAAGTTCTGAATGTAACCCAGCTTTTGCATGATGCCCATCCACTGGCCTGCCAATGAACCAACCACAATGACCAATAACGCGAGGAATAGGATGTTGACACCCAATTTCTGAAATTTAGGTTCCACTCCCGAGATAGCCGGAGCATAATAGAGTCCTGTGGCAAGCCAGGAAGTGGCGATCCAGAAGATGGCAATCTGTATGTGCCAGGTCCGGGAGATGGAGTAGGGGAGCCATTGCGACAGCGGGAAACCAAAGAATGCCTGACCTTCAACGGTATAATGTGCGGTAATAATCCCCGCGACTACCTGAACCAGGAACAAAGCCAATACTATCCAGAAATATTTAACCGTAGCCTTTTGTGAGGGAGTTTGAACATAATCGGCCAATGGGAATTTGATTGGTATTTCATTCACGCTCTCCTCTCTCTTGCGGGCATAGTAGAACCCCATCATTCCGATTCCGGCCAGTAAAAGGATGACACTAAAGCCGGTCCACAAGAGTAGCGCTCCGGTGGGATGGTTGCCCACCAGCTCTTCAGACGGCCAGTTGTTCGTGTACGTGATATCTTGTCCAACCCGTTGAGTGACGCATGCCCAGGCCGTCCAGAAGAAAAATGCGTTGAGCGGTTTGAGCCGCTCCTGCGATTTGATGGCGTTGTCCGGGATACTGTAGGCCTGCCTGAGTTTAAGCAACGCCGGATCGTTGGTAAACAATCCACTGTAAAATTTGCCGTTAGAAGCAATGGCTTCGGCCCTATCGGTCGAAATGGTGATGGTTTTGCTTTGAGGATCGTAGGTGTTTTGCCTCATTTCACGTTGCAAAGTGATCTTTAAAGCAGCCTTGTTCTCGTCCGTTTGTTCGTTGTATGGTTTTCCCGTTGTTTTGATTGCCAGATTGTTCAGGATGAAGAGTGCCTCCTTGTGCAGCCAATCTGCACTCCAGTCGGGCGCCTGGTAGGCGCCATGTCCCCAGATAGTGCCCATTTCCTGTCCGCCCATTGATTGCCATACGTTCTGGCCATCTTTAATGTCCTGTCCGGTGAAAAGCAATGTACCATCCGATGTTATTACTTTGTCAGGTATGGGAGGTGCTTCCCTGTAGATCTCGATACCATAGTAAATTAAAACAGCAAAAGAGATTGTCATGACGGCGATAAAGCCCAACCACAGTTTCTTTGGTGTCATAAGCAATGAATTTTAGATTAATTGAGTAAAATTTAATAATTAATTTGATTTAAGATATTGATTAGCAAGTTTATTTATTCGATTAACATAGTCCGAACCAGCGTTGCCGCTGGCGGAACCGGAATCTATCACCGAAAATTGAGAAAGCAGGCTCTGATGATTTTCTGAGGTAAAAACATTGTCTGCCATTCGGAAAAGAATGTTGTTCTCTTTGGCGATATGGTTCGTCAGTAATTCACAATATCCCGTCATGTTTTCATAGATCAAAGTCAAGGCATCTGTTGCGCCATTTTTGTACAATTGAATGTTTTCAGCCATGCCTTTCACAAATGTTCTTCCCTGTTCATGATCCATCAGCATTATGGCCACAGGTCCCTGTTGCAGGGAGAATCCCTTCTCTGCCATAAGTGGGAAAAGCAGATTTTCTTCTTTCGCATGATGAAGTCCGTCAGCAAATTGTCTGATCAAAGCGACTACTTCCTCCAGATGGGAAATTGTTGGCTCTGTAATTTTGACAATAGCTTCCATCACTTCGATTAATTTCAAAATGTGTTGATGGTCGTTTTCTAAATTTTGAGTGGCTCTATCCATGATTTTGTACCTTTTTGATACTGTTTTTTCCAAGATTTTCACTGCAAATATAAAAACAATTTAAATAAAAGACAAAAAGGTCTTTTAATATTTAAAATAGATCTGATTTTTTTGTATTTTTGAACTTCGATTCACTTAGAAACCAACCGGCCGTGTTTAAAAAAGAGACAGAATATGCTTTGAGAGGGATGGTTTACATCCAGTTACAAAATCTGAAGGAGCGCCGGCCCGGCGTGGCGGAGATAGCCCATGAGATCGAAGCCCCCTATTTTTTTACAGCCAAAATATTTCAGCGGTTGGCCAAACAGGGCTTTGTGAAGTCCATGAAAGGGAAAGGCGGAGGGTTCTTTATCGACCCTGAAAAGAATGATTTGCCTTTAAAAGAGCTTATCATTGCCATTGAAGGGGAAGAACTTTTTGTTGGTTGCGGTTTTGGACTGAAAAATTGTGATGAGAACAATCCTTGTCCGCTGCATCACCAATATGGCATGATCCGTGACCAGATCAACCAACTGGTGGCAGGGGAAACTATCCAATCGCTGGCGCAGAATACGCTGAATAAGACGCTGGCATTTTCGAGGGAGAATGTGGAGGAAAGATGAGACGACGGAAAGACTGGGGGGCCAGGAGACGGGGAGAGAAAATGAGGAATGGGAATATGAGAAAATGAGACCGGTCCCTGAGCGAAGTCGAAGGGGGGGCTGAGACTGGGATAGATGAAATTGCAAGTACGTTTTATCACTTATACAAAATTGCAGCATATGCTCCACCTGAAAAAAAAACAGATTTTGCGAGACTGTAGCAGTAAACAGAGGCGCTAACTTTAAAGTGTTTGATTGTGAGGCAGATGCAATAAGTTGGATGTTAAGTTAGATTACCTGATTTTTTAGCCTTAAACTATTGCTCACCACCGAAACGGAACTCAATGCCATTGCTGCTCCGGCGATCATCGGATTGAGCATAAATCCCCATATTGGATACAAGATTCCTGCCGCGATCGGAATGCCGATGAGGTTGTAGAAGAAGGCCCAGAAGAGGTTCTGATGAATCGCATTGACGGTCAGTTTGGATAAGCGGATGGCTTTGGAGATGAGTTGAAGATCGGAGGAGATGATGGTCATCTTGGCCACATCCATGGCAATGTCGGAGCCTTTCCCCATGGCGATGCTTACATCAGCCTGGGCCAGCGCCTGTGAATCGTTGATGCCATCACCCACCATGGCAACTACTTTGCCCTGTTGTTGCAGCTCTTTCACAAAGTCGAACTTGTCGGAAGGCATCATCTCAGCCCTGAAATTTTTGAGTCCGACTTTCCCGGCTACGGCACCGGCAGTTTGAAGATTATCGCCGGTAAGCATGTACACTTCGATCCCCTGTTGCTGAAGTGATGCGATGGCAGCTGCCGAAGTGGCTTTGATTTTGTCTGAAATGGCTACAATGGCTGCCAGCTCTGCGCCAACAGCAAAATAAACAACCGTATTGGCTTCGTTTTCCCAATCTTTGATGGTGATTTTCAGGTTTTCAGGCAGTTGAACGGAGTAATCGGCCATCAGTTTTTTGTTCCCTACCAGGAAGCTCTTCTGATCGAAAATTGCCACAACTCCTTTGCCGGTGATGCTTTCAAAATGATCCGGGGTTATCCTCTCTTCCTGTTTGACATCCAGATAGGAAATAACGGCATCGGCCAGCGGATGTTCCGACAGCGATTCGATGACAAAAAGCATTTTGGTGAGTTCAGGTTGCTCTGATTCCGGGACATTCCAGGCGATAGCCGTAACAGCCGGTTTGCCCTTACTGATGGTGCCGGTCTTGTCGAGTACTATGGCATCGACCTTGTGCGCAAGCTCCAGGCTCTCTGCGTCTTTGATCAGGATACCTTGTTCGGCGCCTTTGCCGATGCCCACCATGATGGCGGTGGGTGTGGCCAAACCAAGGGCACAAGGACAGGCGATCACGAGAACCGAGACCATGGCCAACAGCGCGTGACTGAGGGCATTTTCGCCTCCTGCCACCATCCAGATCACGAAAGTAAGAAAGGCTATTCCCATGACAACCGGAACGAAGATTCCGGCAATTTTATCGACCAGCTTCTGAACCGGAGGTTTGCTGCCCTGGGCTTCCTGAACCATCTTGATAATTTGTGCCAGGATGGTTTCACCGCCTACCTTTTCGGCAGTGAGAATGAAGCTTCCTTTCTGGTTGAGGGTACCTGCAAATACTTTTGCTCCCTGCTCTTTTTCGACAGGAAGGGATTCGCCGGTGATGGTACTCTCGTCCACAAACGAGAAGCCAGAGATGACCTCACCGTCAACCGGGATTTTGTCTCCCGGCTTAACGAGCAGCTTGTCGTTCTTCTGCACTAGAGAAATGGAAATTTCAAGTTCTGATCCGTCATTTTGCACCACGCGGACAGTTTTTGGTTGCAGTCCGATCAATTTCTTCAGGGCGGAGGAGGTATTAGATTTGGCCCTCTCTTCCAGGACTTTCCCGAGAAGGATAAAGGCGATCACAACTGCAGATGCCTCAAAATAGACGGGTGGATGGATGCCCTGGTTGTGCCAGATCTCAGGAAATATTGTATTGAATGTGCTGAAAAGGTAAGAGATGCCTGTGCTCAGCGCCACCAGTGTATCCATGTTGGCTGAGCCGTGCCTGGCCTGGTTGAATGCGTTGACGAAGAAGCTGCGTCCAAACCAGCCCACCACAGGAGTCGCTAACAGTAGCATGATCCAGTTGGCATAAGGCATATCCATCAAAAACATTCCGATTACAACGACCGGGAAGGCCAGTATGGAAGCTCCTATTGTACTAACTATAAGTTTTTTATAATGGGATTGTTTGATCTCGTCCTGTTTGCTGTCCCCTTCTGCTTCAATCAGTAAATCATATCCGATTGACTGAATGGCTGACTTTAAATCGGCCGCATCGGTTTCACTTCCTTCAAATTCAACGAAGGCAGAAGAGTTGGCGTAATTGACTGAAGCGCTAACAACACCTTTGTGTGCTTTCAACTCGCCTTCAACATGAATGGCGCACGATGCGCATGCTAGTCCCGTAACCGGGAAGCTCTTTTTGATGGTTGAATCCATGACTTGTAATTTTTGGTAAAGGTAAAGCCTGGATACAATGCGCTTGTTATGATATTTCTGCTATTGTTTATAAGATTTTCAGGTTTAGACTTCGTCCAGCGGTTTTCGTTTGTTTTCTTTCACCTGTTTGAAATGACTCGGAGTTAAACCTGTGACTTTTTTGAACTGGCTCGATAAATAAGCCACATTACTATATCCCATTTTATCGGCAATTTCACTCACGGTCAATTCATCGTAAACCAACAATTCCTTTACCCTTTCAATCTTCTGAAGAATGATGTATTTTTCGATTGTTGTGCCTTCTACTTCCGAAAAAAGGGTGCTCAAATAGGCGTAATCCCTGTTCAGATGGGATTCGATGTAGCTGGAATGGTTCACTTTCGAATCTTCGTTGCTGTGGTGTACCAACCGGATAATAGTATTCTTGATTTTTTCGATCAGCTGGCTCTTGGTATCGTCGATTAATTCAAACCCATAGCTGACAACTTTTTTTCGGAGTTTTTCAAGGTCATCGTGAAGGATTGGATTGGCGGTTTCGACCTCTCCAAGGGAAATCCGTACAGGTGGATTGCCCAACTCTTCAAACAGCTGTTGTACCACCATGATACAACGGTTGCAAACCATGTTTTTGATAAAATATTGCATTTCAAATCCTCTTAACTCAATTTATTTTAAATGAATCAGGCAAAAATAGCCAGAAATCGGATAGCAATTACGTTGATCAATTTTATGAAAGAACCTTGGTGGCTGTTACGTTCCAATTACAGCCTGAAGTTCGAATAACTCCGATCTGCTCTTGTCCAAAGCATAATTGTGTTTCAATCGAACAACTTCGCCAATTACAATGATCAAAGGGGTCTTGTATTGATGGGGTAGTTCTATTGTTTTTTGCAGTGTCGTATAGTACTCCTCCTGATCGATACCGGAAACATTGTATACCAGCAAAACAGGGGTGTCGGCCGACCATCCTTTTCGAACGACTTCCTCCGCAATAGTTTGAAGATTTGATGCTCCCATGTAATAGACGAGCGTTCCTGATAAGGGAACCTGGATCTCCCTGTTGGCATGGCCGGTAATAAACGAAACAGAAGAGGCTATTCCCCGGTGTGTTAGCGGGACATGCGTAAATGCGGCTGCAGCAAGGGCCGCCGTTATGCCAGGAACGACCCCGACTTCGATCTGCCTGCGTTCCAAATAATCAATTTCCTCACCACCATGGGCGAACAGCATGGGGTCGCCACCTTTGAGGCGAACAACCGTTTTACCTGAGATAGCGGCCTCATAAAGCAGCTCGTTAATTTCAGCCTGCTCAATGCTATGGTTGCCTTTGCGCTTTCCAACATAAACTTTTTCGGAAGGAAATTTTAAAAGGAACTCTTTGTTCAACAGATCATCATAAAAAATGACATCTGCCGTTTTTATCAACTTGTACCCTTTTATGGTAAGCAATTCGGGGTCACCCGGGCCAAAACCAACCAGCCACACTTTACCGTACGAAGATCTCTTTGTCATTTTCTAAATTTTCTTTGATTTTGTCCCGAATTGCGATGGCACGGTGCACTTCCTGTGCATTTGAGCTTACCGCTACGGTGATATGGCCATGTTTGTAAATGGCCGGAGATACGAAATCGCACAAGCCTGGATTATCTACCACATTAGTGAGTATCCCAAGGGTTTCGCTATCGGTTTTTATCTGCCGGTTCAACCCGCTGATGTTTGTGCAGGCATATACCAGAAAAGCGCCTTCAAGGTCGGCTATTTCATAAGGTTTTTCTACCCAGGAATAACCTTTTGCTTTGATACTGTCACACACTTCAAGGGCAACAACCGAAATATTTCTGGTGAACTGTTCCAAAAAACTGATTTTGTGGTTGGCTATCCGGCCACCGCCTATCACTACTATTTTTTTATCCGTGATATTGATAGATATAGGTAAAAAGCTCATATTAATCATGTTATCTATATTTCGTAATCTGGTTTTGTGGCCGCAGAGCGGCCGGTTGTAATTCGGTTCCATAGCCTCTCATGCAGATAGTACAAAGTTATTTTGGTAAATATCTCAAAAAAGCTAATTGACATGGCGAGCCTGAATTTGCCGGTGATCAGGAAGGAAATAACAAAAGTATCGATAGTGCCGGTTAATCGCCAGCATATAGCTTTGAGTATGCTCCTGTATCTTTTTTCCTTCATGAATTAAGCTTTTTTGATGGTTACCAACCAATAATCATCCACCTTCTTTTGATCCAGCACTTTGTGACCTTCGCCTTTGATAGAGCCGGGAACATTTTCGATAGGTTCGCCTTCATCCAGCAAAATTTCCAGCAAATCACCTGATTTTAAAGTGGCCAGTTCGATTTTTGTTTTCACGAAATTCATCGGGCAGGCGACTCCCCGGAAATCTTTTTTGCGGGCCGTAATTTGTTTTGGGATTTCGGTAGAATTTGATTTGTCTGCGTTTTCTAAGTTTTTGAATTGCAGCGAGTCGTCCATTCCTTCATAAAGGTCAATAACTGCCCGGGAAAGATCCAGGATGGTCTCTTTCTTTTCTGACAAATCGTACTGCTGATCGTCACGTGCTATTTCTACTGATTCGCGGTAAACATTACTGATTAGTTTTGCATCAATAAACTTGCTCAAAAACTCGTTGAAAACTTCTGTCGTATTTTTTGGTTCAGCTCCCCTTGTAATCAGAAGCATCCGCGAGGAGGCAAAAACCAGTGTGTAAAGCAGTTTGTTAACCGCTTCCTTGTTGGTTTCCCTGCTGAGTTGTTCCTTTACGGTATTGATGGTATTCAGGTCAACATCAATCATATCGAAAAGCCCAGCAGAACATTCGCCAACACCTTTGGCTGCAAGTGAAAATAATTGATCGCCGCCCCAATCGAAATAGTAATTTTTATCATTCCTAAAGTCAGGAATGACCTTGTATTTTCGTGTTATTTCAGCGATATCGGCTTTGCCTTCCGCGCTAATGTACGCACTAAACGAATGGTACTTATTTTGTTTCTCCAGATAAAGTCTGAATACATCCGTGGTAAACTTTGGCAAGTCAAACGCACTAACTTCACCCACAAGTTCCGCCAGCTTGGGATCCGATCCGATGGATGCGCCGGCAACAACATGATAGGCAGGATACATACGGTCGTTGCGGCCAACTTTTCCGTAGAAGCCAAGATCGGCAGCAACCTGCTGACCGCAGGAGTTGGGGCAACCGGAAATATTGATCCGCAAATCACTCAGTTTGTCGAGAGGCAGATCGCTATTGCCAAGTGATTTGCGCAGCGCAGCGCTGGCGCCTTTTGACAAACAAATGCCCAACCGGCAGGTGTCGGCACCGGTACATGCAACTATGGTGTTCAATAACAAGGGCAGGTGCAAATCTACACCGGTTTTAACCAGAAAGTTGTACACGTTCCCAAGATATGGTGTGGGGATATTTCGTAAATGCAGATTTTGCCGCATGGAGAACCGAATTACGTCATCACCGAAGTGTGAGGTGAAATCAGCTAAAAGACCCAGTTTTTCAGCATTAATATTGCCATTTTCAAAGGGAACTATAACTGAAGAAAACCCGGCCTGATTTTGATCCGTCACATATCTCTCCTTCCATTTCTCAAATTCCGGAGAGGAAACCAATTCCGGAGAGAGATTATATGACGGAGTTTCAAATCTGAATGTAGAATGTTGATAGGGAATATCTTCAGACCGCTTAATCTCGTTGTATATTTCGAAGAACAAGCGAAATACTTCGTCTTTCCCAAGTTTGTAAAATATATACCGGAGCCTGGCTTTGTGCTTGTTTTTACGGTTACCATATCGCGAAAACAATTTTTTAACTGCATCGGCGATATAGAATATTTCCTCTTCAGGTACAAAATCAAATAATTGGTAACCCACCATGGGTTTGGATGCCAGAGAACCTCCGAGGTAAACCTTAAACCCACGCTTTTCGTTTTTTACCCGTGCAATGAATCCCAGGTCGTTAAAAGCAGCATAACTGGTGTCTTTTTCTGAGTTTGAAAAAGCAATCTTAAGTTTGCGGGGTAAGGAGAATGAATCTGGTTCAGCTATTAGCTTGGAAGTCAGGTTAAAAGCATAAGGTGTGACATCAAACACTTCGTCAGGGGCAATTCCGCTATCGATGGAACCCATGACGTTGCGAACCGTATTTCCACCGCCACCTTTTGACGAAAGTCCGATTTCTTTCAGGTTTTGAAGAAT
>CAYHQN010000013.1:0-5550 GCA_964358545.1 uncultured Tangfeifania sp. | reverse complement strand
ACGAACCAAAATATTTGATGTCGTCGGATAAAGTTGCTGGTAAAGTGTACATAATTTGGGGTTGTAGACCTTGAAGGTTTTAAGAAACCTTCAAGGTCGGTGGTTAAATAATCACAATTTCTTCTTTTTCAACGATTGAATCCTTTATCCTAAAGGACTTTACATCTACCTGATTGCTTGCGAGCGAAACGATCAGGTAGCTTATTTCGGGGTCATAAGCCAGCCGGATGTCTTCGACGGAAGGTCGTGCAGGCGTTTCCGGGTGACTGTGGTAATTGGCCAGGATTTGTAGTCCCTTATCGCGGGCATCCCTGACAGTCTGGAACTGTTCAGCCGGGTCAAATGAAAAATGTTCCGGGCTATGGTCTGTGTTCGTTAGCTGATAACCGTGTGTTATCACGCCATCGTTTCCGGCCAGGTAACCGCAGGCTTCGGTGGGAAGATCATGTTTGGCATGAGAAACAATTTGATCTAAAACGCTTTGCTTAATATAAATCATTTTTCAATAATTATTTTGTGTATGTTGTCCTTTACGTGGGTAATTTCGAGCACTTTAAATCCTTGTTCAGTCGCACTTCTGGGAACATTCTCCAATGGTTCGCCTTCGGTGAGCAGTACTTCAAGGAGATCGCCAGTCTGTAGCCTGGAAAGTTCAATCTTGGTCTTTACAAAGGTCATTGGACAATGCTCTTTTGTGATATCTAGTTGTTTGGTAAACATGATTTTTGAGTTTTAAATCGCATGCAGGTAGATCATAGGTCTGCAACCCGGTAATTGAAGGATGTTCACCGCATAGTGGGCAATTTGGATTCTTCCGGAAGGCGATGGCCCTGAAATACATCGCAAGGGCGTTGAAAGTCAATATCCGGTTGGTCAGCAATTCACCCTTGTTAACCAGAAATTTCAAAACTTCAGTAGCCTGGATTGTTCCGAGCATCCCTGCGATCGAACCCAAAACCCCTGCCTGTGAACAAGTAGGGACTGCATTGGGAGGCGGAGGGCTGTCAAAAACACATCGATAACAAGCATTACCAGGAGTGTAAGTGAAAGTCTGCCCCTCGAAACGGAGAATACCACCATGCGAAAAAGGCTTTTGGGCAAGTACACAGGCATCGTTGATCAGAAACTTGGTTGGAAAGTTATCTGTACCATCCACAACGATATCGTACTCTTTGATGATGTCGAAGATGTTGTAGGTGGAGAGCAACTCCTGGTAAGCAATTACTTTTATATCAGGATTCAATTGCTCCATTTTTTCTTTGGCAGACAGTACTTTGGCCTTGTTTACGTCGGGCGTAAAATGGATTACCTGGCGCTGAAGGTTAGTCAGGTCAACCACATCCCCATCGATGATGCCTATGGTGCCAACCCCCGCAGCGGCTAGATAGAGCGCCACAGGTGCTCCAAGTCCGCCAGCCCCGACAATTAAGACTTTTCCTTCCGAGATTTTAATTTGTCCTTCAACACCAACATCCTGAAGGATGATGTGTCTGCTGTAACGTTCGATCTGTGAGTCAGTAAATTCCATAACTGTTATATTAATGCTGAATGAATATCGTTTTTTAAGTCTTCAAAATTTTCAATTCCTACCGATAACCGGATGAGTGTGTCAGGAACGCCTAATTCTTCCTTTTTTTCGGATGAATAGTCAGCAAAAATGGTCGATGCCGGATGTATGATCAGTGACCGGTTGTCGTAGATGTTGGATGCCCTGCTTATTAATTTCAATTTATTCAGGAATTCAAAACATTCTTCCCTGCTATTGAAGTTAAATGTTAGTATTGCGCCAGGATAGCTGCCAAACTGTCTTTTCCCTACCTCATAGAATCTTGAAGTTTTCAGTCCTGGATAGTTCACGTTGATAATTCTCTCTTCCGTCTGCAGGTATTCGGCCAGCAAAAGAGCGTTGGAAGCGGCTTTATCGAACCTTATCGAAAGGGTTTCAAGTCCAAGGCTTTGTAGATAAGCGTGATAAGGGGACAGGCATGCACCCAGGTTCCGGAAGATCTCTTTACGGAGTTTGGCATTGAAGGTATATGGGCCAAAGCGTTGCGCGAGTTCGCTTAGTTTGGCAAACCCCGACCAATCAAATTGACCGTAGTCAAGCACCAGGCCTCCCATTGAGGTTGCACCGCCGGTTATCATTTTGGTACTGGAAATGATTTCGATGTCAACTCCATATGCCGAGGCAGCGAAAATGTTGGGTGGTGTTAAAGTCGAGTCAGCAATTAAAAGTACCCCGTGCTCTTTGGCAACCTTCGAAAGTAATGCTATGTCTGCAATTTCAAGCTGTGGATTGGTAATGGTTTCAAAGAATATGGCGATCGTTCTTTCATTAACAGCATTGGCTACCTCTCTACTATCCGTCAGGTCGCAAAACCTGGTTTCCACACCAAAGGCATGCAGCGTTGATGTCAGAAATGAGTAGGTATTCCCAAATAAATGCTTGGAGGTAATAATGTTATCTCCCGATTTGGCAATGGTAAAGAAGACATTTGATATGGCCGCCATTCCCGAACTCACTGCTGTTACGCCCAAAGCCCCGGTAATTGAACGGATGCGTTGCTCAAAATTTTCCACGGTAGGATTTGAAATGCGCGAATAGGCATGGTCGGGCGACCTGCCCAGAAAAGCATCCTCCATCTGTTCTGCCGTGTCAAATTCAAAGGCTGCATTGCTGTAAATGGGCATCTGCAAAGCATTATGAACATCCTTTTTGGCGTATTCGGTATGTATGACCCTGGTTGAAAAGCCTTGAGTTTTCATGATGCTAATTATGATGATTATTAATGCTGCCACCTCCCATGAAAAAGAGAAAATCCACCTCGTCATTTTCATGTAGCGAGGTTTCCTGGTAAGCTTCCCGTTTAACAAAGAAGCCGTTTAGCTGTACTGAAACCAATTCAGGCTTGGTTACCTTATTTTGCTGTAGCAGCTCGATTAGTCCGATTTGGGTTTGGTCGAACTCCTGTTCTTTTCCGTTTACTTTTAACTTCATCTTCGTATTGTTTTTAGGGTAAAAAAAAGCCCCTCACAAAATTTGTGAAGGGCTGTATTGTTATTGGTTCTCAATATTATCTATCTAACAAAGCATAACGCCACCCTCCACATGTTGAAACAACATACAGCAACACATACACATGGAGCTATTGGAGAATGCCTGAATCATATTTATTTTTTCTGATGTTTAGTTTACATCAGATGCAAACATAGGTATTATTTTTTATTTAAAATCGGGCCGGGTACCTATATTTTATAGATAACGCAAATTTAACACAACGACTTGCGAGTGAACGGTGAAGTAAAATTATCTAAATTACTAATATGCAACCTGTTGTAGTTATTTTAGTTCAAAATTGACGGGGTGACTCTTAGTGACCCCATCAGTAGAACAAAAAAATCAAAAAAACTTACTAAAAAAAGTAGGGTAGGAACTCTCCAAAGCGGATATAGGTTAAAACAACAAAAAATTAATTTTTAATCAATATCAAAATCATGAAAACAACAATTAAAACGTTACTGGTTATTCTCACTTTTGTATTCTTTTCTTGCCAAAAAGGTGAATTCACTGACACAACAACTACTGATTTAAGCACGTCTCAATTAAAATCGGCTACTATGGCCGTTAATGATGTGGCCGTGGAAAGTGTTTCGGCAGAAGCAAATTATGAAACGTATTTTTATGGCGAATACGAACAAATGCTTCGCCAACTTTCTCAGACTAGAGGGGAAGGGGTCAATTTAATGAATGGACAAGGCAGCATGCATTACATGAACGGGCAGGCACCAAGTGTCTCAATTGAGAGTGCAGCCACAGGTTATCCAATGAAAATCTCTATTGATTACGGGAAAAGTACAGAAACCCAGCATGGGATGAAAATCAGCGGCAAGGTAGTCATTGCGATTTCCGGACCTAAAAATACCGACGGTACTACCCGCACCATATCCTATATTGGTTGCAAGATTGACTTGATTGGAATTGCGGGTACCAGTACTGAAACCTTAACAGGGAATAGTAAAACCGCCCTTAAGACTACTATTGTGAGTGATTTAACCTTTACATTAGCAAATGGAACTGTAGTCAACCGGGCAGGAAAGGAAGTCAGGGAATGGATTAAAGGAATGGATACGCCACTCGATAGAAATGATGATATGATTCAAATAATCGGAGCTGTTAATGTGAAAAGTTCAACCGGAGATAATTACTCACGAATGATTACGATTCCTCTCATCCGCTTAGGAGATTGCTCTAATCCGGTGCAGGGAATAGTAACGTATAGCAAGAATGGAAGTGTGATTGCCACACTCGATTACGGAAAAGGTGTTTGTGATAATTTAGCAATGCTTACCACCAATGGTAAAACAGTTGAAATTGTTTTAAAAGACCATGGAATGCCTGAAGCTATGACAGATGGACAACACGGTGGCAATATGGGCGGAAACGGAAGCATGGGCGGCCATGGAAGCATGGGAGGAAATGGGAAATAGATTAACAAAATAAATTTCATTAAAAGAGAGTTAAGAACAGCAACTCTCTTTTAATGTTTTTTGATAACTCATGCAGAAATGAGTGTTTCAAAAAGGGAAATCTAATTTTTTAGAGATAATAGCACCCTATATATATTCAGTTAATTTTAAAAAAGATAAAACATGAAACGCAGAATCATTCTTGTAACAATCAGTATCTCAATATTTTTTGCTTTTACCGGTTGTATGGGGGTTTCCCATCTCGCTCATACCACCGAAGCACATACTGTGCAAACTAACGGAGCAAACGATACAATTCAGGCAATTCAGAACAACCAGGGATCAGTTCAAATTACTCCGAAAGTATATTCCTGTCCTATGCATCCGGAAGTAATTTCTGACAAGCCAGGCAAATGTCCCAAGTGCTTTATGGAATTAGTTGTTCAAAACTCTGTTGCAAATACACTTGATCATAACAAAATGGGGTGCATGGGCATGATGCATACCAACAACAATAAGTCACATGTCGGGATATACCTTGGTGGCGGGGTAATGATGGTTGGGATGATGACATTAATGATTTTAAGATTCCTGTAAGTAACAAGGAATATATCAGTTCATCTATTTTCATCTATCTTTGTGGCAGATGAACACTGAAAGAAGTTGAAAAAAGAAGAGTTCAAGACCTTATTCGATGCCTATTTTGAGTCTGTAAGAAGATACATCCTTTACCGATCGGGAAATGAGGAATTGGCAACTGATATTGCCCAGGATACTTTTCTTCGGATATGGGAAAAGCAAATGATTATAGATCCAAAAACCGGGAAAAGCCTGCTTTTAAAAATTGCAGGAGATATGTTGATCACCCGGTACAGACGAGAAAAAGTAGCTTTTAATTTCTTCAGCACATTCCAGCCTGCCAATAAAAGTTCAACTCCCGAAGACGAATTAAACTTTCAGGAATTGAAAAAAGCCTATGAAAAAGCTTTAGAATCGATGCCGGAGAAGCAACGAACCGTTTTTTTGATGAACAGAGTAGATGAACTGAAATACAAAGAAATAGCCGATCAACTCGAACTTAGT
>CAYHQN010000012.1:0-49840 GCA_964358545.1 uncultured Tangfeifania sp. | reverse complement strand
TTTCATTTGCATTTTTTATGCAAATGTACACATTATTTCTTTACAAATACTAAGTGCAAATGACCTTTCTGTAGATTTTCTAAAATCCCTTAAATCAATGTATAAAGGGAAAACTATTTCCATCACTGTAGAACCCGAAATGGATGAAACCGAATACTTGCTTTCCAGCGAAGCCAACCGAAAGATGTTGCTTGAATCTATAAAACAGGCAGAAAATGGAGAATTGGTAAAAGTCGATATTGGGAAAGCCAATATAAAATGAGAGAAGTTAAATTTACTACTCTGGCTCATTCTCAGCTATTGCATTGGAAAGAGGAAAAACCTAAAATATACTTTTGAGTAAAATTATCAGTCATGGAAAAATTAATTGTATACCTGGATTCAACCGCAAGCAAAACAAAAATGAGAGAAGCCCTGAAAATGTTTAGGGGCGTAACCGGGGTTTCGGACAAACTAACCATGTCAGATATTGAAGGACTCGCCGATGATGCCCTCATCAAAGAGATGAAAAAAGCGGACAGAACAGACATGTTATCTTATGAGGATGGTAAGAAGAAATTTGAAAGCATAAAAAAAAGAGTCCGTAAATGATTGTAAAGTATCGAAAATCATTCTTTACTGATTTGGGTAAAATTAAGAGCCTCAAAAAAATTCAGGAGGTTGAATTTATTACTGAGTTTGCCCACACTGCAACAATACCTGAAAAAATTCCCGGATTTAAAGCCCTCAGGCAATACCCCGGTATAGCCCGGATCGAAGTTGCCCCCTACCGGATCGGCGTTGAAATTATTGGTGGAACCATAGTATTTAAGCGGATTTTGCCCAGGTCAGTTTTTTATACTCAGTTTCCGTAACTATTCCTGAATTCCAACTTCACCACCCTCAAATTTTCACTACAGCGCTCCGCCAGCTGAACACTGCCAGTAAGTATTACGCCGATCTTTCAGAATGGCGTATTGCCTCCAGAGCAGATGCAGCAAAACCAGCCATATAGATCGATCGCGATTTTTAGGAATAGGCAAATCAAAGTATCAATTATCCCAGCCGGTTTCGGTTTAAGCAATCTTAGGGGTAAAATTATCCCAACTGGATTCAGTTCAGGCAATCTTAGGGGTAAATTTGCCCAATCTGTTTCAGTTTAGACCATCTTAGGGGTAATCTGATCCCAACCGGTTTCAGTTTAGGCAATCCCAGGGGTAATTTAGTCCAACTGATTTCAGTTCTGAGTAGCCGGGGTATATTTCATTTCCTTTATTTTAATTTTCCTGCCGGGAATTGAAAATAATTCTAATTTTCAGGCAATTAATGAAAATAATGTGATAACTTAGCTCGTATCATTAATCCCTTAAATAATGAGATATGAAACAATCACTTGAGCCTTTGCGTGTGTCCATGTTGACCAACATGGAAGGTGGCCAGTTAATGAAACGCCACTTGAATGACCTCCGGTCCATTGACCCGGCTTTACTGACGGATGCGCCCTTTACTACCTACGTTCAGGATCTGACCGGATATGCTGAAAAGTATGAGAAAGCGCTTGCCCAGGTGCGCAAGAATGAAGAAACCGAAAAAATCATGTTGGCCGACAACGTTCGCGACAGAGCGTTGGATGCTTTCGGAAAAGCGCTGAAACTATATGCGGTTTCAGATGACGAAGCTGAAGTGGAAGCCAGCCGGGGCTTGCGCATTTTGTTGGACACTTACAAGAATCTGGCCAGTACCAACTATGAAGCCGAGACCATTGGCATCGACAAACTGGTGAGTGAACTGGCCCGACCTAACTACAACTCCAAAATCAGCCTTCTGAAGATGGAGCGTTACGTAACCCGGATTTCGAATGCCAACGAAGCCTTCAAAACCCTGTTTAGTGGCCGGATGATGACTGTTGCCACGACCGAAACGTATGACCTGAAAAGCATTCGAAGTGAAATGTCCATCCGATATGGAGAATTTTGCGACTATGTGCTGGCCATGGCCAAAGCGCTTAACACGCCACTTTTCACAACAACGCTTAACCTGCTGAACACCGCCCGTAAGTACTACGCCGATCAGCTGGCGCGGCGGATCGCCCCAAAAGCAGATGCAATAAAACCGGCCGTATAAATAGCTAGAGATTTCTGAAATAAGCAAACCTGCTAAACCTTGATTGTGTACAAAGGTTTAGCAGGTTTAGAATTCGCATAGATCGAACACACGTTAGCCTAAGTCTCAAAGTCTTTCTATTTCAGCGATTTCCTATCATACCATTTTCGTTCAATCACATCGTATATGTAGCATCCTTCATTCCGTGGATGTGGAACCTCCTTTAGCTTTTCCTCTTCATTCGTTGACTCATATTGACTATCATCCCATTCTTCGGCTTCGCTATCATGTCTTAGATATGATAATCCAAAAGCCACCACAAGCATATAGAAATCTTGTGACCATTTACTATATAGATTTTTAACCTTATTGTGATTTGGGATGAAATTATTCACGTTGTAAGGTTGCAAATTGACTTGAGTTGAAATATTATCAAAAACCAAGATTTTATCCCAAGATTTTAAGTTTGGATGTTTGATGCCACCCCCATAGATTATGCATGGCTTGCCATCAAAAGTTTTAAGGACATTTATCCAATCAAACTTTTGGAATAAAGCATTGCAAACCGGATTGAGAAACAGCATTTTCAATTCTTTATTTATCAATAATTTTACATCATTAGTACTCTGGTTATAATCTTTGTCGTTTCCCCATTTATCAGAGTCTATCTTCGTAAATATTTCTTTCTCAATTCTATTAATTTCTGCCTGATCTATATTTGTGTTTTTTGAACATCCTATATAGATATTGTTACATGCTACCATCAGAGACTCAGAAGCCAGGTATTTTATTCGATGCTCATAATCAACGTTGAAAAATGACATGTCAGATGTTCCACCACCAATGTCAATAGCAGCGTACAGGCCAGTTTTTAATAATTTTGTTTGGACCAAATACAATAATCCCGCAGCACTTTCGGGGGAGACAGAGATTTTGTATTTGTTCAATAATTCGGTAAAATCATCCTCACAATCCTTCAATTCTTCAATAATACTCCTAACCATTTCAAGCAATTCATCCTTTTTCAGTATAAGGAACCTCTCCGACGAATAGGCAATCTGCTGTTGTAAAATCTCTGAGACAAGAAGAATCATTTCAAATTTTCGACGGCGGGCAATGTTTATTTTTTTATTCCATTCCGTTGGCACGCCTAGTCGTATAAATAATTCAATTACATCATTTTCCGGATCCTTTGACTTAGAAAAGAAATTAGCTAAACTGAATTTCTTTTTTACCGAAGTATTGCTTGATTTTAAATACTCCTTTACCTCGAGTAGAATGGAGGTGATGTAGATTACGGATAAAAATTCAGGCGAAAATTCACCGAAATTATCTTCAATATTATAAATTGGTTTATTATACTCGCTTAAGAGGTGAAAAATAGGATCTTCGGCTGAAGCGATCTTGAAATAATTAAATGTCTGCTGAATATCATCCCCTGCGTATTTCCCATATCTGAATGTTAAGTTGTTTAATAAGGTTACTCTGGATGGCATGAACAAACTGGAATTGCCAGATTTATCGAACTCATGAAACTCATGAAGTGAGGGAATTTTATCTAAATGATTGATACAGACCTTAGTTTGATAAGTGCCAAAATCCAATCCAATTACAAATTGTCCCATAAGTATTAACTAATCTCAAAATAAGTTATCGACACAAGGGTGTTATCCATTTCAATCCTGGTCTCCAGAATTGATTCTTTACGATCTTTGTATTCATTCTGAATTTGAAGAAGGTTGCTTTTCCACATGGGTAGCACTTTCAAATTTGAATCATTTTCTCTTATCTGCTCTTCTATACGTTCGATCCTGTAGGAATAATATTGGTCGATCTGTTTAGTCGATCTGATTTTAAAGGATTCAATTTTTATTTCTTCCTCCTCTTTGAATTTATCAATCGTCTCTCTTAATCTTTGAGTAAATGTTGGAGTTAAGTAGTCAATAAATTTTGAATCGAATTCAGCAAATTGATCAATTCGCTCAGCATATTGTTGAACCTTACCATTTAGAAAGGCTGCATCATCA
The DNA here is from genome assembly GCA_964358545.1 of uncultured Tangfeifania sp. Lineage (GTDB taxonomy): Bacteria > Bacteroidota > Bacteroidia > Bacteroidales > Prolixibacteraceae > CAINVV01. The sequence continues at coordinate 45,731 of CAYHQN010000012.1, read as the reverse complement.
TCATTCAAAATCTGAATGCCATCACTGGAACCTAAATAGGTGATGACTGGGTACAAATAATCAAAAGATTTGGTACTGACCGAATTTTTTCTGTGAATGGTTATTTTATAAACAGCCATTAAATAATCTCCCTCAGATGCCTGAAAGGTATCCTCCGATACGTTGTGGGCAGAAAGGTGGGCTTGAAAAACCTGATTGACATGCAGTTTTTGCTTTTCAATGTAATTTGCAACTGCAATAGTTAAGGGATGATAGGCATTGATGTATTCTATCCCCGGGTTTTCTCTGGCATAATTCTGATTGAAGGTCAATTGTATTTTCCGCTTTTCCAGATTTGAATTTCTGAATTTACCATAGATGATTTTTAAATCTCGATTTAATTCAAGGTCAATATTTTCGAAAATGAAGCTTAGAAGAATACTTAAGTTGTTATTAACAAAGTCAAGTTCATATAAAAATTGATTTATATTTCTGAAAATGATGCCACCAAGTTTAGTTTCACAAAGCCATTGAATGAATTTCTTAATTTCAAATTCAGTGATGTATTGCTTGTTTTTAATGATTTGATTAATTGCATTTTGGAAGAAGACATCGTTTACCATTGAATCTGTCAATTCCGTTTTAATCTCATCCAGGTCATTTTTTTGCCTTTCAATGGCCAAAGACATCGTTTCAATTAACCTGATTTGCTGCTCATTTGAAAGTTTTTTGCCATACAAGTCTAATTCCAGATTACTAAACGCCTTATCGAATGAAGAATCTTCATCAGCCAAAATACTCTCCAAGTCGCCAATAGTCTCCTGAAATATATGAATACGAATTAATAAACGATTATAAATCTGTTCCTCAATGGTGTCTTTTAATACCAGATTATAAATATGAATGCGTTCTTCTTTTTGGCCAATCCGGTCAATACGACCGATACGTTGTTCTACAACCATCGGATTCCATGGCAAATCATAATTTACGAGCGCATTACAGAATTGAAGATCAACTCCCTCTGTACCTACCTGCGACGATAGGAATACTTTGATACTGGCATCGTCTCTAAATTTGTTTATCACTGCCTGACGATCTTCCGTGGGGCCATAAAGCAGAATACATTTTATTCCTTCCCGTTCCAGCCTGTTTCTCAGATACAACAGAGTCCTTCGGAAAAATGCAAAAACAATAAGCTTCCGATCATTCTTTATAACTACTTTATCAACAATGGTTTTAAATTTATCAAATTTAGAATCTTGTCCAGACCAATTGGTTATACCACTTTTAATCTCTTCTTCTGTGGAATAAAATGCGGGAAGACAACTTGAAATCTGACGTTTTTTAGAGACCAAAGCCAATGGAACACCCTCATAGGTATTTATTACCTCATCGTAGGCATCCCTTTCCTGAGCGGAAAGACCAATCATGAAGCTGTAAGGAGTACGGGTTGTAAATGTTCCGTCGGTAGTGACTTCCCTTTTCCGTGTCCGGGAATAGATATGGTTTAATGTATTTAAATCTGTTAAGTCTTTCTGAAGCGATGTTAAGACTGAATAATCTGAATTACCCGACTGCAGATTTTTGGTGACCCGATTAAATAATGGATCTTTTGCAAAATAATCTCCAATTTTGATGTTGTCCTCAACTCTGAATTCTTCACCAATCGAAACCGAAAATGGAACCTCTGAATTTACCAATTCATCATGTATTTCAAGCAAATTCGCATTTTTGTTTAATCTGGAAACGGCTTTAATAAAGGGTTTATTAATACTTACCGCGTTTTGAAATTCTTCCCACCTGTAAAAGGCTTTTTCATCAATTAGTTTTATCAGGTTGTATAAATTCTCAATTCCCGTCATCAAAGGAGTTGCTGTTAAAAAAACGCAGGCTTTTGAAACATCAATTACTTTTTTTATTCCCCGGTGTCGCAAATTAATGTTTCGTAAATAATGGGCTTCATCGCAAATGAGCAGATCAAAGAACAATCCGCAAGATTCGATCGTTTGTAAAAAAGGATTTTGCTCAACTGAATAGTCCTGACCCAAGGGTTTAACCCGAACCATATCATAAGTAACGATTACTTTTAAATCCTCTCCTGTAGAAGCAGCGTGATTTAATGCTGATACTAATTCCTTTCTATTTACCATTATTTTGAAATAGAAATTGAACTTCTCTTCCATTTCAAATTTCCATTTTTCTTTCAGGGATTTTGGACAAACGATCAACGCATTCTTTAATTCCTTCCTTCCAGCCAGTTCCAATAAGATATGACCAGCTTCAATCGTCTTTCCTAAACCAACTTCATCGGCAATTAATATTTTTCGGTTAGGAGAGTTTAACAACTTGACAAGTGGTTTATATTGATATGCTTTGAAGATGGTTCTGGATGCCAGCAAGGTTGATAAGGTATTGTTTGTTGAGTTCCTAACTTTATGGAATGTAGAGACTAAACTAAGTTTCTCATAACTTTCGCATTGATTTGCAGCTAAAAGTTGCCAGGCATTCTGAACTGGGATAAACTTTCGGAGCTGTAGTTCCGGATGGGTACTAAAATTTCCATTTAGAAAACTTACGCCATAAAATGTCGGTCCTGATGTTGCAGGCTCAATGCGTTGAATTAAACCAATGCTTTCAGGATTTTCGGCTACATATACCAGATCGCTTATTTGAAATTTATTCATGGATAATATGCTTAAATTATTCTGTCACCTCTTTACTTTCCCAACTTCCGCCAAGTTGTCAAAGTCATTATCATTGATCAACTTGCGCTTAAATAATCCTTGATTCAGTTCTTATTCTGAAACTCTGTTAAACCAAGCAGTTGCATCCTTCTGGATCAATTTCAATGGCTTTGGTGTAGTCTTCAATCTCGCCAGTAGTGTCCCTTAGTTTACTTTTGGTGTATCCTCTGTTGTTGTAGGCTGCAATATTATTAGGTTCTTCTTCAATAGATCGGGTGAAGTCGCTTATTGCACCTGCATAATCACGAAGGAGAATCTTTTTAATTCCTTCGTTAAAAGAAACGGATGCAGTTTCCATAGCTGAATGGGTAGGTTTATGGAAACGAATGTATTAAAAATTGAGAAGGAATCCAAAAGATTTGATAAGAAACAGCTGACGCGGATTTTTTAATCCGTGCCCCGTACATTTTGGCCGAAGAAGTCTAAACTTCCACAAACAAATCAGCTGTAATAGAGCGTGTCTGCACTCAATTCCTGATCGTTTGGCCAGGCGATAAAATAGCCGTTGTTTTTTGTATGCGTTTCAAACATTAGCGGAAAATAACTATTCCCAATTTTGCAGTAAGGCCGGGAATTGCCATATTTGATAAAACTTTATACAGATGAGCCCCCCGCTGGCGCAGATTTTTAATCTGTGCCCGTACAATTGACGAAATGAGCATTGTTGAGTATCAAAAACACGATAAAATGAGTAGCATTAAACTATTTGAGCAAAAGCAGGTACGCTCAATTTGGAACGAAGAGGAGGGGAAATGGTATTTTTCAATCATTGATGTGATTGAAGCGCTAACCGGCACCGATCGTCCCCGTAAGTATTGGAGCGATTTAAAAGCAAAATTAAAAAAAGAAGGTAGTGAGTTGTCCGAAAAAATCGGACAACTCAAGTTGCAGTCAGCTGATGGCAAAATGTATATGACTGACATCGCTGATACCCAACAATTATTTAGACTTATCCAATCAGTGCCTTCGCCAAAAGCAGAACCATTTAAAGGTTGGCTAGCAAAGGTTGGCAGCGAGCGAATTGACGAAATTGAAGATCCCGAGATTGGCATCGACCGGCTTATGGAAACATATTTACGAAAGGGATACTCAAAAGAATGGATTAACCAACGTTTGAAAAGCATTGAAATTCGGAAAGAACTTACTGATGAATGGGAAAACCGAAATGTGAAAAAGGGACAGGAATTTGCTATTCTAACAGATGAAATTACCAAAGCATGGAGTGGGTTAACTACAAAACAATACAAAAACCACAAAGATCTGAAAAAAGAAAATCTCCGCGATCATATGACAAACCTCGAATTGGTTCTCAATATGCTTGCAGAGGCGTCCACAACCGAAATTTCAAAGAATAAGAAGCCTAAAACATTCAACGAGAATAGAATTGTTGCAAAAAAAGGTGGTAATGTCGCCAAAGCGGCTCGTTTACAACTCGAAAATACAACAGGTAAAAAAGTGGTAACAAAACTAAATGCCAAACAAATTGAACAAAAAAAGAACAGGGAAATTGATGAAAAATAATTGGTTATAATTCCCCTCACTGGCGCGGATTTTTAATCTGTGCCCCATACATTTTGGCCGACGAAGTCAAAACTTCTACAAATAAATCAGATGTAATAGAGCGTGTCCGCACTCAATTCCTGATCATTTGGCCAGGCGATAAAATAGCCGTTATTTTTCACTAGCTGAAAATAGCCTGGGTCTTTAAGTTGTGAAAAGATACCTTTGTTGAAGTACTTCTTAAGATCGACCAATTTTGCTTTACCATCTGAAAACTCAACAAAAAGACTGTTCTCACCGGCAATCTGTATGTTTTTAATTGTGTTCATTATTCCAGTGGTTTAATTTTAAATGTTTCCTTTCTCCCTTTTCCGCTAATAACTTTTCCAAAGTTGAATAAGTTGCTCATTCCCTTATCAAAGTTTGAAACTTTGGAAAAGTTTTTAACAGAAACAGTCCAATATTTATTTTCAGAATTCTGCCGCGGACGGCTGTTAATGCGCATTCACATACCCGGGGTAACGCTCCTTCGTCGCTTAACCCCGGGCTATTCATATTTAACCCTTCCAGGGTAAAAAAAACAAGGTTCAATTCAATGGAGTGCTCACGGAACCTGCCCGACTCCACCCCTGGCTACCAAAATGTCGCCAATACGAGGTTAAAACCCCGGAGTTGAACTCTCCCCGTCTCCTAGTCCACTAGTCTCCCTGTCCCTCTTCCCCGTTTCATTTATACAACATTCCGATCATCTCCGCAACCCTTTCCCCATCTACAGCCGAAGAGACAATCCCGCCTGCATAGCCGGCACCCTCCCCGCAAGGGAACAGTCCTTTGATTTGCATTTGCTCCAGCGTTTCGTCCGATCTTGGAATGCGCAGTGGAGAGGAGGTTCTGGTCTCCGCACCCATGACGATGGCTTCATTGGTGAGGTATCCGTTGCTTTTGCTGCCCATTTTTTTCAAGCCCTCCCGTAACCGGGAGGTAACAAAACCGGGCAACCAATCGCCCATGAAAGATGGTGTAATGCCGGGTCTGTAGGAGGTCTCAGGCAGTGAAGAACTGCGTTTGCCGGAGGTAAAATCCGCCAACCTTTGCGCAGGCGCCAACTGACTTTCTCCTGCTTCGCGAAAACAAGCCTTTTCGATGGCCTGCTGGAATTCGAGCCCCGCAAATAGTCCAAATTTGTGAAACTCTTTGGGAATATCCTCCGCCCTGATCTCTGTCACCATGCCCGAATTGGCAAATTTCCCTCCCCTGTGCGAGGGAGACATGCCGTTGACGACCAGCTCGCCGGGTGAAGTCGCGGCAGGCACAACCATTCCGCCAGGGCACATGCAGAATGAGTAAACGCCCCTGTCGCCAACCTGTTCGACCATCGTATAGGCAGCTGGCGGCAGGTATTTGCCCCTGCTGGTTCCATGGTACTGGATCTTGTCAATCAGCTCCTGCGGATGTTCAATTCTTACGCCCACCGCAAAACTTTTTGCCTCAAGTTCAATTTGGCTTTTTTGCAGCAGGTAATAGATGTCGCGGGCCGAGTGACCGGTTGCCAGAACGACTGCAATTCCCTCCACCTTGTCACCGTTTTGAAGAACGACCCCCTTGATCCGGTCGTTGTCGAGCATCAAATCTGTTACCCTCGAATTAAAATGATAGGAGCCGCCGCACCGTTCGATGGTTTCCCTGATCGAACCAATCACCTTTGGCAAAACATTGGTTCCGATGTGGGGATGCGCTTCCACCAGGATCTCATCCTGTGCCCCGTGAAAGTTCAATACCTCCAGGATTTTCCTGACGTCGCCCCGTTTTTTTGATCGGGTATATAGCTTTCCGTCAGAAAAAGTTCCTGCTCCACCTTCTCCATACCCATAGTTTGAATCGGGGTTGATCAGGTGTTCCCCATGAATGGCCGCAATGTCTTTCTTCCGTTCGCTCACCGGCTTTCCACGCTCCAGAAGAATGGGACGAAAGCCCAGCTCAATGAGGTGAAGAGCGGCAAACAATCCTGCCGGACCGGCCCCAACAATCACGACTGGCTTCTTATTGCCAACAAAAGGATATTCGAAGTGTGGTTTTACATGCTGTTCAGGTTTTTCGTCAATGTAGGCCTCCAGGGAGAGATTGATCTTGATCCGGGCATTACGCGCATCAATCGACTGACGAACAACCACGATCTGAACAATCCGGTCTTTGTCAAGTTTCAGCGCCCCCGAAACAACACTTTTCAATTTATCGGGTTCTCCCGCTTCAATGGGGGTAACGGCCAGATTGAGTTCTTTTTCCAATTGGGGGTTATTCAAAATAGAATATCAGCGAGAAAATATTGGAATTCAATTTTTCCAATACATAGCCATAATAGGGCAACTGGGTAGTGGATGTAATATCGGCGTCATGCCTTATCATGTTATTTAAACCGTAGGAGAACTTAAATTCACCTGTAAACCTGAAATAGGGGAAGTAGGTATCCAGTCCGAATGCCACCTCGGCATAATAACCGTTTCTGTTCAGGTGAACGACACTTTCTGAGATCCGTTTGCTCTCAAGATCCCGTCGGTAGGCAGCACCACCATAAATGTATGGCCGTAGATTCCCGCTTCTGAATCCTTTGTACCTAAACCCTACCGGGAAATCTATGTAGGCTGATGGAATAGAAAGATAGCGGTCGGTGGTAATGCCGGGATACAATTGAGCGCCAATCTTTGGATCCATGATGTATTGATTGATGTTTTCCGTAAATCTCATCTCTCTGGATCCCAATGACATACCAGGTGTAACACGAAAATCAATCACCTGGTTGACCCGCAGATTGACAACTCCTCCAACAGAAAATCCGGGTTTTAACAGGTAGGTCTCCACTCTGTAAGAATGAATGCCATTGTAATATATTTCACCCAATGCCTTCAAATCAGGATTTGCAGCAAAAACCGGATTATCCAAAACATTTGTGTAATGGGCCATCCTGAAATCCATGGTGTTGGCACCCAGGTAAAAGCCAAAATGAAGCGGACGGTCATCGAAACGGGAAAGATTTTCATCCCTCGTCAGTTGTGCCGACAATGGAGATATTGCTCCTGAAAGCAGAAGCAGCAAAACAAATAAAATTAATTTCCCTCCATTTCTCATTTTACACTTTTCCCTTTATCCTTTTTACTTTATCCTTTTTACTTTATCCTTTATCCTTTTTACCAATATAAATCGTTGCGATCCCAAATGTCAACCGGTATTCCCGTATCTGAACGAAGCCTGATTGGCCCATAAAAGTAATGAATTTTTCTCCGTCAGGAAATCCTTCAACCGATTCGGGCAAATAGGTATAGGCCGACCTGTCGCCCGAAACCATCCTGCCAATCCATGGCATCAGGTTGTTTGAGTAAAATTTATATCCAAATTTAACCAACGCATTACGAGGTTTTGAAAATTCAAGCACACAAAGCGTTCCACCCTGTTTTAGTACCCTGAATAGTTCATCCAATCCGCGGCCAAGGTTCTCGAAATTTCTCACACCAAAAGCCACTGTTACTGCATCAAAGCTTTTGTCGGGGAATTGGATGGCTTCCGAGTCACCCGTCATAAGCTCAATTTTGTCCTCAAGTCCCAACTCCTTTACCTTTTCTACACCGACTGCAACCATCTCTTTCGAGATATCGATTCCGGTAATTTTCTTTGCTCCCGATTTCAACGCTGCGATCGCAAAATCGCCTGTACCAGTAGCAACATCCAGGATAGTCTCGGGAGAGTTCGAAGAGATCAGCCGAATGGCTTTCTTCCTCCACAATTTATCAATCCCGAAGGAAAGGGTATGGTTAAGGAAATCGTATTTGGGAGCAATCCGATCGAACATCGTCGCTATCTGCTCCTTTTTCCCGGCGGATGAATCCCGGTAGGGCTTTATTTCACTCATCAAGATCATCTATCATTTCACTTACCAATCCTTTGTCGACAAAACCCATGGATTGGTCATCGATTCGAATTTCGCCTTTCGTCACATGACCCAAAGTCATGACCGGGATCTTCCGGTCGAAAAGATAATCCACAAACTCATCCTCCTTCTCTTTGGAAACAGAAACGACATATCGTCCCATCGACTCCCCAAACAGGAAGGCATCGGTACGAATTTCCCCGTCGGTGGTGATATCGAACCCAAGGTCGTTGGGAAGGGCATTCCGCAACAGCGTGAAAAAGAGACCGCCAATACCAACAGGAGTCGCGGATATGACAAGATCATTTTTTATCACCTCTGTCATCGCTTCTGTCAGACGGCCTTCGGTCGAAAGACTAAATTTCATCAGAGGCCAATCTTTTACCTCATGGTAGAAATCGAGGTATTCTGAGGCGTTGATATCGTTGTAGGATCGACCTACCATAAGCAGGTTGTCTCCCTTTTCCCTGAATTTTGGCAACAACAGTTTTTCGCGTGTCTTCAATCTTCCGAAAAGGCTGATGATGAGGGTCGGTGGTACAAATCCTTCATCTCCCGAATAATCGTAATGCAGTTTTCGCTGTGAAAATTTCAGGTTGAAATTTTTGGCCGCGGCATCCAGACCGAGTCGTGCCGCCATCACCATCTCCTGGGCTATTGGATTGGCAAATTCGACATGGTTCATAAAACTACTGATGGAAACAGGAACGGCGCCATAGCAAACCAACCTTCTAACCGCCTTTGCAACCAGAATCTGGGCAGCAGCAAAGGGATCAACGGCCAATCGGCGGTGATCAGCGTATATGGTTAGGGAATAAAACTGTTCCTCTTCATCGATCTGGAAAATCCCCGAATCGTCTGTGTTGTCGTTGCTCATTTGTGACGGATCAAGGTCCGGAGCAGCAAATTCATTGAAAATATTGACCGGGGAGAGATGTGGGATGGCAAGCATCGAATAGATGACGCTCTGGATATCTTCCGGTTCCGGAATCTGATCAATGGTAAAAGACTTTGGACTGTTTTCGCTCATGACCGCTATGTTTTTATGGCAAAGATAATTGATTCATTCAAATTGCCATGTGTTGCATCCAAACTACAGGGTTCGAATGTTTTTAGAAATATTTCCCAAAATTACAATTCCTTTTCCCTATTTTAGCTTTCTCAAAACGAATTGACCATGTCAAAAATTGCACTTATTACCGGTGCGACATCAGGGATCGGCGCTGCATCATCGCATCTACTGGCTGCGAGCGGTTTCGACCTGATACTCACCGGCAGGAGAAACAAACGCCTGGTGGAGTTGGAGCATGAATTAGCCTCCAAATACAAGACGAAATGTCTTCTTCTCTGTTTCGATGTCACTAAACCGGAGCAGGTCCAAAGTTCGCTCGAATCCCTGACGGAAAACTGGAAGGCCGTCGATGTGCTGATCAACAATGCCGGACTGGCAGTCGGGATGGATACGGTCGACAATGGGGAAATTGAAGATTGGGAAAGAATGATAGATACCAATGTCAAAGGATTGCTCTATGTCACAAGGACCGTGACGCCATGGATGAAAAAACGGAAATCGGGCCATATTATCAACATCTCCTCTCTTGCCGGGAAAGAGGCCTATCCGATGGGAGGCGTCTATTGCGGTACGAAACATGCCGTACAGGCCATCTCTCATGCCATGCGCATCGAACTCCTTCCATTTGGCATCAAAGTGGGCACGGTTGCACCAGGCATGGTCGACACTGAGTTTTCCAATGTGCGTTTCAAAGGGGATGATACACGTGCCAAAAGTGTCTACAATGGTCTCACGCCGCTTTCACCGTTTGATGTAGCCGAGACCATACTTTTTATGATTACCAGGCCTGCCCATGTCAATATCGATGATGTGCTGATCATGCCAACCGCGCAGGGATCGGCACGCGATGTGTTCAGAAATCTGTAGCGCCGGGAACATCGGCTACAAATGATTAATTTGCTACTTTTGCGAAAAAATCAGACATGAAGTTAGAAGTATCCAACGGGGAGATTGCCGATAAACTTACCATTATCGAAATCAAACTGGCAAAGATAACCGACCCCGTAAAGCTTGCAAACATCAGGAACGAATACGAGGTGGTGAATCATGCGATGAGTACCATCATGGAGAAGGGGCATCCGCTCTACCGCCAATTGTATGAAATAAATTCGCAATTGTGGGTCATTGAAGACCATATCCGTGATCTTGAAAGAGCCAAGGATTTTGGCGAAGATTTCATTCAAACCGCCCGGTCAGTCTACTTTATCAACGATAACCGATCGGATGTGAAGCGTAAAATAAACGAAGTTACCGGCTCCAAGTTATTCGAAGAAAAGAGTTATGAGGAGTACAAATAATAAGTGACTAAAGTGACTAAAGTGACTAAAATGCCTAAAGTATTTTGGCATCCTGGGTTCTCCCTACTTTAGTCACTCTAGTCACTTTAGTCACTTTAGTCACTTGCAAATGAAGAAAATCCTTGTTTTCCGACTCTCCGCCATGGGCGATGTAGCGCTCACCGTGCCTGTCATTCGAAATGTGCTCGAATCCAACAGCGATTTGCATATTACGCTGGTAACCAGGCCATTTTTCGCCCCATTCTTCTTTGGTATTCCCCGGCTGAAGCTCTATTTCCCCAAACTTGATAACAAACACAAAGGTCTGTTTGGACTTTATCGCCTTTACCGGGATCTAAAAAAGCTTGGACCTTTTGATAAGATCGTTGACCTTCATGATGTCCTGAGAACCAAGGTCGTATCCCTTTTCTTCAAACTGAACGGCACACCGGTTTTTTCGATTAATAAAGGAAGGAAAGAGAAAAACAAGATAATTAAAACAAAGAAAATCAACGTTTTAAAACACTCGACCCAACGATATGCCGACACTTTTATTGCAGCAGGCATCCAATCACAGATAGGGAAAGCGCCCTACATCGATTATTCAACCGAAGCATTTCAAAGTGCACGAAGCTATCTTTTGGGAAAAATACCTGAAAAAGGATACCTGAAGATCGGACTTTCGCCATTTGCCAACACTGCACCCAAAATCTGGGGGATCAACAATTTTAAAGAATTGATCACCCTGATCAACAAAAATCACAAAGCAGTATTTTTCCTCTTTGGCGGAGGCGAAAAAGAGATCAAACTATTGAAACAACTCGAACAGCACTGCGAAAATGTCCATCTCGTGGCCGGGAAATTTACCCTGTCGGAGGAGATCGCCATGATTCGCATGCTGGACCTGATGATTGCCATGGACTCATCCAATATGCACCTTGCTTCGCTTTCCGGGGTGAGGACCATTTCCATTTGGGGAGGTACTCATCCTGCTTTTGGATTTTCGGCATTGGGTCAGCCGGATAAGTACCACATTCAACCCCCTGAAGGCATCCTGACTTGCCGCCCCTGCTCCGTCTTTGGCGGTAAACCATGCATTTACCCAACGCCGAGCTGCATGGAGCTGATCAAGGCAACAGATCTATACAAAAGACTTGTGATGCTGAATGTTTTGAAGCCGAAAACAGAGAACAAGGATAAAGGATAAAGTAAAAAGGATAAAGTAAGAACGCTGCGATCTTGATAGCAGCGTTCTTACTTTATTGCGCAAAGGTTCATCCCCTCACAAATCCCACTTTATCCTTTTTACTTTATCCTTTATCCTTACTCTGGCCTCGGAACCAAGTTTTGAAATTTCCTTTGCGCCGGCGGTAGTTTTTGTTGTTTCGATCATAGCCGATCAAAAGGGCGATGGCCTTTTCGGCTGGTTCGCCGCAAAGAGCCGCATATTCGGAAGCGATCAAACGAAGATTTTCTTCGTTGGTATCCAGCTGGCGGAAATTTCGAATTCCCTTTTCAAACCCTACAGCCAGAAATTTCATGCGGTTAAGATCGACAACTGCAAATTGATAACTTCCTTCTACTTTCTGTATCAATGTGTTACCTGGGGAGTAATCGAGATGGTAAATTCCGTTTTGGTGCAGTTTGGACCAGGTAAAGTGAACCCATTGTGCAAGAATATTTCTGCTATCAACTACCTGATGGTTCAGAACGGCCCTAAGGTCGAAATCGGTTTTGAAATTCAATGAAACATAGTAACTCTTACGCAATTTCCCATCTTCAAGGCACTCCACCCAGGCAACAGGGGTAGGTGTCAATGCCCCATTATCCAAAAATCTGAGTGCATTCCGAAACGATCTTGCAGCCTTCGAGCCCCTAAGGTAAACATAGACGTACCGGTTTATCAGGTTGGGTAATTTAAAGGCTTTGACATTCAATTCAAAACCTTGTTCCAGAAACACCTTGACCTCATTCCTATCCTTGAAAATAGAGGTACCATCAAGCATAAACCGCTCAGGAAGAGCTTTTACCCAACCTTCCAGAATCTCGTAGCCGGGAGCTAATTCAAATTGAATTTTACTGCACATCATGATTGCCGGTTCATAAATCCCTGTTGACTCAACACATCCAACAGCATAGCGGAAAACAAAACATTGTCTGCCTTTTTGTAACGAATATCTGTAAATACTTGAGCAAGTGATTGTTTACAGTTCTCTTCGACAAATTTTTGATTTTCGGGCAGCTGCTCTTTCATGGCATATAGTCTGAAAATATTGTCAGTAGTGTAATCCTGGTAAGTCTCTTTGTGAACAACTGCTTCCATTGGCAAACGATCCGTTAATGCAGGCTTTTCGTCAGGCCATCCCAGGGTCACGGTTGTAACTGGAACTACCCCTTTCGGAAGATGCAGGATGTCAATGATTTTTCCGGCCAGATAAGTGGTCGTGCCAAGATAGCAAATTCCAAGACCTTCACTTTCAGCGGCTACGCAAACATTTTGGGCCACCAGGAGGGCATCAATGGCGGCAGTGAAAAAGGAGAGAAAATTGTCATAACCGGGATCGGCGTGGTTGAGTTGGCACCACAAATTAAAGCGGTTGAAATCGGCGCAAAAGGTTAGTACAACCGGCGCATTCTTCACCATTGGCTGGTTGAAATGGCATCCCGACAATAGCTCCTTCATTTTTGCATCACGGTTAACAATGATACTGTAAACCTGCATGTTGCCGGTAGTGGAAGCCCTGCATCCGGCTTCAATGATCTTGTTCAGCTGTTCATCCGTAACATCTGTCGCTTTGTATTTTCGGATGGTACGGTGCTGCAATAACGTATCCAACATAGAATAGAATTTGGCACAAAGATAAAACGGTTTCAATTAAAAACTGAAACCGTTTTATCTTTGTGCCAAATAACTATTTTTTGAACTCAATCTTAAAAGTCGCCACTTCCCAGTCGGGCAATTTCGAAGGTTTGGAAATCACAAGTGCTTCAGCATCCTGCTTCCAGTTTAGTTTCTCTTTGCTACCCAAAAGAGTTACCGCCTTCACCTTTTGGTCGGAAATTTTTGATCGCTTTCCAAATGAAACAATTTTGACATCCCCGGTAGGTGTTTTCATGCAAAAAGCATAAAGCGTCTCCCCCTTTTGGGTAAACCGAATGTCTGAAGAGTCATAGGGACACACATCCTTCACCCCGCAAAAACTTCCCTTCTCCCGCCTTTGGATACCAAGCGGAATAACCTGGGTTAATAAAATTACATATTTCGGGTAGTTGTCGTTGATCATCATCAGGTTACCGAATTCACGGCTTGAAGTTCGCCGATCTAAAATATTTTTAATCCACCACTTCAGAGCGAACTACTTTGTGAATGAAATAAGCATTGGATCAATATCTATAATTCTCACAGCCAATTTATTCCGTGATTTACCACATAGGCCCCTCTGTCAATTCGGGTAAAGGCCATTTTACAGTTTGGAAATCCGGCACGGCTGATTTCGTTCGAAGACAGTACGCTATTGATGTATTGTCGTTTTTTGCGGTAGGGTGGAAGTATCTCATCGGGTATCAATTCTGCATATTTCACCATATCGTCCATGTTGAAGAACGCCATGGTTTTTTCATCAGGGGTGCCTTTTTGGTAAATGGCTTTTTTAGGGTGCAATTCATTCAGGCAACGCATCAGGATAATTAAAAAATAAACCATGCTGTGCGAATTTGCCTGAAACTGCCTGTTGTAAGTCTCGTAGGTCAAACTATTGGGATTAATTAACCTCCAGAAACGTTTGAGCGTTGAAATCGTGGCAGTTTGTGGTTTTCGTTGAAGAATATTTTGCAAAAAACCAGACAGCAGGTAGTTGGCACCAAATTTATCTTGCTGGTCTTTAATCAAAAGGGAGGCGCGTAACTGAATAAGTTCTGGAATCAATTCGTCTTGTCCATGATATAAGGCAAGCATCAAACCGGTTGCCCCTTCGTCATCGGCACGAAAATCAATCCCGTATTTTTTCACCACCCTTAAGGCTTCGGTTTTACGTCCTAACCTTATGTCTTTGATATACTCTTTTCGGTCCTGCTTCAACTCTTTCATCAACGAAGTGGCCCGTTGAAATTGCAATTGGGCCAATTGTTCTATCCAATCATATCGTTGGTGCGCAAGGGCATATTGAAAAAGTTGTTTACGCTCTTTCTTTACTTCGTTTTCTTTTTTGCGTGGGTCGAGTGCCAACTGCTTAATAATTTCCAATTGTTCCAAACTCAGGTATTCGTAACCCAGATACTTGGCACGAATTTGCTCTGCTTGCTCAATTTTTCCCTGATCCTCAAGACGTTGAGCTTCGGCCAGCCATTCTTCCAGCGTTGATTTGACTTCAACAACCTTAATTTCTGATTTGGTTTCCTGCATCTGCAAAAGTAGCAAGGCAGGGTGTTTGACCTGCTTCTCGAAAATATAAATATTTTTTACGGCCCTCGTAATGGCTACGTACAACGAATTGATATAGAACTTATAAACTTCGGCATCCTTGTCCTGTTTGTCTGCAGGCCGGTTATATACCAACTCTTCTTTAAGCAAATCTGCCGGTGTTACACCTTTGATTATTTCGCGGAATTCGGCTTCGTGGCTCGAAACAAAGTTTAGTAAAATTACATTTTCGTATTCCAGGCCTTTGGCTTCCTGCACACTAAAAATCAAGGGTGTTTTAAAAAATCGCCTGGCTTCGTTTTTCAGTTCGTTGGTAGGTACAATCACTGCATATTGTGTACTGTTTTGAGTTCGCCGGTTGAGTTCATTTTTCTTTTTTTCCTCGTCCGGATAAAGCAGCACCTCACCTTTATTTTTGCTTACAGTATCTATCAGGTAATTGCTTTCTTTATCGATAGAACCAAAGCGGGTATTTTTGATTTTCAGCAAATTATTGCCCAATTCCACCACTTGCAAACTGTTCCGGTAGTTAGCCTGTAGAATTTTTATCGGATTGCCGACATCTCCACTTTCGTAAAAATAGCTTTTTACTTTTCCCCACGAAAAAAAGTTGGGATGTACAATCTGGTTGCTGTCGCCCGTCAGGATAAAGTGATTTTTATGTTTCAACGATTGCAAAATACATTTCAACTGAATGTTGGTAATGTCCTGCACCTCGTCAACCACGATATAATCGTATCGGGGCTTTATTTTTTCCAGATATTGATAGCACAGCACATTGCTGTCGTATAAATTATTTTCGTTTAGCCAATCCAGATACTTCAGGAATAACGGGTAAAGTCGTTCGCGCTCGGCAGTTGAAAAGATGGATTGTTTTACGCCTAAATCCAAATATTCCTCCTTCGTGAGATAAGCGGCATGAATGGGCGAACCGGTGATTACACCCTTAAACTCCTCGAACACACGATAGGGTTCGTTGATTTTCACGGCTTGCGAAAACCGGAAAAACCAACTGTCGAACTGGGGAAAACCAACCTCCCTTCCCTGCGGTTTTTCCCAACCCGAAAGGTAATTGTGGAGCGATAAAAATTCTACGTCTTGGTTTTCGGCATCGAAACCATTTGAATAGTATATTTTTGACGCATTTTTGACCAAAAAGTCCGACAACGAAATGAAGGCTATTTCACCGGGCAGATCTTTTAGTTTTTCGAGTACCAAAGCTGTTTTTCCGCTTCCGGCCGAACCTACAATAATCAGTGGCGGATAAAGTGAATAGATGAAATTCTGTATATTATCGAACGAGATGAACTTATTGAGCAAATGTATCCGGTTCGATTTGTGATTGATAAAAATGAAATCTTCAGCAGGAGTAATTTCGTCGGGCGACAGTACCGGCACAAACTTATCTTCATCAGGAAGAACAGCGCCACGTAAAAACCGACTGCTACTATATTGGTGATTTTTAATTACTTCCAAAACAATCAGATATTTTTTTCCGTCGTAGCTTGCAAAGGTAAAAAGCAACCTGTCGCGAATATCAATCCTTGCCCTGTAATAACCGGTACCAGCCATTTTTCGCACATCAGCACTTTTAAAATCGCCTTCCTGTAACTGCTTGATTGTTTTTGAATAGGTCTTTTCAACCGAACTGATATTCAGGTTATTTAAGTATAAAATGGCAAGTTTCATTATTTTTTGTTTATTACAATATTCTGTTTTACTTTTAGCAGTAGTTGTATCAGACCAAAAATAAAAAGGCAAAAGTAAAAAGTTGAAAGGGAGAAAACACACACGATAGTCAGTTAAAATCGGGGATGGTATCCATAATCATAAACAACCTCGTGCCCTGAATATAAATCTCCATGTCGAGGATGCCAACTTCACGCATTCCATCTGTTATTTCCGGCCATACCGCTCCTGGAGCATGCACTTTTTTGTAATCCTCAATGAGTTGAGCATCGTCTTTGAGCGACAAAGTTTTACAATATCTTTTGTGTTGCATATCAATATTTTACCTCGTGCCCTTTCAGTGCATAGTAAAGGATAAATGCGAACAGCGGGATCGGTGTGAAAAATCCTGCCGACATGGTGTAATGATCAGAGATAAAACCCATTAAAGGTGGGAACAGCGCCCCCCCTACGATTGCCATAACGATAAATGAGGATGCCTTCTTTGTTTGGGGACCCAAATCCCTGATTCCCAAAGCAAAGATGGTAGGAAACATGATGGACATGAAGAAGAAAATGGCGTAGAGTGAAACTAGGGAGATCCAGCCAAAATTCAAACTTACGATCGGAAGCAGCAAAATGCAAAGTCCGGAATAAAGCGCTAAAATCCTGCTCGGTTTCAAAAATCCCATCATATAGCTTCCCGACATCCTTCCGATCATAAACAACGCAAAGCCAATCGACAAGAAATAGGGACCGTTTTTCACATCAAAACGGGGATACTGGCTCTCATCGGTTACAAAGTTGATCAGGTAGCTGAAGATTCCGGTTTGAGCAGCCACGTAACAGAATTGGGCAATTACTCCTTTGACAAAATGGCCCTGTTTTAGCAGCGGTTTGTCGGGAAATTCGTTCTCTTCGTCTCCCGCCATAGGTACATGATGACCAGCCTCCTCTTCCGAGATTTCGGGAAGTGGCAGCCTCATGAATATGAACGCAACGGCAAGTACCACCAATCCGATGATCGCCATTGGCAGGATCAATGAAGCAAGTTTCTCGCCAGCAACCATACTTTGATTCCCGTAGATATAGAGTGCAATCAGTGGCCCAATGACCCAGGCCAATCCGTTGAATGACTGCGAGAAATTGATACGCCTTGCGGCTGAATCCTTGGGACCAAGTTTGGTGGTATAAGGATTGGCAGCAGTCTCCAAAGTGGCCAGTCCGCATCCCAGAATAAAGAGACAGGTTAGAAAAATCCAAAAGGATTCAAATGTTGTTGTTCCGGCAATCAGCAAAGCTCCTGTGCTAAACAGGGACAATCCAAGAATGATCCCCTTTTTATAGCCAAACCTGCGCATGAACATTCCAGCCGGCAAAGCCATACCGAAATAGGCGCCATACAGCGCAAATTGTATCATACTCGACTCCGATTTCTTCAAATGCAGAATCTGCTGAAAATGCTTGTCCAGCGTATCAACCATCCCATGGGCCAATCCCCACAGGAAGAAGAGGAAGGTAATCAGGATAAAGGGGACGAGAAATTCTTTGGTTGTTAGTTTGTGTTTGATTTCCATTTTTTGCGTTTTATATGGTGAATGATTTTTATCATCAGCGAAACTTTTAGGAAATCACGAAACTAATCCATTTTGCCAAAAGTTGGTTTATATGGAAAGCATTGTGTGGGAAAAGATGTTGTGGAACATGTTTTGGATTTAATGATTGTTACGGAAAATGAAAATGACGATTATTTAGCTGGCAAAATATGGAGCTTGACACAAAAAGTTAATTCAAAAATTGAGCCATATCTGGTAGGAACAAATCGTTTTTATGACAATGATAATTCGCCATTGATTGATTTAGTTAAAAGGACAGGATTAGAAATTTCATAAATAAAAACTACCGCCATCATCGGGATGGAGCAATTCCCCCGGAAGTTGTAATTTATCTCAAATACCCTTTATCATTTTTAACACCGCTTCAACCACCGAATCAACATTTGGCTTAGAAAAATACTCGCCGTCGGTGCCATAGGCTCCGCGATGGTCTTTGGCTGAAATGACCAGCGGTTGCGCATCCAAAGCGTAGAAGGCTTCTTCCTGCTCAAGGATCTTCTGGAGCATATAGCCGGTTCCACCTCCCGGCACATCTTCGTCCAACAATACGAGGTGATTTGTTTTCAGGAGCGATTGTGTAATCAGGTGACCGGTATCAAACGGCGATAATGTCTGAACATCAATCAACTCTACCGAGATTCCCATTGTTTTCAGAATAGCGCTTGCTTCCATGGCTATGGTCGCATTCCAGCCATAAGTGACCAAAGTTAAATCCGTGCCTTCCAGCAGGATTTCAGGAATGCCCAGTGGGATACAATATTCTCCGATGTTTTCAGGCAGTTTCTCACGCACATAATATCCTTTCAAAGGTTCGATCACCAACGCTGGTTCCTCACCTTTGAGCAGGGTATTGTAAAATCCTGCAGCCTGGGTCATGTTTCGGGGAACGCAAATATGAATTCCCCTGATCGAACCAAGCAGCATGCTCATCGGGGAACCTGAATGCCACATGCCCTGCAGCTGATGTCCACGGGTACGGATAATGAGCGGTGCAATCTGCCGGCCGCAGGTGCGGTAATTCAGGGTGGAGAGATCATCTGCCAGTGTTGGAAGTGCATAAATAAGATAATCAAGATATTGTATCTCGGCGATTGGTTTGAATCCCCTCAATGCCAATCCGATCCCTTGTCCGATAATGGTCGTCTCGCGGATCCCGGTGTCGAAAACACGGTGAAGTCCGAATTTCTCCGACAACCCTTTCGTCTCCTGATTGACTCCGCCCAAAACACCAGTGTCCTCCCCAAATGAGAGCATCAAAGGATATTTCTGCAGCAGCAGATCAAAATTCTTGTTCAGCAGTTCTGAACCTGTTACCCAGGCCGGATCATGGCCATATTCAATTTTGACAATATCCCCGGCAGGAAATTTTGCCGATTCTTCCGACCGGGGAATGCTGAAAAGTCGTTCACCGATCTCTTCTGACGTTTTTATCCAAAAGGCCAATTGCTGATCCTGTTCTTTTAACAAGGAATTTCCAACAACCGTTCTGTGCAAGGATTTAGCGAACCGGATCAAAGCCTTCCTGGTCGGGTAAGCCGCTTTTCTCAATGCTTTTAACTCAGCTGATTTTGTGGACAGAGGAGCATAACTGTTTGAGATGGAGTCAACAACTGCTTTTAAGGAAGTGCTCTCAGCTTCAAATCCTGAGATGTAATCGGTCCAGGCCAGATCACGGGCACCCCTGGCTTCCTTTGATGCCTCTTCTTCAAGTTGGGCCAAAGTGTCCGCATTACCATATCCCTCGAGGAGGATCCACTCTTTAAATTTCACGATGGCATCAAAATCCTGTTCCCATTGCAAACGTTCAGCACTTTTGTATCGTTCGTGTGACCCTGAGGTTGAATGACCCAATGGCTGCGTAAGTTCGTCAATATGGAATATGACCGGTTGATGCCTGGACCGGCAAACGGCAATTCCCTCTTCAAATGTTTGGACCATACAAGGATAGTCCCACCCCTTGCAGGAATATATTCTACAACCCAGATCCTCTCCATCTGTTTCAAACCCCTTCAAGGCTTTGGATATGCTGCCCTTGGCTGTCTGCAAATCAACTGGCACACTGATTCCATAACCATTGTCCCAAATGGCCACGGCCAATGGAACCTGAAGTACACAGGCAGCATTGATGGTTTCGAAAAACATCCCTTCGGAGGTGCTGGATTCACCAATTGAGCCAAATGCAACTTCATCTCCGGTGATTTTGCCTGCCGTATGTGGTGCGAATTCGGGATGGTCCCTGACAAGTTTGGAGGCCTGTGCCAGTCCCAGGAGACGTGGAATTTGCCCGGCGGTGGGGGAAAGGTCTGCAGCAGAATTCTTCATCAACGCAAGCTCCTTAAGCCCTCCTGAAGCTGATCTGTTTGCAGTTGAATGATGGTTATTGAAATTGCGGCCTCCCGTCGACGGATTGTTGACAGTATTGGTATCCCCATAAAGCTGAGAGAAAAATTCCGTTGGGGTCATCATTCCCGCTGCCAGCATAAAAGTTTGGTCTCGATAGTACCCTGAACGCCAGTCCCCGTCGCGGTAGCTTTTCACATAGGCTATCTGTGCCAACTCCTTACCATCACCGAAAATTCCAAATGGAGCCCTGCCAAGATGCACCTCCTTCCTTCCAAGGACACTCAACTGCCGGCTGAGAAAGACCATATAATAGTCTTTCATCACGGTTTCTTTTGAAAAAACAGACTTATTTACAGATACTTTTAAATCCATCTACGAAAATTAGTGCAAATTTTACAATGCATGACTAATCATTTTAACGAGAAAAATGGAGATAAGTTATCTAAATAAGTTTGCATTATTTCTTGTGGAATTAACCTATTTAAGATGGCAACTACTTCTTTCTTAATTTTATTATACTTGCGGGCCAACTCATCGGTAAAGTGTTCAGAAAATACCATATCTTCTTTAATTTCCACTGCAATAATATACATCCTTTCAGGTATTTTAAAACCTATTAAATTACCCAATTTCAGGGCTGTTAAAAAACTGGTGTCGTGCAGGTTTGAGAGGTGCAGCGTTTCCCTGAAATCTACGGGTGTAAAAAAATACACATCTCCTACCCTTCCGTCAAGTGTTTTAATGGCATCAATGAATATTACTGTTTGGTAACCCTGGATAAATTCCAATACTTCCAGTCCGCCAACATTCAATTTTTCAAAATTAACCGAAGTGTTTTTAAATTCTTCCTTTAAAAAATCACACAACCTTGGACCAACTCCATCATCGGTTAAAATATCGTTTCCAATGCCTAATATCAACGTATTGCTTTTCTTACCCATCATGTTTTTTTGACAAATCCAAGGCTATTTTCGTTGCAGGGTGCGAATCAAAGTACCATCCGGTTCACGAATATTTAAAATCATTGGCATTTCACCTGGCAGGCTGTGTGTAGCACATGAGAAACACGGATCATACGCGCGAAATGCCATTTCAATCATGTTCAGGATGCCATCATTTACTTCCACCCCTTTTTTAATAAACCCCTGGGCCGCTTTTTTAAGCGACATACAGATGGCTGCATTATTGTTGGTTGTTCCAACAATAATGTTCACTTTCTGAACAATCCCTTTATCATCTGTTACGTAATGGTGAGTAAGTGTCCCACGCTGCGCTTCAACAATGCCCACACCTTCGTTTGGGATATTTGGCAGCGGCGATCTTAACTCTTTCCCTGTTATATCAGGATCAGTGGCCAGTTCAAGCAAACGCTCGCTTGCATAAAGTAATTCAATTAGGCGGGCCCAATGCATTGCCAGTGTGGCATGAACAGGTTTCCCTCCTAAAATACCGTACATTTTTTCGTATTCGGCATGCGCAAGCGGTGTGGCCATACCATCCGAAGCATTTAACCTGGACAGGGGTGTTGCATGATATATTCCCGAATCCTGACCATCAACAAAACCTTTCCAGCCTACTTTTTTTAAGTACGGAAATTTGAGGTAACTCCAGGGTTCAACCCGTTCGGCTATAAATTCGCGGTATTTGTCAGGAGAATATTTACAATGTTCTTCTCCTGTGGTATCTACAACCCTTACTTTCCCATCGTAGAAATTAACTTTATTTTTTTCGTCAACTAAACCCATAGAGTATAATTTCAATGAATAGGGTCCGTTCACAATCAAATCCACATAGTCTTTATTCTCCAGCACAATATCATAGAAAATTTTAAGCGAGAATTTGGAAAAATCAATAAATCCTTTCGCTTTTGCTTCAATGTCGGCGCGTTGCTCCTCGGTCAATCCTTTTCTCACCCCACCCGGAATGTTCATGACCACATGTGTTTGATGACCACCCAGCAATGCCTGGATCTCCTGGGCAATGCGGCGCTGCTTAATTACTTCGGTTCCGATATCTACCCCAACTTTATTGATTACGCCAAGGATATTCCTTTCGGCTTTTGCAGCAGTAGGGCCAACGACAAAATCGGGGGCAGCCAAAGCGTAAAAGTGGGCGATATGGCTGTGTACAAAATGTGCCATGTAAAACAGTTCGCGTAATTTTTTTGCAGTTGGTGGAGGTTCCACCCCAAAAACTGCGTCAATTGCTTTGCCTGCTGCCATGTGGTGGCAACCGGGGCAAACTCCGCAAATTTTTGTTACAATCTGGGAAAGTTCCTCAACGGGCCGGCCTTCGCAGAATTTTTCAAAGCCCCGCAATTCAGGAACCTGGAAATATACATTATCCACATCCCCCTCATCGTTGAGGAAAATTTCAATTTTACCATGGCCTTCCAAACGTGTAATCGGGTCTATTGTAATTCTTCTCATCTCATTTTCCTCCTTAAAATTGAAGCTGGCAAACTATACCTGTAAAAGTACCCTGTCGGATCAATGATATCTTCCATAATTTTTTCGATTTCTTTAGGATCGTTGGCATCGATCATTGTTGCTACAGCAGACATCATTTTTGCGCCCGGGTCAATGACACCGGGAGCCGGGCCATAACATCCGCGGCAAGGGGCATTCCCCATGATACACCGGTTACCACAACCACAACGTGTAGCCGGCCCCATGCAAATCACTCCTTGTTCCAGGAAGCAGGTCTCCCCGTCGTCCACAATTTCCCAAGGCCTGTAGAACTTTTTGATAAGTTTGTTTTCGGTCTTTTCCCTGTTACACTCATCGCATTGTGATTTCTCGGCAGCGCCGATAACTGAACCTTTCGGAGGGAGTTCAATGCCGTTTACAATTGCCATGAAAACATCAAGTAACCGTTCCGTTTGAGGCGGGCAGCCAGGAAGGTAGTAATCAACGTCAACTGTCTGACTCAATGTCCTCACATCATTATAAAATTCAGGTAAGGTTAAAACTCCTTCATCTACTTCACATTTTTCCTGTGGCCTGATATTATCCGGATTAATTGTTGATTCGGTTTCATTGTAAACCCGCTCAAAGATATCCTCTTTGGTATTGAGGTTAGCCAGGCCAGGAATTCCACCCATATACGAACAAGATCCGTAAGCAACCAGAACCTTGGTTTTTTGCCGCAGAAGTTTTGCCATATGTTTGTTCTCACTATTTCGAATTGCACCATTAAATAAGGTTAAATCAATGTAACCATCCGGCATTGCCTCAACATCAGCATATTTTATATCAAGGGCAATAGGCCAGAAAACCAGATCGGCATTGGCCACAACATCGAACAATTTTTCATGGACATCGAGAACTGAAACACAACACCCTCCGCAAGCAGCCCCCCAATATACCGCGAGTTTTAGTTTTGGTTTATTTTCTTCTTCAGACATAATCAATCTCCTATGTATAAGTTTCAATCACATTTTTAATTTTACAAGGGCCCAATTCCCTGATTGTTTCAGTAAATGAATCAATCAATTCCGCAAATTGTTTCCCTTCGCTGGCACTGATCCATTCCAAATGCAACCGTTCCGGTTCAATGCCTAATTGCTTAATATATTTTTTGAGGAAATGGTACCTGCGCAGGCATTTGTAATTTCCCTCGTGATAATGGCAATCACCGGGATGACACCCACAGATCAGTACCCCATCGGCGCCTTTCTTAAACGATTCCAGCACAAAAGTCGGATCTACCCTACCGGAACACATCAGGCGTATAATACGGATATTGTGTGCATACTTCATCCGGGAAGTTCCGGCTAAATCGGCGCCGGTGTAAGAGCACCAGTTGCATAAAAACGATATTATGGTTGGTTCGAAATTCATAGTAGACCCTCCTGTAGTTGAAGTGATTTTTCAAGTAATCCATCTATTTGGGAAAGAATTTGCGTATCCGTAAAATGTTGTGCCCGGATAGCCCCGTTGGGGCAGGCTGAGCTACATGTTCCGCAGCCTTTGCAAAGAACCTCGTTTACTACCGATACATGTTTTTCTTCGTCGAAGCTAATTGCAGAATATGGGCAAACGCTGATACAGGTTTGGCATCCGCAGCAAATATCTTCATTGACTTTGGCTGTAGCAGCTTCCACCTCAACGTGCCCGACGTTTATTCTGGCCAGGATCCGTGCAGTTGCAGCCCTTGCTTGTGCCACCGAATGGGGGATGCCTTTTGGAGCCTGGCAACTTCCAACAACATATACACCATCAGTTGTAGTAGCAACAGGGTCGAGTTTTGGATGACGCTCAATAAAAAACTGGTTTCCACACATGCTTATTCCGATAGCTTGTGCCAGTTTTTTAGCTTCCTTTTGCGCTTCTATGGCAACCATCAGAATTACCAGATCAGCAGGTATTTCAATTCGTTCACGCGAAAGCTTTTCATCCATTTCAATTATCATCTTACAATTGTCTTCTGGTGATGCTTCCCTGATGTCGGGCATGCCGATTTTTGGGTCGAACATTAAAAACATTACATTCTTGCGGGAAGTGACCGAATACAGTTCTTCGCAACCATCGCCCATGGCGCGCATGTCGGAATACAATTCAAAAATATTTGCATCAGGAATTGCAGCACGGACCAGGTTAGAATATTTCAACGCATTCTTACAGCAAAGCCGCGAACAATAATCATGATAATTTGAATTACGGCTTCCTACACAGTGAATAATTGCCACATTTTTGGGAACATTCCCGTCTTTCATTAAAATCTTTCCTGATTTTAAGCACTGCTCAAATTCGATTGAAGTAATAACATCCGGGATTTTTCCGTATTTGTAATTTTCAATTACTGAAGGATCGAAAGTGCTTAACCCGATTGCCAGAATTAGGTTTCCAAATTTTAATTCAACCTCATGATCTTCTTCCGTTTTAATTTTGGTTGTGAAATTTCCATAATATCCGCTCATTTCTTCCACTTGTGTATTCAGAAAAACCCTGATTTGGGGATGTTTGAATATCTTGTCAATTTTAGGATTAATCATTTGGGGAGCGCTGTACATAAAGGGAGCGGAGAGGTCGATTTTTGCCGCGAAACCTCCCAATTGCCCTGTCTTTTCAATGAGATAAACCTGTTTGCCCGCATCAGCAATTTCAAGTGCTGCTGAAATTCCTGAAATCCCACCTCCAATAATTAAAGTTGCCGGATTTATTTCAACGAAACGTTTATCCAGTGAACTGTGCCAACGTACCCGGCTAACTGCCCCGGCTACCAGCGCTTTGGCTTTTCTGGTGGCATCTTCCCTGTTGGTATGTACCCACGAGACGTGCTCACGGATATTGGCCATTTCAAACATATACGGATTTAATCCGGCATTTTCCAACGCTTTTCTGAATGTTAATTCATGAATTCTGGGTGAGCATGCTGCGACTACTATCCGGTTTAGTTTGTGTTTTATTATATCGTTGATTATCAAGTCCTGTCCCGGATCGGAACACATGTATTTGTAATCGCGGGCAACCACAACATAAGGCAACGTTTCAATTTCCCTGGCAACATCCTCAACATCAACCATTCTTGAAATATTGGTTCCGCACCAGCAAACATATACTCCTATTCTTATTTCTTCCATAGGTATAAATATTAGGCAAATACCGGCACTTGCTCAGTTTGTTCCTTTTTAACAACTGCTTTTTTCAACGCAGCAATATAGATCGCAAACGGGCGATAAGCCAGGTGCGACCATTTCGAGAACGGAACTTCTATCATAATCATCGGGACAAGAATGGCCAGATGAATTACATACGAAAAATAGGTTGCAACGGGCATTCCGGCCAGGCGAAAAATGTGTATTAATATTCCTGAGATCGTCGTCAAGCCGAGCACAATGATAAAATGCCAGTCGGTAAAATGCGAATACTTGAGTTTGCATTTATTTTTTCTGAACCGGCCGATTACCACAGGGACAAGGAATACAAAAATCCCAATAGTAGCATAGTACCCAAGGATTCTTTGCCAGTTGTACCACGGAACAACTTCTTCAATTTGAAACATGGGCAGCAGGCCCACAATTAATACAAACATGATGGTATAACCTGTCATAAAAATCAGATGTCCAAGCCAGTACAGTTTGTCATCGCATTTCCTGAGTTTCGGCTGAGTGGCAAAGTGGTAAATCAGTTTCCATAATTGGGTGAAATAGGCATGAACCGGTATATGAATACTTTTATCTCTCCAAACTGTCAGGTAAAACATGCGCAGGATGTTGGTTATTAAAAGCCCGCCAGCGACAAACGCCATAATCCAGTCGCCATAATGTATAATGTATAAAAACTTTTCCCCGGAAAATCCGTCTACCATATTATTTATCATAACCCCGCCTTGCTCGTTGATAAACCGTGTGGGATTTGTCCAAAGTTCAGGGGAAGGTGGAAGGAAAATGGCAAAAAGGATCAAAATCAGAATGGCAATTCCGAAAAAGAAGGAAAGTTCCCATTTTTGTGAGGTAAAGAATTTTTTGGATAATCCAGTCCAGTCATAAGCTGACATCTGATACCGCCGGATTGAACGCATGATCTCACAAGGATTGGCTTCCCTGGGGCAGCTTTTTGTGCAATCTCCGCAGAAATAACACATCCACAAGTCGATATTACTTTCCAGTTTATCTTTTAATCCCATTTGTGCCTGGCGTATTACTTTCCGGGGGAACTGGTACTCCTCTTCAATGAGTGGGCAACTTGCAGTGCAATTACCACAGTGAAAGCATCCTTTCCAGTCTTTAACCCCGAATTTTTCGAGGCTTTGCATAAAATTCGGGTCCACTCTTGTTGCCATGGTTACATTTCTTTTATGGTTGAAAGTTCCTTTGCCCTTTTTTCGATATCAGAATAAGACAAGCTTGAAATCCCGTTGGAAGCCTTCCCTTTTATAATGTTTTGCAAAACACGGGATGCAGCTGCCGAGGCCTGTACAACGGTGTCAGGAATATCTTTTGGCCCCTGGCATGTGCCGGCAATTGCCACTCCTCCGGCGCATGTATTTACAGTATCACTGATTTGGTTAATCCCACTCATCCACCCATATTTATCAACATCAATTCCCAGCATTCCAGCCAGTGATCTTGCATCATCGGTAGGTTCCATACCTACTGCCAGGATTACCATTTCAACTTTTTGATCCAATAGCCTGCCGTTTTCAATATCTTCGCTTCGAATTATTAATTCACCATTAATGGATTTCACGGTTGCAGTGCGTCCCCGAATGATATGAATTCCTTCCCTTCTAATCCGTTCGTAAAATTCTTCGTACCCTTTCCCAAATGCCCGCATGTCGATATAATGCTCATACACCTCGGCCTCAGGCAATTTCTCCTTAACCAAATGCGCAAGTTTCAGCGAATACATGCAACAAACCTTTGAGCAATATGCATTGTAATTTTCGTCACGGCTACCAATGCAATGGATAATAGCCACAGAGTCAGGAACATCTGCGCCTGTCGTGAAAACCCAATTGCCTTTTTTGTCCTTATTTCTGTAGGTGATGTTTCCTCCGGTTGGCCCGGCAGCATTAATTAACCGTTCAAATTCAAGTGAGGTTAAAACATTTGGATATTTCCCATACCCAAACTGCTCTGCCCGTTTGGCATCAAAAACCTTGAACCCGGTAGCAACAATAATATTTCCAACGGTAATTTCAACTTCTTCATCTTTTGCATCCAAATCGATACAATCAGGAACAGGGCAAACCTTTACACAAACGCCACACTTTTCCCCTTGTACATACCGGCAACTTTCGGCATCAATCAGATACTTGTTTGGCACTGCCTGGGGAAATGATCTGTAAATAGCCGTTCGAAGTACCGTTCCCTGATCGAATTCGCTATACGTTTTGCCGGGGCATTTTTCTGCGCAGTTCCCGCATCCAATGCATTTAGAGAGATCAACCCTGCGGGCTTTTTTTAGGATTTTTGCTTTGTAACATCCGGGATGACCTTCAATACTTTTTACTTCACTACAGGTCATCAGGTCAATGTAAGGATGTTGCCCAACGTCCACCATCTTAGGTGTTAGAATGCAGGCTGCGCAATCCAGTGTGGGAAAGGTTTTATCGAACATTGCCATGTGACCGCCAATTGTCCCGGTTTTTTCAACCAGATAAACTTTTTGATTGCCGTCTGCAATTTCCAATGAAGCCTCAATTCCTGCAATTCCACCGCCAATAACAAGTGTGTCGGGGCATACGTCTGATTCACCAGGCTTTGCAGCATCTTCAAACGGAACATTATAAATACTACAAACCACAATTGCTTTTGCCAGTTCAGCATTGCTTTTTTCCATCGCACCATGTTCTATAAAATCAGCAAGCAAGATATTTTCAACCGGAATCCCCAAAGTTGAAAATACCGTGGCAAAGAATGGTTTAATCATTCCGGTGTCATAACCTGCAATGATTAAACGATTCAGATTAAATTTCCGAATTTGCGATTCGAGATATTTTTTGTCCCACAGAGGAAATTTTTCCGAATCCCAAACTACTGCAACATGTTTAAATGCACCTGAAAATTGCATTAATTCTTCAAAATCCAGATTGCTTACATGCCCGTTCCCGGGATGGTAAAAAAAGATGCCAGTTAAATCATTTTCACTCATAGTAAGTTCTTTTTCGGATAAAAGAATAAATTGGCCGTGTTGATTCCCTTCAGACACATTGACCAAAGAAGAAAGTTCAACGCCTCTTTAAATTTAGTGAAAACAAATCTCTTATTACATGATACAGGTAAGCTTAAAAAATGACCTAGGTCAAATTTTGGGGATTTATTTATTCAAAAATCTTTGCGGTATGTTTTAATCCCTCTATATCGGTAAGTGTAATTGACCTGCCCTCAATGGAAATCAGATTTTCATCCTTTAATTCATGCAAGAGCCGGCTGACAGTCTCGGTGGCAGTCCCAAGAATGTTTGCAAGATCTTCGCGGGACAATAATATTTTAGGTTTAGACACAGACTTGCCGTTAGGTTTATAAATGCGGTTCAGAATTAACAACGACTCTGCCAACCTTTCCCTAACAGGCTTTTGGGCAATCGAAATAATTTTATCCTCGGCTTCTTTAAGCTTTCTACACAGGTAGCTTACAATTTCAACATTCATTTTGGGGTACTTGTTGATTAAATGGAAAAAGAAAGATTTATTGATAAAACAAATCACTGAATCTTCCAATGTTGCGGCCGAAGCAGTATATCGTTCCTCACTTAATAACGAACGGATACCCAGTAAACTCCCTGGCGTTGAAAAACGTACAATTTGTTCTTTCCCATCTATGCCAACCCGGTAAATTTTTACCAGGCCTTGTTCCAGACAGTAAATACCGGTTGGAATTCGTCCTTCATAAAATACAATATGCCCTTTTTTATAAAAATTGCAGATTTTATTATTATTAAGATTTAGTAAATCAAACGTATCCAATTCACTGAAGAATGAAAGTGCTTTGATTAAGCAGGAAGGACAAGATGGCTGGACAACTTTCATTATTACGCTATTTAAATAAAAATCCGGATAAACACCGATAGGGAAAAGTTACCAAAGTGAATTTTTAGATTTCTATGGGGAAATTGCTACCAAGTTTTAGCAGAAGGATATTTTTCATTCGGAAAATTAATAAATTTTCTGCTTTATTCGTTTTGTTCGTTTTATTTTTTCGATATTAACAGAGTTTATTTGCACGAAACAAGATGAAAAAAGATTCCCTGGAACATGTTACAATACGAATTAATGGCCTGGTTCAGGGAGTAGGATTTCGTCCGTTTGTTTACCGGGCAGCTCAGAAAAATAATATTTCAGGTTGGGTGAAAAACCGAAGCGAAGGGATTTTTATTGAAGCCTCAGGGGAAATGATGAATATTGACAATTTTATATCCGATTTAAAAAGTAAAGCCCCTGTTGCAGCACAAATTGAAAATGTATTGATTTTACCTTCAATTCAGGCACATAAAAACGGTTTCCAAATTATTTTAAGTGACGAATATTCAGGGGAAAAGGAAATTACACAAATCGGCCCCGATATTGCGGTTTGTGCAAACTGCCTGGAAGACATCCGGAAACAACCACACAGGCTAAATTACCCGTTTACTAACTGCACCAATTGTGGCCCCCGGTTTTCAATTATACGCGATTTGCCATACGACCGCAATAAAACAACAATGGACGTTTTTGAAATGTGCCCAACCTGTGCTTCGGAATACGAAAACCCAACCAACCGGAGGTTTCATGCACAACCGGTCGCCTGCCTGAACTGTGGCCCAAATTACATGTTCATTTCAGAAAATGTTAAAACAGAAAATTTTGAAGAGGTTCTTGAACTCACAGCCAGGTACTTAACAGAAGGAAAAATTGTTGCCATTAAAGGGATCGGAGGATTTTTTATTGCTTGTGATGCTTTGCAGGAGTATTCCGTACAGCATCTTAGAAAAATAAAAATACGGGAGGGAAAACCTTTTGCAATTATGTTCCGTGACGTTGAAACTGTAACCCAATACTGTGCCGCAAATCAAAAAGAAATTGACACACTGGATTCGTGGCGGCGGCCAATTGTAATTCTAAGGTCTAAAAACCTGTTGCCTGAAGGCGTTAGTAACGGAATAAATACAATAGGTGCATTACTTCCATACATGCCATTTCATTATTTGCTTTTTGAAAAATTAAAAACAGCGGCAATCGTTTTTACCAGCGGTAATTTAAAAGACGAACCCATTATTATTGAGAATAATGATGCTAAAGAAAAGCTAGGTTTGATATGTGATGCGCTTGTTATTTACAACAGGATTATTTATAACCGAAGTGACGATTCAGTGTTACAAGTGGTCAATAATAAACCACGGATAATGCGCCGCTCCAGGGGTTGGGCGCCAAACCCGGTGAATTTGAAATTCAATTCTGACGGAATTCTGGCAACTGGTGCGGAACTTAAAAATACGTTCTGTCTGGGAAAGGGGAATCAGGGAATTTTAAGCCAGCACATAGGGGATTTAAAAGATTTTGAAACTTTCTCTTTTTATGAGAAAAGTATTGTCCAATTTCAAAAAATGTTCCGGGTCAAACCGGAAATCATAGTTCATGACCTGCACCCTGACTACCTTTCTACCAAATACGCGTTAAGTTCAGGATTATCAACTTTTTCTGTGCAGCACCACCATGCCCACATTGCGTCATGCATGGCTGAATTTGGAATAGACGAACAGGTAATTGGCGTGAGTTTCGATGGCGCCGGACTCGGCGATGACGGGAATATTTGGGGCTCCGAATTTATGGTTTGCGATTTGGATCGTTACCAACTCGTTACCCATTTTGAGTATATTCCGATGCCTGGCGGCGATTTGGCGGCCAAAGAACCATGGAGGATGGCAGTTTCATGGTTGTATAAAGTTTTTGGCCGGGATTTTTTACATTTTGATCTTCCTTTTCTTGAAAAAATTCAGGATGAAAAAATGGAATGGCTTTTAAATGCGATCAATGGAAACATCAACTGTCCGCTGACAAGTAGTTGTGGACGATTATTCGATGCGGTTTCAGCGCTGTTAAATCTTTGCACACATTCTACCTTTGAAGCTGAAGCGCCCATGCGGCTCGAAAATATTGCAGCAAAAAATGAAAACAGAAAATATACATACAAACAGGCCGGTGTCATAGTATTTTCGGAAATGTTTACCGAAATTGTCCGTGATTTACAGCAAAAAACAGGACCTGAAACCATCTCCGCAAAATTTCACAATACGATTTCATCAATTATAACAGAGGGCGTAAAAAAAATAAGTAAAAACACAGGATTGAACAAAGTGGTATTGTCGGGCGGGACATTTCAAAACCGGTATCTTTTGGAAAGGACAGAAAATAATCTTTTGGAATCTGGGTTTAATGTGTTTTCAAACTGCTCGGTCCCTTGTAACGATGGCGGAATTTCACTGGGACAACTTGCAATCGCTGCAAAAAGAAGGAATTTAAATAAAATAAGTATTAATTGATGAATGGTGAACTTTGAGAAGTCTCAAATCAAAAATGATCAGTCGTCATTAAAATCTAAAACCATGTGTTTAAGTATTCCGGCAAAAGTTTTATCAGTGGAGGGTAAAAAAGCCTGCATTTCGTTGGGTGGAGCAGAATACAATGCAGCCCTTGACCTGGTCGAAAATGTAAAAGTGGGCGACTATGTTTTGTTGCATTCAGGATTTGTAATTCAAATAATTGATGAAAAAGAAGCCAGGGAAACCATAGAACTTTTTAATGAAATAATTCAAAAAGGAAATGAATGAAGTACATTGATGAATACTGGGACAAAAGTACAGTTGCCGAATTGGTAAAGGCAATTCACCGGGAAAGCAAAAATCCTGTCCGGTTAATGGAAGTTTGCGGTGGCCACACGATGGCAATCCGCAAATCCGGCATTCCGGCATTGCTTCCGCCAACCATCCGGTTGCTGAGCGGTCCCGGGTGCCCCGTTTGTGTTACCGGCAAATCATTCATCGACAAAGCCATCAAACTATCCGAAAAAGACGATGTAATCATAACAACCTACGGCGATCTGTTGCGGGTACCGGGTTCGAATTCAACCCTGGAAAAAGAACGGGCAAAGAGCGCTGATGTCAGAATGATTTATTCCCCGCTGGATGCGCTTGAAATCGCGAAACAAAACCCTTTGAAAAAAGTAGTTTTTCTTGGAATCGGTTTTGAAACTACTTCGCCTGCAAGTGCGGTAACTATCCTTCAGGCAAAAAATGAAAAAATCAATAACTTTTACTTGTTGAGCGCACATAAAATTATGCCGCCCGCCATGGCTGCCCTCATCGATGAAGGCGTAAAAATAAACGGGTACATCTGCCCCGGTCATGTAAGTACAATTACAGGCTCCGGCATTTACAACGATATAGTTGAGAAATTCGGGCTGGGCTGCGTAATCACAGGTTTTGAACCTGTTGATTTGTTACAGGGAATTTTAATGCTGGTTATGCAGCACGAATCGGGAGAGCCAAGGAATGAGATTCAGTACAAACGGGCCGTTAAACCAGAAGGCAACCTCAAAGCCTTAAAAATATTAAACGAAGTTTTTGAACTGAAAGATGATTGGTGGCGGGGCCTGGGTGTGGTTCCCAACAGTGGGTTAAAGCTCACAAAGGAGTTTGAGGAATTTGACGCTGAAAAGTATTTTGATTTGGATTTACCGGAACCCGAGGAAGCAAAAGGGTGTATTTGTGGTGAAATCCTGAAGGGGAAAAAACTTCCGACCGACTGTAAACTATTCGGGGAAATATGTACCCCGGATAATCCGGTGGGCGCTTGTATGGTTTCGGCAGAAGGATCGTGTCAGGCTTTTTATAAATACAGACTATGAACAGTGGACAAATTTTATTAAGCCATGGTAGTGGTGGGAAACGGAGTAATGAATTAATAAAGGGATTGTTTCTCAGGTATTTTGGAAATGAAATTCTGAATGCCGGGGGAGATTCTGCCTTGTTGGTCATGAATGGTGATAACCTGGCATTTACAACCGATTCATTTGTAGTTGACCCACTATTTTTCCCGGGAGGAGACATCGGGAAACTGGCAATTTGCGGTACTGTAAACGACCTTGCAGTTTCAGGGGCAACACCTGAATTTTTTAGTGTGGGCTTTATCATAGAAGAAGGACTGGATTTTCAGATCCTCGAAAAAATTGTAAAAAGCATGGCCGATACAGCCATTCAGGCCAACATTAAAATTGTTACCGGCGACACCAAAGTGGTTAACCGGGGAAAATGCGATAAAATTTTCATTAATACTTCCGGAATTGGAAAACTCAAGCCGCATCTCAGGAAAATAAGTTCAGGGGAAGGAATTCAACCGGGAGATAAAATATTGATAAACGGGTTTATTGCCGACCATGGAATTGCCGTTATGAGCGCCCGTAACGATTTTAAAGTTTCTGCAAAGGTAGAGTCAGACTGTGCCCCTTTAAATGATTTGGTAAACGGGGCGCTACAGGCCTCTGAAAACATAAAATTTATGAGGGATGCCACCCGTGGCGGACTGGCAACTGTTTTAGCTGAAATTACAACGAACAAAAGTTTCGGAATTGAGATAACCGAGGAGCAAATCCCGGTTCGTGAAAGTGTACGCGGAATGTGTGAGTTCTTTGGGTTCGACCCTTTGTATGTGGCCAATGAAGGGAAAATTGTTTTTATAGTTGCTGAAAAAGATGCCTCTCAAATTTTATTAAATTTACAGAAGCACAAGTATGGGAAAAATGCAGCTATCATTGGGACGGTTGTAAGCGAACACCCGGGGACAGTAGTTTTACAGACTAAAATTGGAGGGAAACGTATTGTTGATATGCTTTCGGGCGACCAATTGCCCAGAATTTGTTAAAAGAAAATTATGCACGAATTCTCAATAGCCCAATCAATTATTGACATTGCTGAAGAAATTGCAACGAAGGAAAAGGCAGATCAGATACAATCTATCGATATTGAAATTGGCGCTTTGTCAGGCGTAGTTTTGGATGCTTTGGAATTTGCATTGAAAATAACTGTGGGAGGGACTATTTTGGGCGAATCACAAATAAACTTTTTCCCAATTCCCGGAAAGGCCGCATGTAACGATTGCAATCTCAGGTTTGAGACCAGTGATTTACTTGCCATTTGTCCGGGTTGTGGCGGGGGTTCCCTGGAAATTATTGACGGAAAACAATTGCGGGTTAAATCTTTAACAGTATAATAAAAACAAAACGTTATGTGCGATACTTGTGGCTGCGAAGAAAACGACAATGTTAGAATTTATAAACCGGGACAAGACAATCTGGAACATCACCATCATTCCCATGACCATACTGTTCCACATCATCATCCTGGCGAACACCAGCATCGGGAAATCTCAGTTGAAACAGACATTCTTTCAAAGAATAATTTGCTGGCAGAACGCAACCGGGGATTTTTTGAAGCCCTGGATATTTTTGCCATAAACATGGTAAGTTCACCGGGATCGGGCAAAACTTCCATTCTGGAGAGAACGATTACTGAAATCAGCGACCAACTAAAATTTTATGTGATTGAAGGTGACCAGCAAACTGCAAATGATGCCGAACGCATTCAAAAAGCGGGAGCAGAAGCTGTGCAGATAAATACCGGAAACGGTTGCCATTTGGATGCGGACATGGTAAAAAAAGCAGTCAAACAACTGGCTCCTGAAAGTCATTCAGTTTTGATTATTGAAAATGTGGGGAATTTGATTTGCCCGTCGATGTTCGATCTGGGGGAAGGTAAACGTGTAACAATTTTCAGTGTAACGGAGGGGGATGACAAGCCGGCCAAGTATCCAACCATTTTTCATACTTCTCATGTTTGTATAATCAACAAAACAGATCTTTTGCCTTACGTTGATTTCGATATTGAAAAAGCTAAAAATCTGGTAAAAAGGTTAAATCCTGAAATGGAATTTTTTGAAGTTTCAGCAAAAACCGGAGAAGGAATGGACGAGTGGTACAATTGGCTAAAGTCATATACCCGCAAACCGAACAGCAACTCCACAACAATGGGCAACAGGGGCAATTCTTTTCCTGGTTTTAAATAAAGTATTCAACACCAACAAGCTGGCATTCAAAGGATAACAAGTATACAAAGAGGCACAAAATAGGGGCACAAAAAAAACCGGAGGGTTAATATCCTCCGGTTTTCCTAATTATTTTGGGACGAAAAACTATCTGGTTTTACCGTAAATTGGTCCATAAGTATCACAGGCACGGTAGTCAGATCCCTCTTTGTCCATTCCGAAGGCGCTCCAGGAAGCAGGACGGAAAATTTTGCCCTCTTCAACATTGTGCATGCAAACCGGTATCCTAAGCATCGAAGCCAGAGAGATCAGGTCGGCGCCTATGTGTCCGTAGCTGATAGCGCCATGGTTGGCACCCCAGTTGGCCATCACACTGTAGACATCTGCAAAGGCCCCTTTGCCATTGGTACGTGGAGCAAACCAGGTAGTTGGCCAGGTTGGGTTGGTACGCTGGTCCAGGGTATTGTGCACCTCATCCGGAAGATCTATGGTCCACCCTTCGGCAAGTTGCATAACAGGTCCGATCCCTTTGACCAGATTGATGCGGCTCATCGTTACAGGCATCTCACCCTCAGTTTTGAAATGGGAAGAGTAACCGCCTCCGCGGAAATAGCCAAGGTCGGCAGGCGCCCAGTCGGTGGCATCCAGACAGGCTTGTGCCTCGGCCTCTGATATCTCCCAGAATGGCTTCATGACAGATTGCCCGTTAGCTTTTTGTTTTCCGGTGGCATCCAGGGTCGTTGATCCCGAATTGATCAGGTGGATGATTCCGCCAACTGCTTTACCCAACAGTTTGCTGCCTGTAACGCGTTCAACAGCCTCAGGACTCCAATAGGTCCGAACATCGGAGAAAATCTGTGCCGTATTGGTAAGCAAATGGCCAAACAACATGGAGACACCATTTAACGAATCGTTTTCAGTTGCAAAGACAAAGGCCTGACGGATGCCGTTCCAGTCGAACGAGGAGTTCAAAATTGCTTCCATAAAATCACCGTTGGGCAAATGGTCTGTCCAGGCACGCTGTCCCTGGAAACCTCCCAGAATGGCATTGTGGCCCAGCGCCTCTTCGCCATATCCAAGCTCCTTCAGTTTTGGATTTCCGATCATCAGGTCGCGGGCCGAGAGTGTCATTTTGACCACCATCTCCCACTCCCAGTCTTTTCGCTCCCTCGTTGCCTGACTTGCAGTATCGTTGACGTCCATGCCCTCTTTGCAATTCTTTTTAACCCAGGCAAGCGCTTTAGTGTATTCGGCAGGATCGTATATTCCGCGCTCGGCACGGCGTACCAATTCCGACATATCAATCACCTCTGTGCGGATGCCGAGATAGTCGAGCAAGAACTCCTGATCAACATATGATCCGGCAATACCCATCGACATACCGCCCAACGAGAGATACGATTTATTTTTCATTTGCGCTACCGCGAGACCGGCTTTGACAAAACGCAAGATCTTCTCTTTCACATCTTCCGGAATGGAACCGTCTTTTTTATCCTGAACGTCATGTCCGTATATTCCGAAAGCAGGCAATCCTTTCTGTGCATATCCTGCAAGCGCTGCTGCAAGGTATACAGCCCCCGGACGTTCGGTCCCATTGAAGCCCCATACTGCTTTGGGCAACAGGGGATCAGTATCCATCACTTCTGTTCCGTAACACCAGCAAGGTGATACAGTAAGGGAGACACCTACGCCAGAACGGGCAAATTTTTCGGCACACATGGCAGCCTCAGCCACTCCTCCAATGGTCGAATCGGCAATCACACATTCAATCTTTTCTCCGTTTGGGAAACGAAGATTTTCGCTGATCAGCTGTGCTGCGGCCTTGGCCATGTTCATGGTTTGATTTTCGAGTGATTCCCTCACTCCCTGTAACCGTCCGTCGATAACGGGCCGGATCCCCACTTTGGGTAGTTCTCCAATTAATCTGTTAGTAGCCATTTTTGATATGAATTTTATGAGTTGATTTGTCAACGGAAGCCGTAAAATTAGCAACTTTAGATAAACCCTGCACCGACTACCTCCAAAAAGTTGTCTTAAAATTCGTTATTCTCTCTTTTTTGCCTTAACTTACTAGTAGCAAGTTAAGCTCCAAAAAATGGAAAACCGAAAATTTTTTCCTCCCGAAATAGCCAGGAGTAGTTCCGAAAGCTATTTTTCAGAAAATCACTCAACAGGAAGAGTCATTTACATCGCTGTTATTTTGTTCCTTGTGGCGACTATTTCATTGCTGCCTTTTGTAAATGTTCAGGTGACGACCCAAAGTGAAGGGGTGGTGCGATCCGGGTACGAAGACAATCCGGTTGTTCCGGTCATATCAGGCCAGGTGATGTCATGCAGGATCATAGAAAATCTCTCCGTCAACAAGGGTGATACCCTGCTGCTTGTAGCCTCCGACAGGATCGACCACGATTTCATGCTGCTCACTTTCAGAATAAAGGAGGACAGTTTGCAGCTGTCTGATCTGCGAAAATTAATTCTCGGTAAAACCAGTGCGCTTCAAACAGCGCTTTACAGGCAGGAGTACCTCTCCTTTTCTGACAGGCTTGCAGAACAGAAGACTCAGTTGAACCAGGCAGAAAGGGAATACCTGATGTCCCAAATACTCTACCACAAAGGCATCACTCCAAAACACGAATTCGAGACAGTAACGAATCAGTTTCAGTTCGAAAAAAACAGGTTCCAAACGATTCAGGCACAGCAATTCGCAATGTGGCAGGAAAAAGTTAAGGAGATAACCATAGAAATGGCAGACTGGAAGACAAAAATCGAACAGTTAAAAAAGGAGAAAATTCAATATTGCCTGACCGCCCCCATTGCCGGGACCATCACTGGCTATACAGGGATTCGGGAGGGGAATTTTGTGGTGCCCAATCAGCCAATTGCAAGGATTGCACCCGATGACAAACTGTTGGTAGAGTGTTATGTCCCGCCTTCGGATATTGGATTAATTGAGCGTGGAATGGCTGTATCCTATCAGTTTCACGCCTTCAATTACAATTTATGGGGAGTTGCCACCGGATGGGTAAATGAAATTTCCGGCAATGTCGTCAGCGTCAACAACCGACCCTTTTTCAGGGTCAGATGTCAACTCGACCAAAGCTTTTTGAAGCTGAAAAACGGAACCATTGGAAATTTAAAAAAAGGAATGACCCTGACCGGCCGGTTCAAAGTTGCAGATAGAACACTTTTTCAGCTACTGTATGACAAAGCAGACAATTGGCTAAACCCAAAACGCAAAAACGGATGAAGACAAAGATCAAACAACGAGACATCACCGATTGCGGTGCGGCCTGTCTGGCCTCCATCGCAGCACATTACCAACTGGGCCTTCCTGTCTCGAAAATACGCCAGATGGCCGGTACCGATCAAAAAGGGACCAATGCCTGGGGACTGATCAAGGCGGCCGAAAGACTCGGATTTTCGGCCAAGGGGGTAAGGGGCGGCATAGAAGCGCTTCCCGAAATCCCATGTCCGGCCATCGCGCATGTGCTCGTCAAAAAGACCCTGCTCCATTTTGTGGTGATCTACAAACTGTCAAAAACGCGGGTCGAATACATGGATCCTGCCGATGGGGAGATACACAAAACTACAATTCCGGAATTTGCCGAAATTTGGACTGGTGTTCTGATCCTCATGGCTCCGGGTGCCGGTTTCCAGCCTAAAAACGAGAAAATTTCGATCTTCAGCAGGTTTGTTTTTCTGTTGCAACCACACAAAAATATTCTGATTCAGGCACTTTTGGGAGCCGTCGTTTATACCATTCTCGGCTTGTCAACCTCCATCTATTTGCAAAAGATAACTGATTTCGTTTTGGTCGATCACAACACAAATTTGTTGAACCTCCTCAGTATAATGATGTTGTTTCTGGTTCTATTTCAGCTCTTTATCGGCTATTATAAAAACATCTTCGTACTTCAAACCGGACAAAAAATTGATGCCCGTTTGATCCTTGGTTATTACAAACACCTGCTCAAACTACCTCAACATTTTTTCGATTCCATGCGGGTTGGCGAAATTGTCTCAAGGATCAATGACGCGGTCAAAATCCGTGCGTTCATCAACGACATTGCCATCTCCCTGTTGGTAAGCTTATTCATTGTAATATTCTCCTTTGGGCTGATGTTTCTGTACAGCTGGAAACTCGCGTTGGTGGTCTCCATCGTTCTCCCGTTGTATGGATTGATCTATTGGATCACCAACAAACTGAACAAGAAGAGAGAAAGAAAACTGATGGAGGATACTGCCGATCTGGAGAGCCAACTGGTGGAGTCGCTCAATTCAGTGCGTACCATCAAAGAGTTTGGATTAGAATCCTATTCCAACCTGAAGACAGAGATCCGTTTCGTCAACTTGCTTAGG
Source organism: uncultured Tangfeifania sp. (assembly GCA_964358545.1). Taxonomy (GTDB): domain Bacteria; phylum Bacteroidota; class Bacteroidia; order Bacteroidales; family Prolixibacteraceae; genus CAINVV01. The sequence continues at coordinate 5,312 of CAYHQN010000012.1, read as the reverse complement.
TCAATCTACCGTTCTACTACCAACAGCCTCTTTTCCTCTACCGGAACCGAATTAATCAGCAGGATTTCCACCATTGTTCTTCTTTGGGTTGGCTCCTATTATGTAATGGATCAATCGATAACACCGGGCGAATTGCTCTCTTTCTATGCCATTGCCGGCTATTTTACCGGTCCGGCTTCCAACCTTATCGGCATGAACAAATCTATCCAGAATGCGTTGATTGCAGCTGACCGCCTGTTTGAGATTATGGATCTGGATCAGGAAGTAGATGAAAACAAGTTTGACATCACACGAGAAAGAACTGGAGACATCGAATTCCGTCAGGTGAATTTCAGCTACGGCACCCGCACTGAGGTCTTCGATCATTTCTGCTTTTGCATCAAAAAAGGGGAGATCACAGCTGTCGTTGGGGAGAGCGGTTCGGGAAAAACGACCTTAGTGGCCCTGATCCAGAAGCTATACCCCTTAACAGGAGGAAGCATCCACCTTGGAGAGTGCAACCTCGACCATGTCTCGACAGAGAGTTTGCGAAAAATGGTCGGAGTCGTTCCCCAACGACTCGATCTTTTTACCGGGACCATCCTTGAGAACATTGCAGTCGGGGAGTTCAATCCCGATATTTCGAGAGTCATGGATATCTGTCAGGAGCTGGGCATGAAGGCTTTTGTAGAAAATCTTCCGGCCGGACTGAACAGTTGGATTGGGGAGAACGGAACATCCCTGTCGGGAGGGGAAAAACAAAGAGTTGCCATCGCCCGGGCACTCTACCGTGATCCCGAAATCATGCTCTTCGATGAAGCCACCTCATCGCTCGACAACGAGTCGGAGCAATTTGTGCAGGAGACCATCCAACGACTGAAGAGCCATGGAAAAACCATTCTCGTTATTGCCCACCGGCTGAGTACTGTTATCCAGGCCGACCATATCGCTGTTCTGGAGAAGGGACTGGTAGTGGAAGAGGGAACCCATCCCAACTTGTGGCAGCGGAAAGGCAGGTACTTCAGCATGTGGCAAAAGCAATTGCCTTTTTACAGTGAGGAGGGGTGGGGACAACAGTTAGGGAACAATATTCTCGTTTGCCATGAAGCTGGTTGATCATTTTGAGCGTATCAAGAAAATGAACAGGATGATCCATTCCGGACAAACCGGCACTCCCGCCGAATTCGCCGAAGCCCTTGGAATCAGCCAAAGCCATCTGTTCAGGTCACTCCAAATCCTCGAACAGTATGGCATGGATATCAGGTATAGCCGTACCATGAAAACTTATTTCTATGGCAACGATAACGAACTGATCATCAACTATTCATTGAAACTAATCGCTGACTGCAAGGCCAAAGAGATCATAGGTGGGATGGGCGTGTTAAAAAAATACTACACAGAGTTGCACAGAGAAGCACAGAGTTTCACAGAGAAAAACTTAAACCCATGTTGATTAATCAGATAACTCAAAAAATCATCGGATGTGCAATAGAGGTGCATAAAACTTTAGGACCTGATCTGTTAGAATCTGTTTATGAGGAATGCTTGGCCTACGAGCTATTCTCACAAAGATTGCTTGTTGAAAGACAAGTTCCGCTGCCGGTAATATATAAAAACATTGAACTAGAATGTGGCTACAGAATTGATATTTTAGTTGAAAACTCTGTCATCATAGAATTAAAATCCATTGAGGAGCTTATGCCAGTGCATGAAGCACAAATACTGACTTACATGAAACTAACCAATAAAGAAGTGGGGTTATTAATCAATTTTAATGTCACCTTACTCAAGGAAGGAATCGTACGATACCGTATATAATTTTTCCCTCCGTGTAACTCTGTGCTTCTCTGTGAAACTCTGTGTAATAATTCAATAGCTACATCTCTCGAATCATCTTACTGATTATCTCCCTAAACTTCTCCACATCCGACTGCGGCAGCACATTCAACAATCTCGCTTCGCACTCCTGACGGTTCTTGTCTATCTCCGCCCTGATTTTCTTGCCTTCATCCGTCAGGCAAAGTGTGATGGCCCTTCTATCAGTTTTGTCAATATTCCTGTCGAGGTAACCATCCACCACAAGCTTCTCGATCACCCTGCTGATGCGGGAAGGGGACAAACCCATGTTCTTTGCCAGCTCCGGACTGCTAATCCCGGTGCATTGATCCAGGGAACTAAAGAAAAGCAATTCCGACTGAGAGAGGTTTAAATGCTCCATCAAACGGTTGTCGATGGCCGCGCATTTCTTTTTCATCTCATAAATTAAGCCCAGAACTTCGCTGCCTTTTTCCATAGTATTAATATTTTATCCTGATTGGAAATATTATCTCCACCTATTGTCCTGCTCTTCATTTCAATGATGCAAAACTACAAATAAGTCAACTATTTACAAAAGCATTTTATGCTATTAGCAAATATTTTTACTAAAAAGTTTTTTTAATTGAAAATTTAATTTACTTTTGCATACAAATAATTGCTAATAGCAAATTAATAATTTAGAAAATATAGAATTATGGCACTTGAACATTTAACCCTTGATACTTTCAAAGAGAAAGTATTCAATTTTGAAGCAAACAAAGAGTGGAAATTTGAAGGAAACGCTCCCGCAATTGTGGATTTCTATGCAGATTGGTGTTCACCCTGTAAGATGATCGCCCCAATTCTGGAAGAGCTGCAGGCCTCCTACGGTACCAAATTGAATATCTACAAGGTGAATACGGAAGAGGAGCGCGAACTGGCCGGTATGTTTGGAGTCCAGAGCATTCCTTCACTACTTTTCATTCCGATGGACGGACAACCGCAGATGGCGCAGGGGGCACTTCCAAAGGCCACTTTCATCAGCGCGATCGAAGATGTGTTGAAGGTATCAGCCAACTAAGCTGAAACAATTTCAGATCCGCTTCGTATCAAAAAATGGTTTGTATGACTGCTATCAATCATAACCCTTATATAAATCAATTAATCAAAGTCAATCATATCAATCCCATAAATCCTAATCATGAAGCAAGAGATTAATCTTTCCTGGAAAAAAGGAATGGCCTTTGAAACAGAACTCTATGGCCACAAATTGACAATAGATACAGATGAATCCAATGGGGGACATGACCTCGGTCCCCGGCCAAAAGCCTTGATGCTGGTTGCCTTGGCAGGATGCACCGGGATGGATATTGCCTCTATGATGGCAAAAATGAGGGTTGAACTGGTCGATTTGAATATAAAAGTTGAAGGTGAAGTAACAGAAGAACACCCGAAGCAATTCACCTCCATGCATATCACCTATGAGTTTTGGGGAAAAGAGCTGCCAATGGACAAGCTTGAAAAAGCAGTTTCACTGTCGGATGAGCGTTATTGTGGAGTCTCCGCAACATTAAAAAAAGGAATTCCTGTCACACATTCAATTGTGGTACACGAAGTTTAAAGATAGAGTTTTTGTAAAAGCAGTTTGTAACGTCGAAAAGGCCATGGTAGAAATACTGATGGCCTTTTTTTCCTTAATATCAGTGATCTGAAAACTCTCTATTTTTAATTCGATGAGCATATTTCTCTCTTATCGCTGCCAGTTTTTCTCCCCTTAATTCGGGATTTGAAATTATTTCCATTGAAATATTTTGAAGATTGAAATATATCTTTATTTTTGCTGATAGTTTATAATCAAAACAATGATAACACTTACAAATTACAGGGGCTCGAACTGGCTTTGGCACGACTTTATTCAAGATGCGTAAGCGGTATGCCTGTAATTAAACCATAAAAGGGGATATGTCTGATTACGCGGCATCTCCCCTTTCCTTTTTTAAATTTTCCCATACCATAAAAAACAGAAAACATGCAAAAGAAAATCTATCTCGACGAATCGGAAATGCCCAAACAGTGGTATAACCTGGCAGCCGATCTTCCCATGTTGCCCCCGCTTGGTCCCGATGGCAAGCCCATCTCCCCCGAAATGCTTGCGCCGGTCTTCCCCATGAACCTCATCGAACAGGAGGTCAGTACCGAACGCTGGATCAGTATCCCCGATGAGGTGCAGGATATGTTAAAAATCTGGAGGCCAAGTCCGTTGATCCGTGCCTTTGAACTGGAAAAGGCGCTTGGCACCCCTGCGAAGATCTTTTACAAAAACGAGAGTGTCTCCCCTGCCGGTAGCCACAAACCCAACACTGCAGTTCCACAGGCGTGGTACAACAAACAATTCGGCATTAAACGAATGACCACAGAGACAGGCGCCGGTCAGTGGGGCAGCGCCCTCTCCTTTGCCTGCGCGCTGATTGGTGGTATTGAATGTAAAGTTTTCATGGTAAGGGTCAGCTACGAACAAAAACCCTTCCGCCAGATCCTGATGAACACCTGGGGTGGCAAGTGCGTGGCAAGTCCAAGTACCGAAACTGCGGCAGGACGTGCTGTACTCGAACAATTTCCTGATACGCCCGGAAGTTTGGGCATTGCAATTTCTGAAGCCATCGAGGCTGCTGTGACAGACCCAACCGGACAGACCCGATACGGGTTGGGTTCCGTTCTCAACCACGTGATGTTGCACCAAACTATCATAGGATTGGAAGCGAAGAAACAACTTGCAAAAGTTGGGATTAAAAAACCTGACATCGTTATCGGCTGCTGTGGCGGCGGAAGTAACTTTGCCGGACTAGCTTTCCCATTTATTCAGGACAAAATCAATGGCGCCGACATTGAAATTATCGGTGCTGAACCCGCCTCCTGCCCTACACTGACAAAAGGGACCTTCATGTACGACCACGGCGACCTTGCCAAAATGACCCCTTTGTTGCCGATGTACAGTTTGGGCCACAACTTTATTCCAGCACCCATCCATGCAGGCGGTTTACGTTACCACGGGATGTCTCCGCTGGTAAGTGCAGCCGTTAGAGCTGGTTATGTTACACCTATCGCCATTCAACAATCTGAATGTTTTGAGGCAGGTATGCTTTTTGCCAAAACGGAAGGCATTGTACCGGCACCCGAAACAACACATGCAATTGCCACTACCATCCGCGAAGCAAAAAAAGCGAAAGAGGAAGGCAAAGAAAAAATCATTCTATTCAACCTTTCCGGTCACGGGATGATGGACCTTCTCGGTTACGACAAATATATGCGCGGCCAGCTGTCCGACTACGAACTCTCAGATCAGGAAATCAGTGAGAACCTGCACCAGATGGATGGGTATCCGAAACCGTAAGCGAGATTATTGTATTAAGAACTTTTCCAAAGTTTTTTACTAACGAGCAATAATTGTACATTACTATCAACTTTGGAAAAGTTTTTTTTAAATTTCAGGACTCCTTACCTCGCGCAGTCTGAGATGGCGGATATTTGAAAAATCA
>CAYHQN010000011.1:0-53572 GCA_964358545.1 uncultured Tangfeifania sp. | reverse complement strand
TAAGATTGAAATAATATAGTGCGATCATCAGAATGATGAGAACCCGCTGAAACACCTCCCTGAGATAGGTTCCGTGCACACTGTTCATCAGGGCAGAATAGTAAATATCGAGGATCGAGAAGAAAAGCTGAAAGAAGACCAAAACAATCAGATAGTTGATGTATCCAACCATCAGTGTCGACTTCTCCATACTCATTTCGACCAACAAAGGCTTAAATATCAGCAACAAAACTGCTGACAGCATAAACCCAACCATTCCGACTGACAACGCCAATGGAAGAAACCCGTGGTGTTTTTTGTCCTCTGTTTTGAAAAAGGGGAACAACCGGATGGTCGCTCCATTGATCCCAAGGGTACCAAATTGTGCGATCAAAGTTGAATAGGTGACAATGACCTTCAGCAATCCGACCTCAGAAGTCGAATAGATCCGAGGAAGGAGAATGGCTGTGGTGATAAACCCCAACAATACACCCAAATAGACATAGATGGTACCTTTAACGGATTGTTTAACAATGATTCCCAACAGAATAGAATTTTCAAATAAGGACAAAAGTAGGAAAAACCATTGTATAAAAAAATGTACTTTTACGACCGAATATCAACACTGTAGCCATGGATAACGTACTTTTCAAAAAAGCCCTGCCGCACCTTACCGCCGTTTTACTCTTTTTGGTCCTGCCGGCAATTTACTTCTCCCCGCAACTCGAAGGGAAGAAACTGAACCAGCACGATACCAATACGGCTACAGGAATGGCCAAGGAGATCACCGACTACAACAAAAGCCATTCTGATCTGGCTTTGTGGACCAATTCAATGTTTGGCGGAATGCCTGCCTACCTGATTGGCCTTCCCACCTATTCGGCCATCTCCCCCATCTATAAACTTACGACACTGTTTGATTGGCGACCCATTAGCTTCGTCTTTCTTTATCTGATAGGATTTTATCTTGCCTTGCTCCTCTTTGGACTAAACCCCTGGATCAGTTTGATTGGGGCCATCGCCTTCGGATTCTCCTCTTACGATTTCATCATCATTGCGGCTGGCCACAATACCAAGGCCGTGGCGATAGGATACATGGCACCCATGATCGGAGCCTTGTACCATGCATGGAAGAAAAATCTTTGGATTGGAAGCGCTTTCTTTGCACTCTTTTTAGCGCTTCAGATCTATGCCAATCACCTTCAGATCACCTATTACACCATGCTTACCATCCTGATTTTTGGCATGGCTGAGCTCTACTTCGCTTTTAAGGAAAAAACAGTATCTGACTTTCTGAAAAGAAGCGGTATCATCGCCTTGTTTGCACTGGTGGCTATCGCGACCAACGCAGAAAGGCTTTGGACCACCTACGAATATGGAAAATTCTCGATAAGAGGCGCCTCCGAATTGACCGCAGATAAAGGAAACCAAACATCGGGACTCGACAAGGATTACGCCACAGGCTGGAGCTATGGCGTTGATGAAACCTTAACCCTGCTGATTCCAAACTTTAAAGGCGGTGCCTCCATGATAAATTTCGGTGAGAATTCTGCAACTGCAGATCTTTTAAGGTCCAACAATGTTCCCAATGCGAACGCTATTGTCAAACAGCTTCCAGGCTACTGGGGAACACAACCAGGCACCTCTGGACCTGTCTATGTCGGGGCAATTGTGCTTTTTCTTTTTGTTCTATCACTGTTTCTGACCAAAGGTCCGGTCAGGGCATGGATCATTGCCGCAACCATTTTCTCTGTTCTGTTATCCTGGGGCCGGAATTTCATGCCACTAACAAACTTTTTCCTAGATTACTTCCCCGGATACAACAAATTCAGAACGGTCTCGATGATCCTTGTCATTGCCGGCTTCACGATCCCACTGTTGGCCTCAATAGGCCTCAATAAAATTTTCTCGGAGGAAATTGACAAGGTCGTTTGGAAAAAGGCCATGATATGGAGTGTTGCCCTCACAGCCGGAATCTCCCTGGTGTTCTTTCTGATACCAGGATTATCGGGCTCTTTTGTTTCGGCCAGTGATTCTCAGATGCCCGAGTGGATCCGAAATGGGCTGGTATCCGATCGCACATCTTTTCTCAGGTCCGATGCACTCAGGTCATTCGCGCTGATTCTGGCTGCTGCACTGGTTCTTTGGGTTCATGTGGCAAAGAAAATTCAGCGCAAATACGCGTTGCTCATCATCGGGACACTCATATTGGTAGATATGTGGGGTGTCAACAAAAGATACCTTAACGACAACAATTTTGTCCAGGAGCAAAATGCCAGAAACCCCTATCCTGCCACCAAAGCCGACAAGGAAATTCTAAAAGATAAAACTGAATACCGCGTACTCAATCTTTCAACCGATCCTTTCAACGAGGCAAGCACTTCTTATTATCACCACTCTATCGGCGGATACCATGGGGCAAAAATGAGACGGTACCAGGAGTTGATTAATTTACAGATTGATGGTGAAATCCGTCAGTTGGGAACAAAACTCAACGCATTGAAATCTGAAAGTGGCGTAGATTCGCTCTTTATCGGATTAAATGCCTTGAACATGCTGAATACGAAATACATGATATACAATCCGGAGGCTGGTCCTATCACAAATTCAAAAGCCCTTGGAAATGCCTGGATTGTAAGTAGTTATCAATTGGTTGACAATGCAGATCAGGAAATTGCTGCTTTGGGTAAAGCAGACCTGAGAAAAACCATTGTGGTAGACAAAAAATTTCAATCCTTACTGGGCAATGTTTCGGCTGGAAATGGAGGCACCTCAAAACTTTCTCTCACCAGTTATTCCCCAAACAAATTGGTATACAATTATTCCGGTAAAGGCAATGTGATTGCAGTATTTTCTGAGATATACTATCCCAAAGGATGGAATGCCTACATCGGCGATAAACTAGTCCCCTATTTTCAAGCCAATTATGTTCTGAGAGCAATGGTTCTGCCGGAAGGAACTTACGATATTACATTTAAATTTGAACCTTTGTCTTACCGTTTGGGCAAGCAGATTTCGATGGTCTCCTCTCTACTTTTACTCTTTTTTATTGGTTTTGTGCTCTTTAAAAATATACCTTTGAAAAAAAGTGCTAAATAGAAGAACCGACGGAAAATGGCGGTGAAAATTGTTCCTAACTCCACACTGGTAAATTTTGATGTGGTATAACTCTTCTCGCATGGCAAAAGAAAAATTCAAATTGAGAAAATCACTTTTTAGTTCCTATTTCAGCACCACGCTTAGCATTTCATTGGTGCTATTCCTTTTCGGATTGCTTGGTATTTTACTGATAAATACCAAAAGGCTATCTGATTATGTCATGGAAAATGTTGGTGTGACACTGATCCTGAAAGAAAATACAAGAGAGGTGGATGTATTGAAACTACAGAAAACCCTTGAAGCAACCCCTTTCATAAAATCGACCCGTTTTGTTGACAAAGAGACTGCAGCACAGGAATTGAAAAAAGATCTGGGTGAAGACTTTGTCGATTTTCTGGGTTACAATCCGTTGCTCAGCTCAATGGATGTGAAGCTTCATGCCAACTACGCCAATCCTGATAGTCTGGCACTATTGGAGGCGCAGTTTATTAAGTTTCCTGAAGTTCAGGAAGTATATTACCAGCGGAACCTTGTCAAACAGCTTCATTCGAATGTCAAAAAGCTTAGCCTCATCATTTTGGTGCTCAGTATTTTGATGTTTACCATCTTCATTGCCCTGATCAATAATACCATTCGTCTTTCCATCTATTCGAAGAGATATCTGATTAATTCAATGCAGTTGGTAGGTGCCACCAGGTCATTTATCAGGTTCCCGTTTATTGCAAAGAGCGTATTGCATGGAATCTACGGTGCCTTTATTGCCTGTTTTATTTTGTTGATGATCTTCTTTTCTTACCAATCAGAATTAAAGGATCTTATTGATTTTCAGAATTCTATATCTTTAGCCTTACTGGTTTGCGGAATATTTATTTTTGGGGTTTTCATGACTGCCTTGTCTACCTATTTTGCAGTGAATAAATTTTTGCGAATGAAGTTTGATCAGCTCTATTATTGAACTATCTTTGCGGGTTAATAACTAATTCATTGTTAAATGGTCAAGAATAGTGGACAGAATAATCCTGAAGGCTTTGCGCTTGGCAAGGAGAATCTGAAATTGATGCTGATCGGACTTGGCATCATCATCCTGGGATTTGTGCTGATGACCGGTGGCAAAAGCGATGACCCAAACGTTTTCAACAAAGAGATCATCTTCAGCTTCAGAAGGATTACGCTTGCGCCTCTGGTAGTAATGTTTGGATTTCTCTTTGAAATTTATGCCATCATGAAAAAACCCAAATCAGAAAATCAGAAGAAATCTTAACCTGATTGGTTTTATTTCAGACGATTTTATTTCCTGCAAACTACTGCATCTCAATTTTTAAAGTTACCCGTTCATTTAATGAGATATAAGGAGTCAAAAGATTTTGATTTCATTCGGGGCGAGATCCTGGTTTTAAACAAACCGCTCGATTGGACCTCTTTTGATTTGGTAAACAAAGTTAGGATCATGCTTTGCCGGCTGATGAAGATCAAAAAATTAAAACTTGGTCATGCCGGAACTTTGGATCCTAAAGCTACCGGGGTGATGGTTCTTTGTTCGGGTAAATTAACAAAGCAAATCGATGAAATTCAGGCCGATGAAAAAGAGTACGTCGCTCTGCTTAAAATAGGTGCAACAACACCTTCCTTCGATCTTGAGACTGAAGAAGACGAACAATTTGCAACAGCTCACATCACTCGTGAAACATTAGAAAACGTTCTTCCATCTTTTGTTGGTGCTATTGAACAGATACCGCCTGCCTACTCTGCAGTTAAAGTAGATGGTAAAAGGGCCTATAAACTTGCCAGAAAAGGGACAGAGGTTGAACTAAAATCGAAGATGCTTGTTGTCAAGGAGATTGAACTTTTGCGGTTTGAGATGCCGGAAATCGAATTGAGAATTGTATGCAGCAAAGGGACATACATCCGTGCACTGGCCAGGGATATTGGCAAAGCACTTAACAGCGGGGCCTATTTGAAAGGATTAATACGTACCCGGATAGGAGAATATTCAATTGATCAAAGTTTGGATCTGACAGAGTTAGCAGATATGCTTTCTGCCCATTTTAATACCAGTAAAAATACAAATATATAAATCGAATAAATGTCATCAACAATGAAGCTTTCGAAATTTAAGTACAATTTACCTGACGAATTGATCTCCCTTCATCCATCGAAGAATCGGGACGAATCCAGGTTACTTGTTTTAAACCGTCAAACCGGCGACATTGAACACAAAATTTTCAAGGATGTTATTGACTATTTTAACGACAAAGACGTTATGGTTTTCAATAATACCAAGGTTTTCCCTGCACGGCTTTACGGAAATAAGGAAAAAACAGGTGCTCAAATCGAAGTATTCCTTTTAAGGGAATTGAACCGCGAACTGAGGCTTTGGGATGTACTTGTCGATCCTGCCAGAAAAATCAGAATTGGCAACAAGCTTTACTTTGGTGATGATGATCTTTTGGTTGCTGAAGTTATTGACAATACGACCTCAAGAGGCAGGACCCTTCGTTTCCTCTTCGATGGTACCTACGATGAATTCAAGGATACGCTGTTCAAACTTGGGGAAACTCCTCTGCCAAAAATCATTAACCGCCCTGTCGAAGAGGATGATGCTGCCCGCTATCAGACTGTTTTTGCCAAACACGAAGGTGCAGTGGCAGCTCCGACTGCGGGTCTTCATTTCAGCCGGGAACTTTTGAAACGTTTGGAAATCAAGGGTATTAATTTCGCTGAAATTACGTTGCATGTTGGTTTGGGAAATTTCAGAAGCGTGGATGTCGAAGATCTTACCAAACACAAAATGGATTCTGAACAGATCTGGATCAAAGATGAGGCAGTCAATATTGTCAATTCTGCCAAGGAAGAGAGGCACCGTGTTTGTGCTGTTGGAACAACAGTGATGCGGACTTTGGAAACTTCAGTCTCCACCAATGGCATGTTGAAACCTTTTGAGGGATGGACCAACAAATTCATCTTCCCTCCATATGATTTCAGTGTTGCTGACAGCATGATTTCCAATTTTCACCTTCCACTCTCAACACTCCTGATGATGGTGAGTGCTTTTGCCGGATACGATAACCTGATGAATGCCTACAAAGAGGCGATCAAAGAGAAGTACCATTTCGGAACTTACGGAGATGCGATGCTGATAATCTGATATTATCATAAAACAAGAAAGCCGGTTGAATTATCAACCGGCTTTCTTGTTTCTATCCAAAGTTATTTCTTCACCCGTTCAGAATAGGAACGGTCCCGCGTATCAACTTTGATGATATCACCCTGGTTGATAAAGAGCGGAACCATGATGGTTGCCCCCGACTCAACTGTAACTGCTTTTAAGGCGGTAGAAGAAGCCGTGTTGCCACGTTCGCTTGGCTCTGCATAAGTTATCTCCAATTCTATGAAAGGAGGCAAATCGACCGTTAATGGCGTTTCCGTTTCGGCATGGTAAGTAATCTCGACTGTCATCCCTTCTTTCATCAAATCTGCATTCTCTACCATAACGGCTTCGATGTTCACTTGTTCGAATGTTTCTGCATTCATGAAATTGTAACCCGTCTCATCCTGGTACAGGTATTGATAGGGTCTTCTCTCAACCCGCACAGTCGTAATTTTTGTGCCCCCGGAAAAAGTGTTATCGATCACCTTGCCAGTTTTCATATTTTTTAGTTTTGTACGGACAAACGCTGGGCCTTTGCCCGGTTTGACATGCTGAAAACTTACAATCTGAAATATCTGATCATTGAATTCGATACACAGGCCATTACGAAAATCTGCTAAACTTGCCATTATTCTCTTTTTTTGAACGTTAAAAAACTATCTTTAAATTTTTTGCGAAAATAGTTAAATCCAACCAAACCAGAAAATTATTAGCAATGTCGGGTTTTATCACAGTTTTCTCGCTGTCCAACACTCATTGGGCTCTGATAGCCATGTGTGCAATCCTGGTCGGGATGTCAAAAACCGGGGTTCCATGAGTCTCTATGATCGGCAATGTAGCAGGCCCCGTCTTTGCCATTTATCTTCTCGCGTTGCATCTGCCAAAGAAGAATTATATTGGTACTACTGTAGTGACAATTTAATCATGAAACGTAATGTTTAGACAATTTCTTGTCAGCTTTGTATTTTGTGAAGCTCCAATGAATTTTTCTTTTATCCAGATTATTCTGATCGCACCAAGCTGAAGTTTCGCTTATTATTTCATTTTTACTCCCAATATTTCTGCTTAAACATTCATGGCTCATCATGTTTATTTCAATCTCAGCCATGTTAAGCCAGCTGGCATGCTTTGGAGTATAAACAAACTTTGTTTTATTCATAATCTTTTCAACAATTTCAGAAGGAAAAGTTTCCTCAAAGGATTTCACAAAGTGGGTGTTTAGATTGTCAAGTACGATATTTACCTTTTTCGCACTCTTATATCTGGTTAAAATCAACCATCTCATGAATTTGGCAAAGTCTTCCCTTTTCCGATGATCCGTTACCTGAATATGATGTTTCCCGGCTTTTGGTTCAACTGCTGCGAATATATTGCACGTTCCATTTCGCACATATTCATAATCATATTTCTCAGGACTTCCCGGCTTCATCGGTATTGGCTTTCTCGAATCAGCTAATATTTGTTTGCTTTTTTCATCTAAACAAACAACCGGGAACTTTTTATCATAAGGCTTGGCATATAAATTCAGGATCCTGTACATTCTCTTTCTATATTCATCAGTAATATTTGTGATACACCACATCTTTTTTAACCAAGGTTTACATTCGTTTTTTTTAGTATCAGCCGAATTGTTTCACGGTTGATGGTATCCAGGCAATATTCAATCTTTAGCGTATTTTCAAGTAATCGTAATGTCCATCTCGATCTCCCTTCAGGTGCTTTTGAACATGCAAGAGCGATAATGTCGGCCTTTGCTTTTTCATCATACTTGATTGGTTGGCCCGAACGCGGTTCATCTTGAATAGCCCCAACAACCCCTGCATCCATGTAATTTCTTTTAATCCGCCAGATTGTTATCCGGCTAACATTATAGAAGTCTTGGATCTCATCATGCTTCTTTCCTTTGTCAAGTGCCAGCAGAATATATGCCCGCTCAAATTCACGAGAATTCCTGCTTCCTGTCTTTGTCAAATTAATAAGAAACTCACGATCCTTCTGTTTTAACTTAAATGCCATTTTACTCATATCTTTGTGAATTATTTCCACAAAGATAATGTTTCTATATTAAATTGTCACTACACTACAGCCTGGTTTTTCGCGATTGTTAACATGACAAAACTCCCCCTGCAATATTTTGTATGGGACAACATTCACCAGGAAGCGCTTCTAATTGATCTGGCAGTGATTCCTTTTGTCATGCTGGGAGCCTACCTTGGTGTGAAACTGGTACATACCATTGCAGATAAGTATTATAGATGGCTCGTTCTTGTCATAACATTCATCTCTGCTTTGTTGATTTTTCTCTAAAATATTGTGAGAGATTACTCTTCCCCACAACCACTCAAGTAATTTGAATGGTCTCAAGAACTGTTAAATTAATAAAAATATAATGTAACGATGACTCTGATTGTTTAACTTTACGCTTTGATTTGATTAACATTACTAAGAGTAGAGGCATTTATACCTCATATAACGCTATTAACTATGAATACTACCAAAAATTCAATACCCAATTTTCTGGGTTTGCTTTTTTCAATCTTGATTCTGTCCTCCTGTTCAGAATCACCCAATACAATTGATAAAAACCAGTGCATTATTCTGACGGTTGAGAAAGGAAAAGTTATCAATCCTATTATGACATACGGAGTCGTTGAACCAGAGAGTGAAGTACTGATCCGGTGCAATTATCCAAGCACCATCAAAAAAATAATCAAGGAACCCGGAAGCAGTGTTCAGGCAGGAGATCTTATTCTGGTACTGGACGATCAGCAGATTAAATCGGATATCGAAAATATCCAGGACCAATTGGCAATCAAGAAAAATAGCCTTGAAAAAAACAATCTGGCTGAAAGCTCAACCAAAATCGATCTAAAATACAATGAAGACGTTAAAAAGCTGAATATTACCTCTTTAAAATCTCAGCTCTCTGATGAAGAACAACTTGTGGAAGTTGGAGGTATCTCACCGGCAAAAATTGAAAAGACCAAACAGGAAATAGCCCTTGCCGAAAAAGAACTACTTACCCTTAAAGAAAAAAACACTATCAGGATTAAGCAGTTAAGAGCAGAAGAAGAGGGTTTGCTTTTGGGGATAGAAATTCAGGAAAAGGATTTGAAGGATAAGTTACTCGGATTGGAACAGATGAATGTGAGATCTCAATCCTCTGGAATCGTGCTGGCCATTGGCAACAAACCAGGCGAGAGAGTTAGCAAGGATCAGGTACTTGTGAGAATTTCGGATCTCTCTTCATTCAAGATATCCGGCTCCATTGAAGAAAAGATGGCTGATTTTGTAAAAACAGGCACACCAATCTATGCTGTTTTTGAGGATACCACTCTATATGGTCATATCGGGATCGTCTCTCCAATTGTTGAAAATGGCAAAATTCAATTCAATGTTCACCTGGAGGAACGATCACATCCTAAGCTAATTCCACATCAAAAAATAGAATTGTGGGTTGCCAAAAATTTCAAAGAGAACGCGTTAAGAATCAAGAATATCCCTCAATTTGAAAAGGGAAATCCAGAATTCCTGTACGTTTATAGCGACGGAAAGGCAATAAAGCATAGAATTTCTACAGGATACAGAAGTCCTGCCTACATTGAAATTTCTGACGGTGTCAAAGAAGGCGACCAGATCATTGTCCCGTTGGCTGGATACCATCAACTAAAAAATGTCAGTGAAATATCTGTTAAATAATGATTTATGTGTAAGAAGGTGAAAATTATATTCAGTATTGCTTTTCTACTGTTGTCATTAAATTACACGATTTTTGCTCAGGAAGGAAATAATAACAAAGACTCAGTTAAAATGGGCCTTAGTTTAAAAAACATCGTTGATTTGGCAATTTCTCAATCCTCTTCTCTTAAATATGCTCAAAATCAACATGTAAGCTTTTATTGGCGGTACAGAAATTTTACAAAGCAATTTCTGCCAAACCTGATTCTAAATGGGACACTCCCTAACTACGCGCAATCAACTGTACCCGTAACCCAACCTGATGGAAGCATCGAATTCAGGCAGGTATCTAATCTTTCTATTGCCTCTTATCTATCATTGAATCAGTATATTCCGCTTACAGGGACACAAATCTATGCCTCCACTTCCTTCGCCAGGGTTCAGGATTATAACAAGAATAGTGTACGATACTCGGGTAGCCCCTTTTCAATCGGGTTTAATCAGCCAATCTTTGCCTATAACTGGATGAAATGGACGAAGAAGACAGAGCCAATGATCTACGACGAATCTCAGAAAAATTTTATTCAGACCATTGAGAATATCGCTTATACAGCTACATACTATTTTTTCAATTATTTGAGAATCCAAACGAACTACAACCTTGCCAAAAGTTCTTTTGATAACAGTTCGGATAACTTGAAAATTGCACAGGTAAAAAAGAAACTTGGGCAAATTTCTGAAAATGACTTTTCCCGCATCCAACTTTCAGTTCTAAATGCCGAGAAATCAATGAGTTCTGCAAATATGAATTTAAAAAATGCAGACTTTTCTTTGAAATCCTACATTGGTTTGGACCAAAAAGTAAATATTGAACTTCAAATGCCCCTGTTAATCACGCTTTTCGATATAGATCCCCAAAAAGCGCTGAAAGAAGCCCGCGAAAACCGTTCAGAGCAGGTGTATTACTTACGCAGGCTCATCTCTGCCGAAAGTGAGCTTACACAGGCAAAAAGAAGTAGCGGATTATCTGCTGCACTTTCAGGTAATTACGGATTATCTAACAGTGCTGAAACCTTTCCTGGAATTTACAATCAGCCTTTGAATCAGCGGATGCTGCAACTTACTTTCAGCGTTCCGATTTTGGATTGGGGAAAAGCTGCATCTTCGGTAAAAATGGCAGAATCCAACCGCGACCTGGTTAGTTTCGATGTCAAACAAGCCTTTGAAGATTTTGACAGAAGTGTCATTGTACAGGTTGAACAGTTCAGTTTGCTGAAGGATCAGCTAAAAACAGCCGAGGAAGCAGACAAAGTTGCGGCCAATGGTTACATCATTGCGCTGAAGAAATTTCAGAACGGAGAAATTACCATAACGGACATGAACATAGCTTCCTCGGAAAGAGTTACCGGTAAGTTGGATTATATTAATTCTTTGGCTACCTATTGGTTAGCTTATTACCGTCTCAGAATCCTAACGCTATATGATTTTGAACTTGACCAAAAGATCAGCTACGAAAATCCAATACTTTCCGGGGAAATCACTACGATTAAACCCCAGAAAAAATGAACCTTTTGATCTCATCGAGCCAAGATCCTTATTGGAATCTTGCTACGGAAGAGTACTTGCTTAAGAACAGTTTTGAAGATTATCTATTCCTTTATATAAACAATCCCTGCGTGGTGGTTGGAAAACATCAGATCGCTCAAAAAGAGGTCAATGCTCCCTTCATTTTGGCAAATAACATATTAGTAGCCAGGAGATTATCCGGCGGAGGAGCCGTTTACCATGATAAGGGCAATCTAAATTTCAGTTTTATTCAATCCGTAGGAATTTCTGAAAGCATCTCTTACAAAATTATCACTGAATTCATTTTCCTTTTTTTGCAGCAACTCGTTCCTGAATTGTCATTATCAGAAAGAAATGATTTTATGTTGGAAGGAAAAAAAATTTCAGGCAGTGCCATGCATGTATACAAAAATAGAGTATTGGCTCATGGTACATTACTGATTGATTGCAACTTAACTAATCTTTCTCTATCTTTAAAAGCAAATCTGGCTAGATATACCGACAAATCAATCGCTTCAAAAAGATCCTCAGTGATGAACCTTTCTGCAGCATCAACAAAAATCAATATCGATTATATCCTCGCCAATCTTCCAAATTTCTATGGCAAAGAAAATCTTAAAATTGACTCCTGCAATTTACCTGAATCTGCAATTACGCCAATTATGGATTTGGTCCAAACCAAATATTCTACCGAAGAGTGGATTTTCGGCTATTCGCCCAGATACTTATATCAGCATCATATCGTTTTCAACAATTCTGAAATCTCATACAAACTTGAAGTTGCAAAAGGAATAATTGAAGAAGTTTTAGTTGAATCAGAGGATTCAATAGCAAAAAATATCCTTTTGGAAATAAAAAGATTACAGGGTCAAAAACATAATATTTATGCTATAAAGAAGTTAATTACCTCTAAAAAATCAAGCGATTTTAATAACATTCTATATGCCTCTCTTTTCTGACGCTTCACTTTTAGCATAAAAATCAAGAACCTTCATTGCTTTGTCCTTTCCCACCACCTTTTGCAGTTCTACAAACTCAGCAGTTTTGATTTTAACGACTGATTTAAAGCGACTTAAAAGTTTTTCAACCGTCTTGTTACCAATTCCTGGAATAGCTGAAAGTTCCGAATTAGTGAAATTCTCCGATCTTTTTAACCGATGGAAAGTAATTCCAAACCGGTGCGCTTCATCCCTCAAATGCTGTAAAACTTTTAACGTCTCCGATTTCTTATCGAGGTAAATAGGAATGGGGTCATTTGGAAAATAGAGCTCTTCCAATCTCTTTGCTATACCTATCAACGACACTTTTTGTTCAATTCCTAATTTTGAAAGAACGGAGAAGGCAGAAGAAAGTTGTCCTTTCCCCCCATCAATGACTATTAAATCAGGTAGTTGATAACCCTCAGCCAATTGTCTGCTATACCGGCGTTTTACAACCTCTTCCATGGAGGCAAAATCATTCGGTCCCTCAACAGATTTTATATTAAAATGCCTGTATTTCGATTTTAACGGTTGTCCATCCTTGAATACTACACAAGAAGATACCGGAAAATCTCCGGAAATATTAGAATTGTCGAAACATTCAATTATCCTTGGAAGGACACTCATCTTTAGATCCTTCTGCATCCTTTCAAGGATCCTTTGTTTTCTAAGAACAGGAGATTTAGCGGATTCATTCTTTGCCCTTTCAAGCATAAATAACCTACCATTTCTTTCGCACAATTCAAGTATTTTCTTCTTCTCTCCTATCTGGGGAACTGTAATCTTCAATTTTTCAAATTCAACATCAATTAAAAAAGGAAGAATAATTTCAGTAGACTCCGAATTACATATTTTACGTATTTCAACGATACAAAACGACAAAATCTCATCTTTTGATTCATTCAACTTCTTCTTAACCTCTAACAAATATGATGTTACAATAGAGCCATCTACTATTCTAAAATAATTTACAAAAGCATTTTTATCATCTTCGTGGAATGAAAATACATCCATATTGGTCATTGATGCACTGCAAACCAATGACTTACTTCTATAATTATCAAGAACCTCAATCTTTGATTTGTACTCGTTGGCGCGCTCAAAATCATACTTTTCGGATGCCAATTGCATGGCACCTTTCAAATAATTATAGACTGGTGTAATTGTTCCACTTAGAATTGCTTTCGCATTTTGAATATCAAGATCATAATTTTGCTTTGAATATAGCATCTCACAAGGTGCCTTGCAATTACCAATTTGAAATTCAAGACACTTTTTAAATTTCTTTCCCGTGATATTCGCTTCCGACAAACTCAAATTGCAATTCCTAATCTGTAACAATTGCTTAATTACCTCAAGAATTGTCCTGGCCATATAGACCGAGGTATAGGGTCCATAATAAGTGGATCCATCCATTACCTTTTTACGAGTATAAAAAATTCGCGGGAATGGTTCATTCTTTATGCAAATCCAGGGAAAACTCTTGTCATCTTTTAACAGAATATTGTATTTCGGTTGGTATTGCTTAATCAGATTATTTTCAAGCAACAGGGCATCCTCCTCACTATCTACTACAATATGTCTGATTTTTTCAATCTGTCTGACCAAAACTTCTGTTTTCCTGTTATCATGGGTTTTCAGGAAATAGGAAGAAACCCGCTTTTTTAAATTCTTAGCCTTGCCTACATAAATGATCTTATCTTCCTTATCAAAAAACTGATAAACTCCGGGATTAGACGGCAATTTTTTAACCTCAGCCAAATGCGATATGTGGTTGTCTTGATGCACCTAAATGATCAATAATGGATTAGCGACCAAACCTCAATTTCTTTTGCAATCCGCTCTCTCCCTCCTAAAAAGTCTAATTCAACGAAAAAATTTGCATAAATTTTAGTGACACCGAATTTCCTCACCAAGTCAACTGCAGCATTTACCGTGCCTCCTGTAGCAAGCAAGTCATCATGAATTAATACAATATCACCTTTGTCCAGCGCATCCGTGTGGATTTCCAAGGCATCTGATCCATACTCAAGATCATAGGACTGAACAAAAGTCTCAGATGGCAATTTACCGGGTTTTCGAATTGGAATAAAACCCGCATGCAACTCGCCTGCCAAAATACTTCCAAGAATAAATCCCCTCGACTCAATTCCAACTACCTTAGTAATCCCGCACCCCTGATATTTGTTCCGTATTTCTGAAACTATGAATTTAAAAATTCTTCTATCTTTAAAAGCGGTGGAAACATCTTTAAATTGAATTCCTTCTTTTGGAAAATTTGGCACGTTTCTTATTGAGTTCTTTACATCCTCTATTCCAATACTTATTCTATCCATTTTTACTTCAATTTTAAAACTTAGACTTATTAGACAATCAGGAATAGAATCCTCCGGATTACAAAATTTTCAAAGTAGCAACATCTATTTATTATTGATTTGTTCCACGTGGAACATCAACGACCCAATAATACCAATAAAACATTTATATCGTTTGGAGAAATACCAGGAATTCTATGAGCCTGACCTATAGTTTTTGGGTTAATTTTTGACAACTTTTCCCTAGCTTCCGTCGACAATGACAAAATACTTTGATAATCAAATCTATTCTCAATCTTAATATTCTCCAATCTTGACAATTTCTCCGCAGCAGTATTTTCTCTATTGATATAACCGGCATACTTGATTCTAATCTCAACTGATTCAATGACATCACAGATTAATGAATCAGGGATCACCTCCATCTTACTTTTAATCGTTGGGAATCTCTCAAAAAAACCTCTTAAAGTTATTTGTGGTCTACTAATGATATTGTACAATTTTGCCTTTTGTCTAATTGGGGCAGAAGAATTTTCCACCAGAAAATCATTTACCAACTCGGGTTTCACCGAAATAGTAGTCAACTGATCAAGCATCCTCTCAATAAATAATGACTTCTCTTTAAACAACTTATATAAATATTCAGGTAATAAACCAATATTATAACCCAATTCTGATAAACGCTCATCTGCATTATCCTGTCTCAAAATCAACCTATGTTCAGCTCTGCTGGTAAACATTCTATATGGCTCATCCACTCCCTTTGTCACCAGATCATCGATTAAAACACCAATGTAAGCTTGATCCCTTGACAAAACAAGTGGATGCAATTTCTCCAATTTTTGGTGAGCATTGATACCGGCAATCAAGCCTTGAGCTCCAGCTTCTTCATATCCGGTTGTTCCATTAATCTGTCCCGCCAAAAATAATCCGTCAATTATCTTAGATTCCAACGAATGATGCAATTGTGTTGGATCGAAAAAATCATACTCAATTGCATAACCCGGCCTGATTATTCTTGCATTCTCCAGACCAGGGATAAATTTTAAAGCTTGTTCCTGAACTTCATAAGGCAAGGAAGTAGAAAATCCATTCAAATAATACTCGACAGAATTTACACCTTCAGGCTCCAAATATAACTGATGAGATTTTTTCTCTGAGAATATTATCAACTTTGTTTCTATACTTGGACAATATCTTGGACCTAGACTCTTAATCGTCCCATCGAACATCGGTGAAAACTTGAAACCCTTCTCTAGTTCCTTATGAACAATTTCATTGGTGTAAGTGATATGACAATTTAAAGCAGCCATTTTTTTCTCTGAATGGTAATAATAACTAAATTGATTACCCTCTTCTCCGGCCTGCTCTTCTAACTGACTAAAATCAATTGTTCGCTTATCTATGCGTGGCGGAGTACCCGTCTTCATTCTTCCGACCCTCAATCCATAACCTTTCAGTTGTTCAGTAATTCCTAATGAAGCAGGCTCTGAAATTCTTCCTCCTCCCAATTGAGTTTGCCCAAAATGCAACAATCCATTAAGAAACGTCCCATTTGTCAAAATGATGGATTCTGAAAAAAATTCAATGCCGACTTCTGTTCTCACCCCTTTGGTACGACCCTCCTCAAGAATCAATTCTACAGCAGTTCCCTGCCAAAAACTTATATTTCTATTTGATTGAAGTTCAATTCTCCAATTCTCTGAGAATTTAATTTTATCACACTGTGCCCTTGGACTCCACATAGCCGGTCCCTTAGAACGGTTAAGCATTCTGAATTGAAGAGCGCTTAAATCAGTGATTTTTCCCATCATACCACCAAGCGCATCAATTTCACGAACGATTTGACCTTTTGCTATTCCTCCTATAGCAGGATTGCAACTCATTTGAGCAACCCTGTTAATATCCATCGTTATGAGCAATACTTTAGAACCCAATTTTGCAGCTGCACTTGCAGCCTCGCAACCTGCATGACCAGCACCCACCACAATTACATCAAAAAATCTGTTCCCTCTCATTCAGGTAAAAAAAAATTAGTGGTATTAAAGATCGACCAAAGAATTAAATTTAAACAACAAGTCTGATTCTTTTTTTCTCATCAAAATTACTTCCTCATACTCTTTATCATTGTACCCCAACAAATGCAACAAACCGTGCGAAACTACACGCACCAATTCATCAATATACAATTGGTCAAAAGTAATTGAATTATTCAACACCCTATCCGTACTAATGTATATATCTCCGCTTACAACTCCATTAGCTGTATAATCAAAAGTAATTACATCTGTATAAAAATTATGATTCAGAAATTTCACATTAATGTCAAAAAGAAACTCGTCACTACAAAAAATATAATTAATCTTCCCAAGCTTACTTTTATTGATTCTAATCTCACGCTTTAAAACTTTAACTAACGCATTAAAATTCACTTCAGGCAAAACCACATCTTCGTGATGAAAATAAATACTCATTTGATTAACTTTTTCAAAAACAATTAAAACATTAATTTTCGTGCCAGATAATCTGAAAGTAAAAGATCTGATTTCTTAGAAATTATCAGATCATCAATAAAATCAAAATGACCTAATCTTTTCATTTCATTCATAGTTTTCCTAAAGTGTAAATAAATTTCACTATTAAAACTTCCCTTTACATATCTATCTGACATACCTTGAAATGTTCTCAATTTCAAAATTATATATTCATTATAACGATCAATATCAGTAAGTGTTTCGATATCAACATCAATAATACCATTTTCTAAATCACGAATATATTTTTTAATATTCATGTGATTCCATTGCCTTGAATGTAAGTTATAACTGTGGGCTGATACACCTACACCCAAATAGGCTAATTGGTTCCAATAACCCAAATTATGTCTTGATACAAAATTATCTTTTGCATAATTACTCACCTCATACTGGCAGTAATCATTTGAAACCAACATATTATTAATTATCCAATACTGGCCGATAAAACTATTTTCATCATTTTCAACAATTTCTCCATTTCTAATCTTCCAAAACAGTTTAGAATTTTTTGAAACAGTTAAACTATAAGCAGAAAAATGCTTTATATCATAGGCCAAAAGCAGTTCGAGGGCGGAAACCAAAGATTTATCATTAATTCCAGGCACTGAATAAATCAAATCAACAGAAATATTTTCAATAGAAGAAGAGTTTAAAACACTTAATGCGTTAATTATTAAATATTTAGAATGATGTCTGTTAAATTTCATCAAAACCTCATCATCCAAAAATTGTACTCCTAAACTAATTCTATTAATTCCAGCTAATGCCAATTGAACCAAATAATCAGAATTGATATTTTCAGGATTACATTCAAGTGTAATCTCTGCATCCGATTTCACAGTAAACCTCAATCTAATATTTTCTAATATTTTTAAAATTTGAACAGAAGATAATAAAGATGGAGTACCTCCTCCAAAATATATAGTATTAATCTCTTTATCAGATAAATAACTCTCTCTTAATGTTATTTCAAGTACAATAGCATTAACATAATCTTCTATAAGATACAACTGATTTCCGGAATAGAAATCACAATAATGACACTTTTCATTACAAAAAGGTACATGGACATACAATCCGGACATATAAATCTAAAAAATTACAAAACAGGAATCTTGTTAATACGTATCAAATGACGACCATATTCAAAATCAGTGTGAAGAAAAATATGAATTATCCCCAAAGCCTCCTCAATCGAAATAAAACGGGCAGGAAGTGAGCATACATTGGCGTTGTTATGAGATCTGGCAAGCTCTGAAACCTTATTGTTCCAACAAATTGCTGATCTGATACCCTGGTGCTTATTTACAGTCATATTAATACCATTTCCCGAACCACAGCAAACAATTCCAACTAAATTTGAATCTTTTTCAACAGCAAAAGCCAATGGGTGAGCATAATCAGGATAATCGCAACTTTCATCAGAAAAACAACCAAAATCAATTATTACATAATTTTGTTCTTTAAGATACTGAATGATAGCATTTTTTAATGCAAATCCAGCATGATCAGAAGCTAAAGCTATTTTCAACATGTTATTGAGTTAAAAAAATGTATTTTACTTAACATATAATGTTAATAACTGTTAATAAATTTTTAAATTCACTCCAAAAAAAAAATTAAAACAAATTTTTATCAAGAAAGAGATGAAAAATACATATTTTTAAAATAAAAATAAAAAACAATTGAACTTTAAATAATAAAAATAAAAAACAATCCCAGCTTCATATTTAAAATTAACATTGTGTTAATAAAATTATATTTTGCAGTTTTGCAATTATTTATAAAGTTAATAAACAATCAGCATCTTTTTAAAAGATGTAAATTATCAAAAACTTAAATAATTATAAACAATATTAACAGCATATAAATAAAAAATACAGTTTTTCAAATTTAAAAATTTTTCAAATATACTATTGACTTGTTCATAGAATGAAATCCCTCTTTCATTCCATCATTTTAATAGATTTTTAAACTAAATTTTTCACAAATTACTGATGATATCTACTGTTAAAATTAAAAAAAACCTAAGAGTACTTCTGGTTGAAGATAATGTTTTGAATCAGAAGTTAATGATTATAAATTTATCCAAATTAAATTGTATTGTTACAATTGCCAATAATGGTTTGGAAGGATTAAATATATTTAAAGTTCAAAAATTTGACGTGATATTAATGGATTTAATGATGCCGGTAATGGACGGTTTTGAATCATCAATTGAAATTAGAAAACTTGAGAACGAAGAAAAAAGCAGAGGTTATACACACATTATCGCTTTTACTGCAAATACATTGAACAATGATTTTCAAAAATGCGTTGAAAATGGAATGGATTATCTTATGGAGAAGCCTTTCAATGCATTCAAATTTAAAGAAATCATAGAATCTTTTGAAGAACAATTATAAATATGTTCCAACTTTTTTTAGGTTTCAATAATAAATAGCTTTGAATGGAAAAGCAAGGTAATAGTTGAAATATAATTGGTTCCTTTCAATATTTTAAAAGATGAAATCTTATTAACTGATGGGAGAATTTGTTTATTTAAGAGATCTCAATGGTGGTGATGCTGAAAGGGAGTTAGACAACCAGTTAAGACCGTTAAAGTTTGCTGATTTTGCCGGTCAATCCCAAATAACAGATAATATCCAGGTTTTTGTTAAGGCTGCGATCATGCGGGGTGAATCGCTGGACCATGTATTGTTGCACGGTCCACCAGGATTAGGTAAGACAACTTTGTCAAATATCATTGCCAATGAACTTGGTGTTAAATTAAAATTGACATCTGGTCCGGTATTGGATAAACCAGGTGATTTGGCTGGTCTGCTTACTAATCTTGAAAAAAATGATGTTCTTTTTATTGATGAAATACATCGTTTGAGTCCTGTTGTTGAAGAATATCTCTATTCTGCAATGGAGGATTTTCGTATTGATATATTGATAGATAAGGGTCCGAGTGCAAGATCTATTCAGCTAGAACTAAATCCATTTACACTAATTGGGGCAACCACCAGGAGTGGTTTATTAACCCGGCCTTTGCGTGCCAGATTTGGCATTACTTGTCATCTGGAATATTATGACATTGAAATATTAACTGGTATTGTTAAACGATCTGCCAGAATACTTGATGTTAAAATTGAAAAGGACGCAGCTTATGAAATTGCCAGAAGAAGCAGAGGAACCCCAAGAATTGTCAACTCATTATTACGTAGGGTACGGGATTTTGCCATGGTGAAAGGAAATGGAATTATTGATATTGAAATAACGAAGTATTCGCTGGAGGCTTTGAATATTGACAGATTTGGTTTGGATGAAATGGACAACAAAATTTTGTCTACCATTATTGATAAATTTAAAGGTGGTCCGGTGGGTATTTCAACAATAGCGACAGCCGTAGGGGAGGATTCAGGAACCATTGAAGAGGTGTATGAACCATTCTTAATAAAAGAAGGCTTTATCAAACGAACTCCACGCGGAAGAGAGGTTACTGATTTAGCCTATAGTCATTTAGGAAAAATTTATAATGGAAATAATTCGAGGACTTTGTTCTAATTGGAACTTTTGATCAATTTTATTTCAAATATTTTTGGCCAAAGTTTGCCTGTAACATAAATTTTGTCAGTAACTGGATTCCAGGCTATCCCATTCAATACATCAATTTGTTCTCTTTGATTTTGAAGAATTGTTCCGGATAACCCGCTTAAATTGATCTCACCTTTTACTTTTCCACTCTCCGGATCGATGATAAGGATTGTATCAGTTTGCCAAATATTTGCCCAAATTTCACCTTTAATATACTCCATCTCATTTATATTTGGTACAATATTATATTCATTACATACCTGAATTTTTCTCTCTTCCTTATAGGTTTCTGGATGAATATAGTAAATATTTTCGGTACCGTCACTCATGATCAGAGAATGACCGTCATTGGTTAAACCCCACCCTTCGTTTGATTTAAAACTCCAGGTATTCAGTAATTTAAAGGTATTTAAATCATAAACGAAACCAATTTTGTTTTTGTAGGTTAATTGATATATTTTATTGTTTAGAATGGTAATTCCTTCACCAAAATATTTATTTTCAAGCTTATATTCTTTTTGTACTTTACTAGTTTTAACATCAAGCTGATAAATTGATGAGGTTCCTTCCTGCCCGGTTCCTTCGTATAGCAGGTTATTTTTGAATTCCATACCTTGCGTAAAATGAGTAGTATTGTGGGGATATTCTGCTACAATCTGGTAGGAATATTTAGTTGGTTTGGTGTCTGAAGTGACCAATATTTCTTCGTAATTATCTCCTGTGACTCCGTCAGATTTCAATGCAGACACTTTTACAATATGTTTACCAACGCCAAAATTATTTGTTTTATAAATGAATGAATTTGTTAAATTTTTTGAAGTTTGAACCAATTTTCCATCAATAGAAATTTCAATTTTTTCCAAAATACCCTCCTTTAATTTTGTTTGCAGGTTTAGTTGAATCTCCTCTCCTAATTTGAAATTCTTCTTTTTGGGTTCAACCTGTATGGCAGTTACCGGGCGTCTGGAATGACTGTTTGACTGGGCACAATTCATGAAACTTGTCACAGCAAAAAGAGATGTAATAATTGAGAGTGTCAACCGGCTCATGACGATAGAATTAAATAATAGAAATTTTTATCAAAAATAGAATCTTATTTTGTAAAGGTTGCAAAGATTGCTTATGTACCAAAAACAAATTCTGAAGTCCTAAGTATGAAATTCGATGTTTTTAAATCTCAATTGCTATTCTAAATTATCTTTGTGTTTGAATATTAAATATTTTTTGACTTGAGTGCACTTAAAAAATTAGCCGGAGAGACCATGATTTATGGTGTGCCAAGTATCGTTGGCCGATTCCTGAATTTATTGCTTACCCCTATTTACACCTATACTTTTCCTGCCAGTGAATATGGAATACTGGGTAATTTGTTGGCTTATGTTGCTTTTTTTCAGGTACTCCTCACCTATGGAATGGAAACTTCTTACTTTCGGTTTGCCAGCAAGAGCGACAAACCTAATGAGGTATTTGGCACTTCTCTGGCAGCACTTTCGGTTACATCTCTCCTATTTGTGGTACTCATCACTGTTTTCTCAAGGGAAATTTCCGGTTGGGCCGGATATCCTGACCAACATCTCTATATCGTTTGGATGGGTATTACGGTTGCGCTGGATGCAATTACTGCTATTCCATTTGCAAAGTTACGCTTGCAACAGCGACCTATAAAATTCGCCTTCTTCAAGATCATCAATATTAGTATCAACATCCTGCTAAATCTTTTCTGGATTTTGCTGTGTCCAAGGATTCTTTCACACAACCCAGATTCGTTTATTCAATATTTGTACAGTCCGAAGATTGGTATCGGATATGCTTTTTTGTCTTACCTGATCGCTTCTGTCGTCACTTTGCTGCTTTTCTTGCCTGATTTGGGGATTAAAAAAATGGTGTTTAAAACAGAAATGCTCAGAACCATGTTGAGCTATGGATGGCCTATTCTGGTTGTTGGATTGGCAGGTATGGTTACTTTGAATATTGATAAAATATTGATTCCTCAGCTTATCGACAAAAGTAAAGATCCTATGTATGAATTGGGGGTCTATGCAGCGAGCGGAAAACTGGCCATTTTGATGACACTTTTCATTCAGGCCTTCAGATTTTCATTTGAACCATTCTTGTTCTCACATTATAAAAACGAAGCCTCCAAGAGTGTTTATAGTTTGATTATGAACTATTTCGTCATATTTGGATTACTCATTTTTATAGGAGTCATTTTTTATATGGACATCTTGAAATACTTCATTGGTCCGAAAAGGGCAGGATATCATGAAGCATTAAAAATTGTACCCTGGATGTTGATGGGGAATCTTTTTATGGGTATTTTCTACACCCAATCACTTTGGTACAAATTGACGGATCAAACCAAATATGGTGCAATTTTTTCAGTGATAGGCGGTGTTATAACATTAATAATCAATATTCTATTTATACCCAAGCTGGGTTATATGGCTTCTGCCTATGGTTTCTTTTTCTCGTCTTTGATTATTACCCTCATCAGTTATTATTATGGGCAAAAATATTTCCCGGTCAAGTATGACCTTAAAAAAATTGGATCCTATTTTTTTGTAGCTATATTCCTGTATATCATTGAAATAAAAATAAATTTCAGCAATGATATTTTCAATTACATTTTCAGGACTCTGCTATTTTCAATTTTCCTTTTCTTTATCTGGCACAATGAAAAATCAGATTTGAAGAGATTGCTGCCAAAGCAGTTAAATGGAGATGGAAGAGGTTGATTAGTTTCTTATCTTAGCCGATTAATAGTTCATGGAAAATCAATTCATTTCAGTTTTGGGATTCAGCAGGAAAAATATAATTAATCATTTGTATTTCAATATGTTATGAATAGCTTACTTTAATCAGGGAAATTTGGGATGAAAGTAAAAATTGTCAACAGATCACAAAATAGTTTACCTCTATACAGTACCACACAATCCGCAGGAATGGATCTTCGCGCCGATTTGGCAGAGCCATTGGTTCTTAGGTCATTGGAAAGGATGCTGATACCCACCGGACTTTATATTCAATTGCCCAACGGATATGAAGCACAGGTCCGGCCAAGAAGTGGTTTGGCCATCAGCAAGGGTGTAACGGTACTCAATTCACCCGGGACAATTGATGCTGACTATAGGGGGGAGATTAAGATCATCCTGATCAATTTGTCTCAGGAAGATTTCATCATCAACAATGGTGAACGAATTGCCCAAATGGTTATTTCATCCTACAAACAAGTTGAATGGGATATGGTAGATATCCTGGATGAAAGTGAACGTGGTGAAGGTGGATTTGGACATACCGGAAAGCATTAAGGAATGCTCAATACAATTGAAATGATTAGAAAAAACTATATATTTTGGGTAACCTTACCTCTCATCGTTCTTGTATTCTCATGCAAGAGCCCTCAGCAAACGGTAAAAATGGTCGTGCCTGAAGAGGAGAGCAAGTCCCTTTCCCTTTTGACTGACGATCAGAAACAACAATTTGAGTATCTGTTTGTAGAAGGTATCAAACAGCGAACGATTGGTAATGCAGAAGAGGCGATTAAGATATTTTCCCATTGTCTTGAAATGGATCCCTCCTCTTCCTCTTCACTGTATGAAATTGCAAATATTCACATTTTAAGGGGTGATTTTCAGAGTGCCATGATGATGCTTGAGAGAGCTTCTTCCTTGAATCCTAAGAATCAATATTATCTGATTTTATTGGCAAAAATTTATCAGCAGAATAAATTGTATGAGAAGGCAGCTGATACTTTTGGTGCTTTATCCGTGCTTTCACCTGATAACACAGACTACCCAATTTTTCGCGCGGAAATGTTCGGCATGGCAGGGAAATTGGATACTGCACTTGCCTGTTATGACGAATTGGAGAAAAAGTGGGGCATTACTGAGCAAGTTTCTTTGGGCAAACAAGGCATATTTTTAAAGCAGGGGAAAAAACAGGAGGCTTACCATGAGATAGAAAATCTGGTAACCAAGTTTCAGGGTGACACAAAGTATTATGGGTTACTGGCTGATATGTATTTGGCTGATAGTTTGATGGATAAAGCTTTGGAGAATTACAACAAGGTACTCCAATACAGGCCGGATGATGGTTTTGTCCATTTTTCGCTTTCAAATTACTATAAGGTAGCCGGGAACTATGCCAAATCAATTGAGCATTTGAAGATAGGTTTTGAGAGCAATAGCCTGGAGTTGGATGCCAAAATACAAATGTACATGTTGCTTTCCCAATCTGAAGATCACCATTTAACTGATCAGCAGCGACTTGAACTCATAAATATTCTGATTGATAAACATGTCGATGATGAGCGGCCGCGGGCGCTGCTTGCAGAATATTACCTTGCCAAAAAGCAAAACAAAGAGGCGCGTGAACAATTGAGACTGGTTGTAGAAATAAACAAGGGAAATTATGCCTATTGGGAAAGGTTGCTATTTGTTGACAATGATTTAACCGATTGGAAGTCACTTAGTCAGGATAGTAAGGCTGCCATCAAATATTTCCCTGAACAACCTGTTTTGTACATATTGGATGCCGTATCCATGTTACAACTGGGAAATTATCAGGATATATTTGCCGTTCTTGATTCGGCAGAGGCGAACGCAACCAACAACAATCAGATACTTTCGCAAATATATACTTACCGGGCGGAGGCTTATTATAAGCAAAAGAAATACGACAAGGCGTACTCCTGGTTTGACAAGGTTGTCAAAATTGATCCTCAGAATTACCTGGCCATGAACAACTATGCCTATTATTTATCCCTGAGGTCGATGAAGTTGGATGTGGCAGAGAAACTAAGCAGCGCAGTGGTTCAGAGCAATCCCAATAACGCCACTTATCTGGATACTTATGCCTGGGTATTGTTCAAAAAGAAGGATTATCAGTTGGCTAAATTTTACATGGAATCTGCTCTTTCCAACAGTATAGGGCAAAATCATGTTTTGGTTGAACATTATGGAGATATATTGTTTTTTCTAAACGAGAAGGAAAAGGCAGTGGAACAGTGGAAAAAATCATTGAAAATGGGAAATCCATCGAAGGTGCTGCCTGAGAAAATCAAAACGGTAACTTTCTTTGAATCGGTTGAAGAGTAAAACATGAAGATAAAAGCTGTAATTTTTTGTAGTTTGTGGATTCTCCTTATCCTGGGATCAGGATGTAAGCACACAGAAAAAATTGTTATTGAAAAGAAGGTCAAGCCGGTCAGTGTCAGACGTGCTGTCAGGATTGTGACTGAAAATGAGCTCAAATACAACACCTTGTCTGTCAAAAAAGTTAGCCTGACGATTGACAATAACGGCAAGGTAAAATCAGTCAGGGGATTTTATAGGATAAAGCGGGACAGTATTATACAGGTTTCTGCCCAGACATTGATCATCCCGGTAGGCAAACTTGAACTTGGCCAGGATTCTTTCAAGGTTGTCAATCATTTGGGCAAACAAGTGATGAAAGGAACGATTCAAAAGATTGCCGAAACGATCGGTTATGATATCGATTTTCAGATAATACAATCGATTTTGAGTAACCATATGCAATCCTTGAAACAAGATTTGAGGGAGAATCAGTTCAGGGATTATGTGTTGGTGGTTGAGAACAATATGTACAAAATTTCTTCGATCAGAGATCGCAGGTTCAGGAAATTTGCTGCCAATGAAATGAAACTTGAACGCTTTAAGCAACGAAAAGATGAACAGCATCTGGTCAAACAGGATATTTTCGTGGATCCTGATATTTTTGTAGTTAGGAAAGAGATTTACCATGATATAGATACTGATCGGATTATAACAATAGAGTTTTCAGAATTTAAGGCAATAGGGACAAAATGGTTTCCAGGTATGATACACGTAACCGTATCGGGGCAAGAAAAATTGGATATTCAAGTGGAATTGTCCAAGGTATCGATTGATGATGAAAATGATTTTGGTTTCTCTATCCCTTCCAAATACAAGCTGGAAGAGTTGAAAATGAAATGAATTTAGCACCTCTTTGAAGAGATGAAATACCCATGAGAATATTTTCAAACCAACCGAAAGTGAATAGGTGGGTATTCCATGCGACCTTAAAAGACAATTATATACGCATGAATGAAGTTTTTAAAAAAATTATTGTTGGAATCTTTTTATTGGTCCTGTTTTTTTCGTCTTACGGACAAACAATCAATGAATTGCGAAAGCAAAAGGAAAAGACAAGCCAGGAGATTGAGTACATCAACAATTTGTTAAAAGAGACTGATCAAAATACCAAAACTTCGATCAGTCGGCTGACTATGCTGGAGAAGAAGATCAAACTACAGGAAAGTTTGATTTCCAATATCAGCAATGAATTGACTTATCTTGATTCGACCATCATCAGAAGTTCACAAAATCTTGATTCCCTCAATGCAGACCTGACTTTGATTAAAAACCGTTATGCCAATATGCTGCGATATGCCAGAAGGAATCAGGATATGAACAATCAATTTTTGTTCCTGCTTGCAGCGGAGGATTTTAACCAGGCATACAAGCGTTTTACCTATCTAAAGCAGTATGCCGACTACCGGAAGACACAGGTGAAGGAAATAACTGAATTGCAGTCAAAATTGGCGAATCTGGTGGAGGAGTTGAACAATAAAAAATTGGATAAGAAGCAGCTGCTCTCTTCAAAAATCAGTTTGTCAGATAAATATGTAAAGCAGAAAGCTGATCAAAAGGAATATTACGTTCTTCTGCAGAAAAAGGAGAAAGATTTAAAGAAAAAGTTGGAGAACCAGCAGAAGATAGCGGCAAGGCTCGAGCAGGAAATTGAAAAAAGTATTGCCGAAGAGGCGAGGAGAATTGCATCAAAGGCAGCCACCAAGAGCTCTAAAACTCCGGGAGTTAAAGCTTCTCCTGAGAGGAAAAATCTTTCCGATGACTTTTCAATGAACAAAGGTAAGTTGCCATGGCCTTTATCGAAGGGACTGATTACCGATCATTTTGGAGAGCACCCGGATCCGGTTTTGAAACATGTGATAAGAAGGAACTCAGGAATTGATATAACTACCCAGTCGGGGACAAAGGCGCGCGCCGTATTCAAAGGTGAGGTTACGAAGGTATTGCCCAATATTGGCGGGAATATGGCTATTATAATCAGGCACGGCAGTTATCTTACTGTCTATTCGAATCTTGCAAGCGTGTCGGTTCAGGTCGGCCAGACTGTTGATACAAAACAGGAGATAGGAACCATTTACACTGACAAGGAGGATGACAACAAAACCGTGTTAAAGTTCCAGCTTTGGTACGAAAATAGTAAGCAAGATCCAGAGAAGTGGATCAGCATGTAAAGATCAGTATTTCGCCAGATTGGCAACTTTGGTCAAAGCCGGAAGGTTGATAATCCTTATCTTACGACCCTGAAGATCAATAAGTTTATCCTGCTTAAACTCAGATAGCAATCTTATAATTGACTCAGTGGCTGTTCCGACCATGTTGGCAAGTTCTTCCCTGGTAAGGGAAATCTGCAGTGTTTTTTCGGAGTCAAGGTCAAACTCCTGTTTCAGAAGCAGAAGAACTTCAGCGAGCCGTTCCCTTACCGTTTTCTGGGCGATATCTGTGATGTAATCGTTGGCTTCCTTTAACTCTGCACAAACTATCTTTAACATGGCCAGGGAAAATTTCCAATTTCTTTCGATAAGACTTAGTAGTGTCTTGTAGGGAATATGGCACAAAGTGGCCTCCTCAATGGTCTTGGCTGAAGTACAGGCAGATTCCTGACTTAACAAGGATCGGTAGGCAATGATATCCCCATTTTTCGCGAAGCGGATAATCTGTTCTTTCCCATCGTTTCCGGTCTTGTATATTTTTACAATCCCTCTGGTGATGCAATAAAATCCCGTTAGGCGACTTCCCTCCTTGTAGAGAACACTCCCCTTTTTGTAGGAAGAACATACCATTTCGTTGTTAAGACTTTTCATCTCGTCTTCTGTCAGCGACTGAAAAAAACGAAAACCGGTAAGACTGACGTCTTCTGTTAAAGTATTGTTGTTCTTGATCATATAAAATAATTAAGACAGTTATTTCAGAGTCTAAATATACAATTTTAGCTTGTATCTACCTATCTCCTGTTTCGAAACAAAAATTCTGCCACTACGTAGAATGAATAAAAATAAGATTGATATGAAATATTTAGTATTAAAAACCCAACGAACCGAAAGACAATTGGCTTTTGGATCCAAGATTCTTCTCAGTATTGTTCTTCTTGTATTCTCTTATTCCGCTTTTTCAAAAGAATACAAAATCAATTCCGCATCCAGTACCCTGGAATGGGAAGCAAAAAAGGTTACCGGTCAACACCATGGTACCATCGCCTTCGCAGGGGGGGCCCTGTCCGTTGAACATAAAAAGATTACAGGCGGGAAAGTGACTGTAGACATGAATACCATTGTTGATACTGATTTGACTGACGCCGGATACAATCAAAAATTGATCGGTCATTTGAAATCTGATGATTTTTTTGGGGTTGCCAAATTTCCGCAAGCCTCTTTGGAAGTGAAGAATGTTGCTCCCAAGTCTGAAAATCTCTATCACTTTACAGCAGATTTAACCATCAAAGGAATTACTTCACCGGTAGAATTTGATGCTGAAGTTAAAGATGATTCAGGTCAAATATCCGCGACCGGAACCTTGGTGGTAAACCGCACAAAATATGGCATTAAATATGGATCAGGAAGTTTTTTCCAGGGTCTGGGCGACAAAGTAATCTACGACGATTTCACATTAAAATTTATGCTGATAGCTGCTACTAAATAGCATGTTTTTCTGTTTTTTGCGCAGGGGGTGGGCCAATAGGTTCATCCCCTTTTTTTGGCTCATAGTTCAGATTGGAAGGAATGTATTTCTCAATAAACCCGGGAGATACCTCTTTTCGATGCGCATAATCATCCACCTGATCCTTGCCGACTTTTTCAATGCCAAAATACCTTGATTCGGGGTGAGCGTAATAGACCCCGCATACAGAGGCATTCGGATACATGGAATAGTTTTCGGTGAGCGAGATTCCGCATTGCTCTTTTGCCTGCAAGAGATTGAATATGGTCTCTTTTTCGGAGTGTTCGGGACAGGCAGGATAGCCCGGGGCCGGACGAATTCCAATGTATTTGGAGGCAATCAGCTCTTCCGGCGTCAATGATTCATATTTGTGGTAACCCCACACTTCGGTCCTTACCAACTGGTGCAATTTTTCGGCAAAGGCTTCGGCCAGCCTGTCGGAAAGAGCCTCCAGCATGATGGCTTTGTAATCGTTGTTCTCCTTTTTGTATTGCGCGACCAGTTCTGCAACTCCAATTCCGGCTGTAACGACGAATGCACCGCAATAATCAGGTATACCTGTCTCTTTCGGAGCGATGAAATCACTCAGACAAAACAGACTAGTTGCACCTTGTTTTTTCTCCTGCTGACGTAACTGATGGAACTTTCCGATGAGCTCTGACCGTGTTTCATCTGTATACAATTCGGTATCGTCCATCACACTGTTGGCAGGCCAAATGCCTGCTACCCCATTGGCATGGATCATCTTTTTCGCGATGATCTCGTCCAGAAACTGATTGGCCTCCTTGAAGAGCTGACTAGCGGCTTCCCCCTTGTCGGGATCACTCAGGATGGCCGGATATTTTCCCCTGAATTCCCATACCAGGAAGAAAAAGGTCCAGTCGATGTATTTTCGGAGCTCCTCCAGCGGGTAATCATTGAAATATTTAGTACCAATTATGTTGGGTTTGGAAACAGGATATTTTACGAAATCGGGATGAAATTTTCTCTCCCTGGCCTCTTGCAGCGACCAGTATTCTTTTGGCTTTTTGGCACTGTGAACCTGTCTTAACCCCGCATACTCATCCAATGTGGATTTTAGAAATTCAGGAGATCCTGACAGCAATTCTGCCACCACCTGAACGGATCGGGAGGCATCTTTGACATAGAGGGTGGTATTGCTGTATTCGGGGGCTATTTTGACAGCTGTATGGATTTTAGAGGTGGTAGCCCCACCGATCAGCAAGGGTAGTTTTATGCCTCTCTTTTCCATCTCTTTTGCCACGTATACCATCTCTTCGAGCGACGGAGTGATCAAACCGCTCAATCCGATGATATCGACCTTTTCTTTTTTGGCTGTATCCAGAATGGTCTCGCAGGGCACCATCACACCCAGGTCAATGACTTCGTAATTGTTGCAGGCGAGTACAACACCGACGATATTTTTGCCGATGTCGTGCACATCGCCTTTTACCGTGGCGAGCAGAATCTTCTTTTGAATGACCACTTTGTTGGGCTGCAATTTCTTCTCTTCCTCGATGTATGGTTGAAGCCATGCCACTGCCTTTTTCATGACCCGGGCCGATTTGATCACTTGGGGGAGGAACATTTTCCCCGATCCGAAAAGGTCGCCAACTTTGTTCATCCCATCCATGAGTGGCCCTTCGATGATATTCAGCGGCGAATCGAATTGAGGAAGCAGGTCGGCAACATCGCTTTCGATGAAGTCTGTGATACCCTTCACCATGGCGTGCTCAATCCTTTCGGCCGGGGGAAGTTCCCTCCAGGCTTCCACTTTTTCCTGTTTTTCATCTGCTACTTTAATTTTCTCGGAAAATTCAAGCAGACGTTCTGTCGCGTCAGGTCGTCTGTTTTGCACAAGATCTTCAACGAGTTGAAGCAGGTCAGCCGGAATTTCGTCGTAGATCTGCAACATTCCGGGATTAACGATTCCCATATCCAGACCAGCCTTGATGGCATGAAACAGGAAGACGGAATGGATGGCTTCCCGTAAGATGTTGTTTCCCCGGAAGGAGAAAGAGACATTGGATATTCCACCGCTTACTTTGGCGTAAGGCAAATGCTCTTTGATCCATGTGGTTGTCCTGAAAAAGTCGACTGCATAGTTGTTGTGTTCTTCCAAACCTGTTCCAATCGTGAGAATATTTGGATCGAAGATGATGTCTTCGGCAGGAAAGTGAACTTTATCCACCAGAAGGTGATAAGCCCTTTCACAAATTTCAATTCTCTTTTCGTAGGTGGTGGCTTGCCCCTCTTCATCGAAGGCCATCACCACAACTGCGGCGCCGTAATTTCTGATCTTGCGGGCATAATTGAGGAACTGCCCCTCGCCTTCTTTGAGGCTGATAGAGTTGACGATTGACTTACCCTGGATACATTGTAATCCGGCCTCGATCACCTCCCATTTGGATGAGTCAATCATGATTGGCAATCTCGAAATATCCGGTTCTGAAGCGATCAGGTTGAGGAACCTGACCATCTCCTTTTTGGCATCGAGCATGGCATCGTCCATATTTATGTCGATAACCTGCGCTCCTCCTTCTACCATCTCCCTGGCTACGGATAGGGCTTCATCGTATTTCCCATCGCGGATGAGCCGTGCAAATTTGATCGATCCTGCTACATTGCAGCGTTCTCCGATGTTGATAAAATTCGAGAGTTTGTCGATGGTGAGCGGCTCCAATCCGCTCAGTCGGGTTACCTTCTCGGGTTGAGCTTTGCGGTGTGGCCTGGCTGTGGCTGCCAGTTTTACCAATTCCCTGATGTGCTCTGGTGTTGTGCCACAGCAACCTCCGATAATATTGACTGTTAGATTATTTGTGAATTCAGCGACCTGAAGGCCCATCATTTCAGGTGTTTCATCGTATTCGCCGAACTGGTTGGGCAATCCTGCATTTGGATGAACACTGATCAAAAATGGGGCTTTCCTGCTAAGTTCTTCCAGGTATGGACGAATATCTTTTGCGCCAAATGAGCAATTCAGGCCAATTGTGAGCAGATCGATGTGGGAGACGGAGTTGAGGAAAGCCTCGATGGTCTGGCCCGAAAGGGTCCGTCCGCTCTTGTCGGTGATGGTGCCGGAAACCATAACGGGAAGCTTGATGCCCTTCTCTTCAAGGACCTCGTTGATGGCCACCAGTGCAACCTTGCAATTTAGGGTATCGAAGATGGTTTCGACCAACAACAGATCGACGCCGCCTTCCAGCAATCCTTCAATCTGTTCACGATAGGACGCTTTTAAATCCTGAAATGAAATAGCCCTGAAGCCCGGATCGTTCACATCCGGCGACA
Source organism: uncultured Tangfeifania sp. (assembly GCA_964358545.1). Lineage (GTDB taxonomy): Bacteria > Bacteroidota > Bacteroidia > Bacteroidales > Prolixibacteraceae > CAINVV01. The sequence continues at coordinate 20,614 of CAYHQN010000011.1, read as the reverse complement.
TGGAGCAGGTTTTGTTTGTAGGACCGATCGATCCTGCCACATAGCGTGGTTTTTCGGGCGTAGAAAATTTCAATGCCGCATCAACGGCAATTCTTGCCGCTTCCCTGTTAATTTCGCGGACATACGCTTCGGTCCCATAGTCGCTTTGCGAGATGGATGTTGCATTGAATGTATTGGTTTCCAGAATATCGGCGCCGGCATTCAGGAAGGCTTCGTGAATCTCAGCAATGGCTTGTGGCCGGGTGAGTGAGAGCAGATCGTTGTTGCCTTTGAGTGAGGAGTTCCAGTTTTTGAAACGTTCGCCCCTGAAGTCTTCTTCTGAAAATTTGTATCGTTGTATCATTGTCCCCATGGCACCGTCAAGGACAAGAATCCTTGATTCCAACAAGGAACGTATATCGGGTTTTTTCATGATTTTGAAGGAAGATTATTTACTATTTCACGGGCTATCAGCACCCCATTGACAGAGGCCTGCATCAGTCCGCGGGTAATTCCGGCGCCGTCACCGCCAAAAAAGAGATTCTTGACGGAGGGGCTTTGGAAACTCTTGTCAACTTTGACGATGTTGGAATAGAATTTCACTTCGACGCCATAAAGCAGCGTTTCATCGCTCGCCAAACCCGGACTGACTTTGTCGAGGGATTTGATCATTTCGATGATGTCAAAAAGTATCCTGTGGGGAAGTACCAGACTCAGGTCACCGGGTACAGCGTCCTTCAGGGTTGGTACGATGTTGTTGCGGTAAAGTCTGTCGGAGGTGGTCCGCCGGCCCCTGACCAGATCGCCGAACCGTTGAACCATTATTTTATTCCTGGTAAGCATGTTGGCCAAACGTGCTATGTGACGACCATATTCGATCGGAGCGTTGAAGGGCTCGGTGAATTTTTGCGAGACCAGCAAGGCAAAATTGGTATTCTCGCTTTTCAGATCTTTGTAACTGTGGCCGTTGACCACCGCGAGGTTGTTGTCGTAGTATTCGGAGGATACGAATCCTCCCGGATTGGAGCAGAAAGTACGAACTTTATCGTCGAAAGTACGGGTGTAATGGATCAGTTTTGCTTCATAGAAATTATCGTTGATCTCCTGCATCACCTCATTCCGGCACTCTACCCTGACACCGATGTCGACAATACCAACTTCCGTTGGAATGGCCTGTTTGGCACATTGTTTCATAAGCCAGTCGGAGCCGACTCTTCCTACTGCCACCACTACATGTTCTCCAAAATAGCTTTTTACTGCGGATTTTACTCCTAAAATCTGCTGATTCCCTATCATAAATTCAGTCACCGGGGAATTAAACCGAACCTCTACCCCGTTGTTTTTCAGATGTACGTAAAGTGAGCGGTAAAGTTCCTGCGTTTTTTCAGTACCCAGATGCCTGACCGGACATTGCACCAGTTTGAGATTGGCTTCGATCGATTTTCGTCCGATTTCCCTCATAGCCGGGGTTTCGATAAGGCCATGGATTCCTGTATCTGCACCAAATTTAAGGTAGATGTCGTCGGCATACCGGATCATCTCCCTGGCGGTTTCGATTCCGATATAATCAGGCAAAGTTCCGCCGACTTCAGGTGAAAGTGAAAGTTTCCCATCCGAAAATGCCCCAGCCCCAGCCCATCCTGTCGTAATGGAACAAGGTTTGCAATTGATACAGATACCACCGTTGGTATGCTTGGGACAATGCCGTTTGTAAATATCCCTTCCTTTTTCGAGCATCAAAATTGAAAGACCTGGCTTTTCTTTGATTAATTCATAAGCGGTGAAAATACCGGCAGGTCCTGCCCCTACTATGATTACATCGTATTTTTTATCCATATTCGTGCAATGTCTCCCTTTCCTGTCAATCTGCATTTTCTTCCAAGTTCAAAATATTCAAGCAGTTGGCTGAAAAAGCCAGTAAAGGTAAGAATTTAATCAGCAACATGGAAAAGCAACCAGATTCAGCCATTTGGCAGGGTTGTATAATCAAGATTTTTTTATTACTTTTCAGACCATTTTGGGGGCACCTATTTTATTTGCGAAATGAAACTAAACTGAAAAATATGGCAAATTCAACTTTTAACCGGAGAAATTTTTTGTTTTTAGGCGCAACAGCTACGCTCGGAATGGCAGCACAGGCAATGTCGGTTCCAAAGGAGAAGAAAAAGAAGAAAAACAAAGAGAAAAAGAAGAAGGATATTATCTACCGGACACTAGGGAATACCGGCATCGAAGTTCCGATCGTGAGTATGGGCGTGATGAGGGCCGACAATCCCAATATCCTGAAAGCTGCCTACGAAATAGGTATCAGGCATTTTGATACTGCCAGCGGATACCAGGATGGACGTAATGAAGAGATGGTAGGTCAGTATTTTAAAGATATTCCGAGGGAGAGTGTGATCATTTCGACCAAGATTCATCCTCCAAAGGAGGGCATTTCAACCGATCAGTTTATAGAAAAGTTTGATCAAAGTTTGAAAAGGTTGCAGATGAGCTATGTTGATATCCTGTATCTTCATGCAGCCAGTGACAGGACATATGCCCTTGATCCCAGATATATTGAGGCCCTGAAGAGGATTAAAGAGAGCGGGAAAGCTAAATTTGTAGGTGTCACCACCCACTCCAACATGGCAGAGATTCTAAATGCAGCTGTTGACAGCAAATTTTATGAAGTTGTCCTCACCTCCTACAATTTCCGTTTGAAAGATGATGCAGATATGCAAAAAGCTTTGCAAAGGGCCAACGATGCGGGATTGGGAATTGTTGGCATGAAGAGTATGGCCGGAGGATTTTTGGACAAAGAGAAGAAAAAACCTGTTAATTGTAAGGCTGCATTGAAGTGGGCTTTGTCGAACCCGTTGATTCATACTTGCATTCCCGGGCTTACCAACTTCGAAATGGTGAAAGAGAACTGGAAGGTTGCCCAAAATCACGATCTTGACGAAACAGAGAAGGGTGATCTGCAGCTCGCCATGAACGAGGTGGGACTTTATTGTCACGGTTGTCTGAACTGCTCAGGCCAGTGCCCTCAAAATCTTCCTATTCCTGATCTTATGCGGTCCTATATGTACAATTATGGATATGGTTTTCCTGCCAAGGCACAAACCACTGTTGCCAAATTGAACCTGTCGCACAATCCGTGTGAAGATTGTCCGGGTTGCACAGTGGCCTGTCCCAATGGATTCGATGTTCGCGGGCGTATCACCGATATTGCCCGTATCAAAATGGTGCCTGCTAATTTTCTGGTATGAGAAAAATATTTTTTGTAAGTCTGATTTTGTTTCCTTTGAGTATCTGGGCCCAGGGGGTTGTCTTCCCCACGCTTAACGGCTGGAAAAGCGATGGGAAAGTGCTGGTTTTCAACAAAGACAATTTGTATGAGCACATTGACGGCGCCGCTGAATTTTACCTCAGCTACGGTTTTGAATCTTTGCAGGTGGCAAGCTGGAAGATTGAAGGATCTGAGTTGACCGTTGAGGTTTACGATCACGGAGATCCGCTTCATGCTTACGGAATCTACAGTATTGAAAGATCTGCAAAAGCCGAAACCAGTCCCATCGGACTTGAAGGATACAGTGATGCAACCATTTTGAATTTTGTAACCGGGAAGTTTTATGTGAAAATCAACAGCACGCAGATTGAAAAGGTGGCTGGATTTTCATTGAAATCTTTTGCCACAGAGTTCTCCAAGGCTTTGTGCTCAAATCCGGAATACCCAAAAATCATTGGGTTGTTTCCAAAAGAAAACCTTCAGCCAAATACCTGCCAGTATATTCCAACCGAGTTTATGGGATTGGGATTTTTGGGTTCAGCGGTCAGGGCAAAATACAGTTTGAAAGGAGCTGAGTTGACTCTTTTTATCATTGAGAGGGCCGATCTGGCTGAGGTGGAGAAGGTGGTTCTAAAGTACATCTCATATGCTGATGCTAAAATTAAAAAAGTGGCTGAAGGCGATTTTCTTCTGAATGATCCATTTAACGGAACAGTTTGTTTGAGGTGGAAAGGAAACTATCTGCTGGGAGCAACTGGTTTCTCCAATCAGAAAACCGTGACAAGTTTGCTGGATGAGATTTCCGGTAAGCTATAATTATAATTTTGGATTTTGGATTTTCGATTTTGGATTTCGGGACTCTGGAAATTCTGAGGGATCCCACTTAAAGATATTGCATGCAAAACGAACAACTATTGAATGGCTTTGGAACGCACAAGGCCATTTTTTTTGACATGGATGGCGTGATTTATGATTCGATGGGAAATCATTCAGTCGCCTGGAGCAAGGCCTTTGCCCATCTTGGATGGGATTTTCCGTTGGAACAGGTCTATTTCAACTCCTCCAGCATGTCTTTGATATTCTTGTGAATAATTGGGGCAGTTTCAGGTCCCAGTGAGTTAACTTCTCCGTAAGGGCGGCTGTCACGTCCATAGGTATACGGAGCTTTTGCATCCCATTGACTTTTGGGCACGATGTATCCGATTTCGTCGTTGGCAAGGCCAAACATGAACTTATATTTTCCGGGCATCAACTCCCTGAGGGGAGGTACTTCGACCGGTGAAATTTTAAAATCCTGTCCTTCAGGAGCTTCAACCCCTCCATTTAAAATCTCCGGATACAACTCCCCTGGTATGGTAATCATCGAAATCGGTCCGATCTTTACGACTGCGAGTTCTGATTTCATCTTCATCCAGCCTGAGGTTCCCCTTTTCATGACCCCAAGGATGGCAGCCAATTTGAACATTGTGTTGTCAAGTGGAATCAGGATAGTTTTCGCAATGATAGAGATAGAGGCAGAGTCGATTACCTCTTCCGGTTTTGCCATTGCCTGAAGTGCCAGGTTGGCCATCTGTTTACCCTGGGCTGCCGCTTTTTCGAAGGTAGGGGCTTTAAATTCCTCTCCAGAGAACGGGTCTTTTACGGCAAGCCGCGGATGTGTGGTCATTAAACCTCCGACGGCTGCACTGGCATAAACGGTAACTCCGCCAACGCCGGGTCTCATCAGACTATCCTTGCTGAAGACCCCTTTTTCGATCCCTTCGCGAACATAATGCGGAAAGTCGGAAGTGAGCAGCAGGTTATCGCTCCAGAGTGTTTCGGGGTGGTCGCCATATGTGATCAGGGTTCCCAGGGTTTTGTTTGTATCTTTGTCGAGCACCTGTGTCATTCGTAGTCCGGAATCAAAGACTTCGGGCTTTCTGGTATCAATGACCAGGTTTGCGGCTCCGGTCAGATCCTGTGAGACTGACAAACGGCAAGGACGAAGATTTTTTGCAGCTGTTTCGATGGCTTTTGCCGCCTGATTCTTCACATATTCCATGTGGGCGGGATTAATGCCGCCCTGAAAAGGTGTTTTTCCCCAGAGCCCAAGCAGATCAGGCCCTTCGTGTGTATGGGTAGAGGTGACGATAGCGTAGGTAATACCCGATTCTTTGGAGATGCGCTCTCTTACGTCAATCACATCGTTGTTCATAAATCCGATGGCATCCAATACGACGATGGCCAGGCGTGTCTTGCCATCGTCAACCACCATGGCCCTTGCCCAAAGGTCGTCGTGAATTCCGTTAGCTGGTTTGTTGTTACCGAATCCGGCAATCCAAACTGGATCAAATTTGCCATTACCGTTTCCATCGGTGAAGGTCTCTCCCTCACCAGGATCGTACTCCGCGTTTTTGTTTTTATCGTCCCAGCGGTCCGGAACAGCCGGAGTGATTGGCATAGCAGAAAATCCTGCAGAAAGTTGGGCGGGTGCATTGTTCAGAATTTTCAGGTCCAGATTGTAATCCGGATGCAGGTCTTTGAGGTTGTGGCCGAACCATATGAGCATACAGAAAACAAGAATCAAAAAACCGAAGCCGATGAGTTTAATGAACTTCTTCATGTTAATAGATATTAGTGATTTGAATAGTAGCCGTAACAAAGATAGTCATCAGAACGTTTAATTTGATCAATTACCAGCCGGAACTTAATATTTGAATTATTTAACTGCCGAGTTGGAAAAATTGATACCTTTAAGGTTATAAACTATCTATTAATGCTAACTGACGCGATTATCTGGAATGATTTCAGAGGAGGTAAGGGCTACGCGCTTGCTCACATTTACACCCGACAGGTTGAGCATTTGTACCGGTATGGGAGGAAATTTACGAAGGATGAAGAGCTGATCAAGGACACCATACAGGAGGTGTTTTACCATCTTATCCGGAGCCGTTCTACTCTGGGAGAGACTGACAACATTCGGTTTTATTTAATGACAGCCTTTAAGCGCCAAATTATCAGAAGTATACATAAAGAAAAACTTCTTGAAGCATCGGATGAAGAGAACAACTCTTACGAATTATCAGTTACCTATCCCTACGAAGACGAGCTGATTGGCCAAGAGATCGAAAGTAAAAGAGTTCAGGCGATCAGAAAAGTTCTAGGGACAATTTCTCCCAAACAGCGGGAGATTCTTTATTACCGCTATACTTGTGATTACAGTTATGACGAGATCTGTGCGCTGATGTCCATCAAATATGATTCAGCCAGAAAGATGGTTTTCAGGGCTTTAAAATCCCTTCGCGAGCACCTGGATCATTCAGATCTGATTTTATTGTACCTGTTCAAAAAAAAGGTTTAAAAAACTGTCCACAAAAATTTCACAGGTGTCTTTCTATTTAAAGGACCAATACTTAATTTGTGGATAATAAATACCTGGATTATACGGCAGAAGAGATGGTTGATGACCGAAGTTTTCTCATTTGGTTGAACCGTCTTTCAGAAAATCACGAACTGGACAAACTCCTGGATGAAAATCCTCATTTTGCGCTTAATATCAGCCAGGCAAGAGAGATCATCAGGCTGTTAACTGTGCAAGAGGGGCCTGTTTTACAGGATGATGTCAACGCGATGTGGGAAAATATTGCCTTGTTTGAACGGGTCCACCAATCAAAGTTCAGGATCAGGAGATACCATCAGGTGTTAAAATATGCTGCAATAGTGGTTTTTGTGCTGACATTGTCCACCCTTGGTTACTGGAAGTTAAAGCAGAATGTATCACATCAGTGGTATGCCTTCAGATCAGACAAAACGGCGCAACAATCCAAATTGATCCTTGCTTCGGGGAAGGAGATCAATTTGATGAAGGACGAATCTACGATCAAAGTAAACGAACAGGGTCACGCCATCCGGATCAACAACGACAGTCTCATTTCTTTGTCCAACACCAATGAGAAAAATGCAGAAATGCCTATGAACCAGGTTGTTGTTCCATTTGGGAAGAAATCATCGATAGAATTGGCTGATGGCACCAAAGTGTGGTTGAATGCTGGAAGCAGGATGGCTTTTCCCGATAGGTTTACAGGATCGAGGCGGGAAATTTTTCTCGAAGGGGAGGCTTTCTTCAATGTTACTCCTGATAAGAGTATGCCTTTCTACGTAAAAACAAAAGAGGTAGTCATAAGGGTTTTGGGGACCAAATTCAATGTGTCTGCCTACGAAGCGGACAATGAGGTTGTGACAGTCCTTGTGGAGGGTACAGTTTCAATGAGGGAGAACAAAGGGATCAACCTTTTGGGGAAGGAGACCATTTTGAATGCACACCAGAGAGCCTCGTTCAACAAAGCCGATTTAACAACCAAAGTGAATGATGAAGCTCAGGTAGGGATTTATACCGCATGGACTGAGGGATGGTTCCCATTCTGCAAAGAACCTTTGATCAATGTTTTCAAAAAAGTTGAGAGATATTACAATGTTCAGTTTGTTTACAGCGAACTTTTTCCATCAGGTGATCTGATCAGCGGGAAGCTTGATCTCAAGGATTCTATTGAAGATGTGATGAAGGTTTTGGCGGATGTTGCAAAAGTTAATTACAGAATTGATCAGAAAAAAATATTTATCGAATTAAACAAAGAGATGCCTATGAGGAAATAAGTCCAAAAAGTAAGCCGGAGAGTCTGCCAACCCACCGGCTTTTGTTCCAGTTCACTTGTAAGTTAAACATAAACAGTACAAATCTATGAAAAAAAATCAAGTTCATCCGTGTACCTTTCATGAGGTCATGACCAAAATCTTATTGAGAATGAAAATACTGACCATTTTTATGCTCATAACAATTGCTACAGTTTCTGCAAAAAGCTACTCTCAGCAGACCAAACTAAGTTTTAATTTGAATCAGGTGACGGTAGCTCAAGTATTTTCAGAAATCGAAAAAAGCAGTGAGTTTATCTTGCTTTACAACGAAAAGACATTGGATCTCAATCGGACAGTCTCGCTAAATATTGATAATGAAGGAATTGAGAGTGTTCTGACTCAATTGTTTGCAGATACGAAAAACAGCTTCAAGATTTATGACCGACAGATTGTAATTCTGGAAGCAGACGGTTCGGTGCCAACCGGAATCATAACTGAAGTTCAACAACCTCAGCGAAAAGAGATCAAAGGAAAAATAACAGACGAAAGCAAACTGCCGTTGCCAGGAGTCTCTATTGTTCTTAAGGGAACAACCATTGGTGTTACAACAGACGCCAACGGAGAGTTCTTATTGAAAGTTCCACTGGATGCGAAGACATTGGTTATCTCTTTTGTTGGGATGCAGACACAAGAGGCAGATATCAGTAAAAAGCCGGAACTCAATCTAACCCTGACCGCTGTTTCTGTTGGTGTCAGTGATGTGGTGGTTACCGCTCTGGGTTTAAAGAGGGAGAAAAAAGCACTTGGCTATTCAGTCGGTGAAGTAAAGGGTGAACAATTGACAGAAACACCTCAGTTGAACGTTTTGAATTCACTTCAGGGCAAAGTATCTGGGGTGAGAATTTCGCAAATGAATGGAAACGTTGGATCTTCTGTTAACATCATCATCCGGGGAGCAAAATCATTAAGTAACGACAACCAGCCACTCTTTGTGATTGATGGAGTACCGGTTTCCAATACAGCTACCAATTTGTACAACGGAGCAGACATGGGTAATGCCATATCTGACCTGAACCCTGATGATGTGGAGAGCATCTCAGTTCTGAAAGGGGCAAGTGCAGCGGCATTGTATGGTTCAAGGGCAGGTAACGGAGTCATATTAATCACGACACGCTCGGGTCTGAAAGGGAAAAAAGGAATCGGCGTTTCAGTCAACTCTTCGGTTGTATTTGATGTTTTAACTGATGTATACCCTTACCAAACCAAATTCGGAAGTGGTAAAGCAGGGGCACATATACTTGAAACTGCAGAGAATGAATCATGGGGCTCACAACTGGATGTTGGCGAAAAGTGGGTATTGTGGAATAGTAACGGAGTAGCAGTTCCGCTTGTTTCTTATCCAAACCGTATTCAGAATTTCATGCGGACAGGATATAGTCTGACCAATAATGTAGCAGTTGAAGGAAACAATAAGAACGGCTACTTCAGATTATCTGTCGGTGACATGAGAAACATAGGTATGATCCCCAATACCAATTTAAACAGGAATACGATCAACCTTAATACACAGTATAAGTTATCAGACAAATTTTCGGTCACTGCAAATATTAACTGGAATGAGACCGGTTCCGACAATCGGCCCAATGTTACAGGGGACGACCGAAATGATGTTGTAAGGAGTCTTTATGAAAAGGGGGCCCAGGTGAATATTCTGGATCTCAAAGATTACTGGATGCCAGGAATGGAGGGGTTACAGCAACGTGTAAACGCGTCTAAACAGAACAATGCCTATTTTGTTGCCAATGAGAATACCAACTCGTTTAAGAGAGACCGGCTTATAAGCAAAGTTCAGTTTGACTGGAATATTACCAAAGAGCTGAGCCTTATGGGACGCTTTTCCAGGGATGCTTACACCGAGATCAGGCAAAGTAAAAGAGCCTTCAGCACGACAACAAATACAACAGGATATTACAACGTGTATGATTTCTATAACAAAGAAACCAACATGGAATTAAACCTTTCGTACAAAAAGAAGATCAACGAGCAATGGAATGTCAATGGCTTTATAGCAACAAATAAAAGATATGTCTACGGACAGGGCATAAGTAATACGGCAGGTTCATTGGTTATTCCTCAGCTCTATACCATCTCTAACGGGGTACCCGGAACAATAACTTACAGCAGCAGTTGGTATGAAAAAGCAGTTTATAGTATTTATGGCATGGCTTCCATCGATTACAAAGGATTTGCCTATCTTGATTTAACCGGCCGCAATGACTGGTCAAGTACCTTGCCCAAAGCGAACAGGTCCTATTTTTATCCTTCAGCTTCTTTGAGTTTGCTTTTTTCAGAGATGTTCACTATGCCCGAATGGCTTAACTATGCGAAACTCAGGGCCGGTAGTGCACAGTTAGGGAATGATACAGGTCCTTATAACCTGGATCCATCTTTCTCAATCAGTACCGACTGGGGATCGGCCAAACAGATGTTTATGGGAGGGAATCTTACCAATAACACCCTGAAACCGGAAAGATCGACTTCCAACGAAGTAGGTGTCGATTTGAAATTTTTGAAAAACAGACTGGGATTGGAAGCGACCTATTACATCGTTCAAAACAAGAATCAGATATTAAATATTTCGCTGCCTGTTGAATCAGGCGCTTCCTCAAAATCAATCAATTCAGGAAACATTGAGAGCAGGGGCTGGGAAATCAATTTAACTGCAACTCCGGTTGTAGCAAAGGATTTCAGATGGGATCTGAATTTCAGTTTTACCAAAAACAAAACCCGTTTGAAGGAATTGGCTGAAGGGCTAACCAATGTTGACTTTTATTCCATCGAAGGGGGAAACGGTGTGATTCGTACCAAAGTCGGAGAATTTATGGGTGATATTTGGGAGAAGCCTATTCTAAAGGTATTAGATGCATCTTCACCTTACAATGGCTACCCAATAATAGCTTCTTCAGGGAAATACCAAATTGATCAGGAACCTTCCCACATGGTCAAGATTGGAAACACCAATCAGGATTTTGTTCTGGGTGTTCAGCCAACTTTTACCTATAAGGCTTTTACACTTTATGCCAATATTGAGTGGAACCAGGGTGGAAACTTCTATTCCAATTCATGGATGTTCATGCAAAACAACGGAGTAAACGAAAGTTCTTTCAGTGGGGCTCCTTACGATAAAAGTAAAAATATCGTCGACCAGATAAAAGCAAATCCTAATGCTTTTTTTGGCAATTGGGTTGGGGGCCGTCTTCCTGAATTGGGAGGATTTGCCTGGCCAAATCCGGTTCCTTCTACACGTTATGCGGATGCCAGTTTCAATCCAGGGGTTTACCAGGTTACAGTCGGAGGGGTCAAAAGCTATGTCGAAAACTTAGGTGACCCGGCCCTTACAAAATGGCTTGATCCGTTTAATGCCAATCAGGCATCCAACAGAGCTATTGTAGACAGGGGTGTCTTCAGTTCAACTTATGTCAAATTAAGGGAAGTTGCCTTATCCTATCGCATTCCAAAGAATTTGTTGCAAAAAATCAGCATCCAGAATGCATCTGTTTCTTTTGTTGCAACAAACATCTATGAATGGACGAAAGCAGGTATCCATATTGATCCGGAAAGGGCTTACCGAAATACCGGAAGTAGTTGGATTCAAGGTGCAGAATACTACAATATGATGCCCTGGACAGGTTCATTGGGATTTAAGTTAAACTTTGATTTTTAAAAGGAGATTTACTATGAAAACGATAAAAAAAATAAAGATAATTGTTGCATTAACATTGTTAATTCAGATGACATCCTGTCTAAATCTTACTGAATTAAACGTTAGTCCAAACAGTCCCGTAGATGTCTCTTCCAACTATATTCTGACATATGTTCTTACCAATACGGCAAAAACCTACAAATCACTGGGAGATCATAAGACTGGGGTAGCCGGCGTCAGTCAGTACAATCAAATGGGAACCAACGATGGTATGCCTGAAGTCAACCAATATCTGTGGACCAGTGGATCATGGGCCGGATATTATAATCTTTTAAGAAATGTTAAGATTATCAATGAAAAATCAATCACTGAGAAAAATAAATTATTCGAGGCAATCTCTCTAACACTCAGGGCTTTCCTTTATGGAACACTCACTGATTTATTCGGAGATGTTCCTTACTCAGAGAGTATGAAGGCGACTGAAGGTATCTATTTTTCAAAGTATGATGATCAAAAAGATATCTACAAAGGAGTTCTTACAGACCTGAAAAATGCGGAAACTATTCTTGGAGATCCAGGCATAGCTAATTACAAGATTTCTTCCAGTGCAGACGTGATGTACGGAGGAGATGCAGTCAAATGGAGGAAATTTGTTAATTCGCTGCGTTTAAGGTATTCCATGCGTTTGATTAACAAGAAAGCAGATATGAGCGCGCTTGGTATTGATCTGGTTGCAGAATTCAATTCGGCCGCAGCACTGGCATTTACTTCCAATAGTGACAATGCAGTAATTAATTACATCGGTACGACTGCGGATAACTCGGCCAAGGGAGGTTTGCTCAATACTTCCAATCCGGAGTATCAAACCAAACCCTGCAAAACCATGGTGGATAAATTAAAATCTTACAATGATCCCCGCTTGCACAGGTGGGTGATTCCAGTTCAAACCAAGTGGGATTTTAATGCCACTACATCGTCAGATGTTACGGTGAAAAATTGGTTTGGAGAGACCTTTACCGTAAAAATCCTTCCAACAACCAACACTTCACTTGACACGTCTTTCTACGTAGGAATGCCTGCAAATATTGCCCTTTTTGATGCTCAAGTCTACAATAAGGGGGCTGGACCAGCTTTCCCTCAGCCTGAAAGAAGTCCCTATATCTCTTATCTCCATCCAAGGTATAGGGCCAATAGCGATACTTACATAAAGATGGATATCATGATGTACAGTGAAGTGGAATTTTTACTTGCAGAAGCTGCACAACGCGGAGGCTATACGATTTCTGATCCTGAGACTCACTACAAGAACGGTATTGTTGCTTCCCTGAACAGATGGGGGATTAATGATGGATCCAATGGATTTAATTTTAATACCTACTACAGCAATCCCAAAGTCAGTTATTCAAGTGCAACAAACAAACTTGAGAGGATCCTGGACCAAAAATGGATCTCATCCTGGCTCACAGTCGAAGCGTGGTTTGATTATCGTCGTACCGGATATCCAGTATTGGTAACGGGTCCTGTTACACAGTACGGGGCGGCTCTTCCACTGCGCTTTATCTATCCGGTACCAAGTCAGGATCCCAAATACCTGGTCAATTATAATGCAGCAGTTGCCAAACTGGAAGCAACCAGTTATGTATCTACGGGTCAAAGTAAAGACCATAATTATTCAAGGATGTGGTTGCTTCAGGGAACAGGAAAACCATATTAATTGAGATTAACCCGTTGTGTCACTGTAAAGTTTGAACTATTTTTAAAAATAGTGTAACTATTTGGTAAATGAAGAGTCTTATTGATAGTGAGTTTTTTTTGTTAGAGCGGTTAAACAAAGTTTAGTAATTGAGGCTGCTTCCTTAGGGAGGCAGCCTTTGTTGTTATTGGTAAAAATAAAAGATATTTTTACCAATAAACAAAACTCATAAAATTAACATAGTCATGACAAACAGAAGAGAATTTTTTAAAACGACTTCACTGGTCGTTGCCGGAAGTGTGATAGGAGCCAATCTTTTGACTGCCGCTGAACCTAAAAAATCAAAAAAGAAAAGGGTGGGGCTTCAGCTTTATTCCCTGCGTGATGATATGAGCAAGGACGCTGTGGGAACCCTTAAAAAAGCCGCCGAAATGGGCTATTATTCACTCGAAACTGCATCTTACGGCGACAGGAAGATTTATGGGATGTTGCCCGACGAGTTTAAAAAGAGGGTAAAGGACTTGGGAATGAAACTCAACAGCTGTCATTTGGGAGGTCCAAACTATACCAAAGACACCCATGCAGCAGCCATGGAGTGGTGGAAAACTGCCATCGAAGACCATGCCAAAACCGGTATGAAATTTATGATCAAACCAGGAGGCCTGAAATGGCCTGATAAGCTGGATGATTTGAAAATCCAAATGGATTATTTCAATGCCGTAGGTGAATTAACAGCTGCCTCCGGCATGCAGTTCGGCTGGCACAACCACAACCATGAGTTTACCAAAATTGAAGATAAAGTGATCTACGATTTCATGCTGGAAAACACGGATCCCAAAAAAGTTACTTTTGAGATGGATGTCTACTGGGTGATGAAAGGTGGATGCTCTCCTGTTGAGTACATGAAAAAATATCCGGACCGTTTCCAACTGCTTCACATCAAAGACGAAAAAGAGATTGGCGGAAGCGGATTGCTTGATTTCAAAACCATCTTTGAAACAGGCTATTCTATTGGCATTAAGGATTATTTCGTTGAGGTAGAGCGTTACAATTTTGAACCACTTGTCAGTGTTCAGAAGAGTTACGACTTTTTAGCTGCAGCGGCATATGTAAAATAGTTTAACAATGTTTGAAGGGTTTGAAAAGTTTAAGGGTTAAAATGAATTCGTTCGAGCTCTTAACATTTCAAACAAAAAAAACATTTCAAACATTTCAAACATTTGGAATCGTGAACAGCTTACAACGTACCCTGGATTTTTTGGAAGGGCGGGCGGTCGATCGCCCGCCTTTTCATCCCATCCTGATGCGGTTCGCAGCAAAATATTCAGGTGTAAACTACCGTGATTTTTGTCTGAATTACCAGGATAAATGTGGCGCTAACCTCCGGTGTGCCACTGATTTTTCTTACGATTGGGTCAATGTGATGTCTGACCCCTATGCCGAAGCAGCCTCCTTTGGCACCCGAATCAATTATCCACTGAACTCACTTCCTGTTGTTGAATCTTTGTTGGTCAATGATATTCAGGATATTGACAAAATAAAGCCACTCAAGGTAAACGATCATCCACGGCTGGTATCCAGGATTGATGAAATAAGATACTATAAGAAACTGGTCGGAGATTCCCAGTTTATTTGTGGTTGGGTGGAGGGGCCCCTTGCCGAATATTGTGATTTGAGGGACCTTTCCGCTGCCTTCCTCGATTTTTATGAACATCCTGAAGCACTCAGGAAGGCCCTGGAAATTATTACGGAGAGTGCCCTGATTTTTATGGAAGCACAAATCAGGGCCGGTGCCCACTGCATTGGCATTGGTGATGCGGTTTGCTCGCTGATCTCACCGGATCTTTATATAGAATACGTTTTACCTTTGGAAAAGGCCCTTGTCGACCATGCCCATTCGCTCGGGGCAAAAGTAAAATTGCATATATGCGGAAATACCACTGCCATCCTGCCCGATATGATCCTAACAGGAGCCGACATTGTGGATGTTGACCATTTGGTTGGATCGATGAAGAAATTTCTGCCACTGTTGTCTGCTAATCAGGTTTTTTCCGGGAATAGCGATCCTGTTTCGGTCGTACAGAACGGAACATTTGCACAGTTAGAGTCCAGCGTTCAATCTTGTTATGCCGATACCAAAGGACGGGGAATAGTTTCGGCAGGTTGCGAAATAACCCCTGAGACAACAGTCGAAAGATTATTGGCCTATTCGGCCATTGCTCATCGTTTGAATGTCTGAGATTCGAAAGCCTCCTTTGAACAATCATATAGAAATGTGGTTATATTTGAGATAGTTGCCGGTTCCACCATTTTTACCGGTACAATGGCCTTCCAATGAAACGAAAACATTTCATTATTTTAGTTTTTTTACTTCCTATGATGATACCGCTGGTTAGTTATCTGGTGTGGAAGTTTAAAGATAGCAAGCCATTAAAGGTTCTGATCTATGATATGACCGTTCCTTTGAATTCCTATGTTGAACACAACACTTTCAGTTGGGTGCTGATCCATCAGAAATATACCTCTTTCAATCAGTTGAACAATCCTGCCATTGACTACAAGGGGTTTTTCCCGCAGAAGAATTTTAAATTTGTCACCAACGACTTTGTGAATCTTTCCTATGATCAGGTAACCCAGGCCGCTGATAGTCTCGATATGGTCTATTTTACCGATACCTACGGCATCTATTCCAACGAATGGTATAAAGATCAGTCGATCAATGAAAGATCCTCAAAAATATACGGCGGACTGAATAAAAATGATCTTATCCTGCTTCGCAGGCTTCAGGAATCCCGAAAGCTTGTGATGGCGGAGTTCAATTTCCTGGCAAGTCCTACCCCCTCTTCTGTCAGGCAGGAGGCTGAAAAATTGCTGGATGTTAAATGGACCGGTTGGGTAGGCAGATACTATGAATCGCTGGATACCCTTGTCAATCCTGATATTCCATCCTGGGCCAAGAAGCTTTACGAGCGGCAGTACCGCAAAACATGGAATTTTCATCAGCCGGGAATCCTTTTCGTCCATGAGAATGACCAACTTGTTGTGCTTGAGATGGGTGCTACACTGAAGGAGGAGGTTCCCTGGGTTTACACCTCCAATTACGGGCAGCAGGAGTATGGCCTTCCCAAAGAGATAACCTATCCTTATTGGTTTGACATCATGGAATCAGGCGAATCAAACAGGGTTGTATCTAAATTTAAAATTTATGCCAGCGAAAGTGGCAAAAAGTTGATGACAAAATATGGGATTCCTGACGTATTCCCTTGCGTGATAGAGAACAAGGAGAAGAATTATTACTATTTCTGCGGTGATTTTTGTGATGCACCCATCGATCTGGAAAGCTCCAGATTCGCTGGGGTAACCTATTTTCACGAGTATTTTTACGATAAATACAACTACATCGACCGAACAACCTTCTTCTGGCACTTCTTCCGACCCATGGTGACCAATATTTTGGATGAATATTGGGATAATATGCAAACCAGACGGAGGAAATATAAAAGTAAAATTTAACCACAAAGGGCACGATGGATGCACGAAGGGCACAAATGGAAAACATTTCTCATTGGATGGTTGTGACCTTTGTATGTTGCCTTTGAGTCATTGTGGTTAAATTATTTTCCTCTGACATTCATTCTGAGCGTGTAGACAGATGTACGCGCCGTTATGAAGAGGATGTCTCTTTTTTTGCCTCCAAAAGTGATGTTGGAGGGTTGCTCGGGGACCTCAATTCTACCGAGGTGTTCTCCCTTCGTGGAATAGACCGATATGGATTTGTTGGTGAGGTAGACATTGCCTTTGTTGTCGATGGTCATCCCATCCGATCCTTCCGGTGCAAAAAGGGTTTTCGAACCCAGTGATCCATCTTTGTTGAGGGTATATTTCCAAATTTTCCTATCGTTGATATCACTCACATAGAGCACTTTACCATCCGGGGTACCAATCAGTCCATTAGGTTGTTTGTAATCGCCGATGACCCTTGTTACCTTTCCTTCGGGACTCAGGTAATATACTCCTCTGCGATCCTGCAGCTCTTTGTGGCCATTCTCCCAGTATTCCCTGAAGTAGTATGGATCGGAGAAGTAGATTCCTCCGTTAGGGGCGATCCAAAGGTCGTTGGGGCCGTTTAAATGGGTGCCGTTGAAAGACGCTGCAAGGATTCTTGGTTGTTTTTCCATAGAGAAAGCAACCAGCCGGTTGTGTAAATCGGCACATGCTACCAATTCTCCCTTTTTATTGAAATAGGTACCGTTGGATCTTTCGCACCCCTGCATGAAGGTGGTAATGGATCCTCCTTCGCTCCACACCTCAATCTTGTCGTTGGGCTGGTCGGTGAAGAACACCCTGCCGTCGGGAGCTACCGAGGGTCCTTCGGTGAAAATATATCCACCTCCCGCTTTGGTAATCTTTTCGCCTTTGGCAATTAATTTTTGGCTGGGATCAGGATCAATAGCCCGGGCAGAAAGTGTGCAGGCCACCAGAAGCAGGAGGAGGATTTTTTTCATTTGATAATAATTTGTTTTTTAAAGGCCAAATGGAATACCCACATGATCATTTCCGGTTGGTGTGAAAGTTTTTTCATGGGTATTTCATGGTTGTATTGGAAATCGCATGTTGGCATTGGGTATTCCACCATGCATAAGTTGTGAAATTAATGGTAATAAAAGAATTATTGCGAGCGTCAGGCCAAAATAGAGTGCCCAGCGGTCTTTGGGATAGAATTTTCTTACCAGGATACCTTTAAAAGGGGATTTCGATTTTCTTATCAGAATGAGGAAGGCGATAAGGTTGAGCACATACAATGGCTGTTCGCTCCTGAAATTGCCCATAAAGAGGCCTGTGATCAGGTAACTCCAAACGATGTAGGTGCTGAAGAGAACAAGAAACACTGTCATCACTTCGTTACGGCCAAAACTTGTTTTTCCTGTCAATTTGAGCCTGACGATCAGGTTCATCGCCACCAGAATCGCGATGGTCAGTAAAGTGAGAAACAACGCCTTGGATGGATCATTTTGTATAAAATTGCTTTTCAACAGGTCGCTTACCAGGAAGGAATTTTTCCAAACCAGCAGCGGAACGATCAGCAGGATCAGCATCAAAGAGAGATTGTTTTCGTACTTCTTTGGAGCATCGGTTTCGGTGGGCCATACGGAGGTAAAAACACCATATGCCATCCCGGATCCGCCCCAGAATCCGATGTTGTATTCCATCACATTCCACATGTTAAAATGAAGCTGAAGGACATTGCCGGTAGTTTGCAAAAGATTCCCGAAAGAGAATCCGAATCCCGCCCCCAGCATGGCATAAAAAGCAACGCGAAGAGCCGGCGTAAAACCATTTCGAACCATGTGCCATACCATGGCGGCACCTGCTCCCAGACAAATCGCCCAGGCTTCAGACCTTGGAGGGGTCATAAGCAATTCTTCCTGTTCGATCAGAAAGTAATAACCGATCAGTCCGCCGGCCGCCATTTCGGCCACCAGTAAGGGCCATTTCACCCGGTTGGCTGAGGTTGAATTGAGCGATAGGCCAACGAGTCCGCCGCCGATCAATCCGAAGAGTGCCCCGATGACAAAAAGGGAGAGAAAACCGTAGGTCGAATTGAGCAGGTCTTCGGCCCTGCAATAGCCGACCACCATGCCATAGCTGATCATGCCGGTTGTGCCCCATCCAATGGCCCCGGCGGCGATGATGGGGAGCATTTTTTTGTACCAATCCTGGCGACCTGCAACCAGCAGCAGAGCGGCAACCCCGATGATTCCTGCAAATGCAGCACCGGGTTCATGTCCGAATTGTCCCCGGATGGCCCAGGCCGTGCCAAAGGCGATTCCCACCAGGAAAATGGAGAGAATGAGTTGATTTTTCTTCATGGTAATGAGTAAATAATAGTTGTTGGATCAGTCAAAGCTACAAAAGAATTTTGGATTCGGATTACACGGATTTCAAAACAGATTAAACAGATTAACCCCGTCCCTACCACAAATTACACAAATTACAAGAATTGTCTGAAGCAGAATTTTCAGAATTAAAAAATGAGCAGAATTCATATGATTTTTCAAACACAATAAACCTCCTGACCAAGGATTACACAAATTAAAGGAACAATTGGTTTTTCTGTTTCGGTTCTTTGAATTCGGGAGTTCCGATCGCCCATTCACCCCCTCGCCCCGTCTCCCCCTCCCATCACAGTGGATAACACGGGCCACAAATGATTAATTGTGAATTGTACAATTTGGCGTAAATTTGCCGGATAAATCACGAATGATGATGACATTAAAAGCAGATGAGTTTATTGGCAGGATGAAGGGGCAGGTGGTGCTGGATATCCGCACGCCTGCTGAATTTGCTGAGGGTCATTTGCCGAATGCCATCTCTTTTCCGTTGTTCACTGACGAAGAGCGGGTCGTTGTAGGTACCTTATACAAACATCAGGGCAAGGAGCCGGCCGTTCTGAAAGGGTTGGAGTTTGTGAGCCCTAAATTGAAAAAATTTGTCTTGCAAGCCAGAAAACTTCAGGGACCCCTTTATCTTTATTGCTGGCGTGGAGGCATGCGGAGCAACAGCATGGCCTGGTTGCTGCAGACAGCGGGGAGGGAGGTGTATCTGCTGGAGGGGGGATACAAAGCGTATAGGAACCACTGCAGGGTTCTTATCTCCAACGGACTGAAACTGATCATGCTCAGCGGACCAACCGGATCGGGGAAGACCGAAATACTTCATCAGCTTGCAACTCTCGGGCACCAGGTTTTGGATCTGGAAGGACTGGCCAACCACCGGGGATCGAGCTTTGGCGGGATTGGTCAGCCACCGCAACCAACCACCGAGCAGTTTACCAATTTCATCTTTGAGAAGATCACTGATTTCGACCTTTCCAAACCCATATGGGTGGAGGGGGAGAGCCAGGCCATCGGAAAAGTAAGTATCCTTAATGAACTTTTCTCGCAGATGAATTGCTGTCAAACTATCCGCATCGATCCGCCCACCGAAGAGCGTATCGAAAGATTGTTGCGCGATTATGCCGGATTTCCGGCAGAGCAGCTGCAACGAAGTGTCGAAAATATCAGCAAAAGGTTGGGGGGAAAGGATACCCACGTGACGCTCGAGGCGCTTAATGCCGGCGATTACCGAAAAGTGACTGAGATTACCCTGGCCTATTACGACAAGACCTACGATTTCAGCATGGCACGTCGTAATACGAAGATGATACAGTTTGTTCCAAAATCCTATGCACCCGAGTTATTGGCACCTGAGTTGGCGGAGTTTGCTGAGCGGGAGATTAAGTTTGAATAGTTTGCCCTTCGACAGGGAGCAAATGGCTGACGTTAACCTAACGCAATGCTTCTGTTCCCTGAGAAGC
>CAYHQN010000010.1:0-53799 GCA_964358545.1 uncultured Tangfeifania sp. | reverse complement strand
TTTACAAATGTATAGCCTTTTTTCTACTAATTTGGAATTTTGTCGTACACCCGATCGAAAAGGAACACTATATTTGTTTCAACTATATTAATTAACAGCTAAGGCGATAACAATTTATTGCATGACGACTTTCGACAGCATCATTTTGGCCATCGTTGAGGGACTAACCGAATTCCTCCCGATTTCTTCCACCGGGCACATGATCATGGCATCCAGTGTGATGAAAATTTCCGGGGAATTTGTGAAAACCTTTGAAATTGCCATTCAACTCGGGGCAATCATGGCCATCGTCATGATGTATGCCAGGCGTTTTTTACAGAGTTTTACCATCTATTTGAAACTGGGCGTCGCTTTTGTCCCTACCGGGATTGTAGGCTTCCTGGCTTACAAAACCATCAAAATGTACCTGTTCAATCCCTATGTGGTGGGCTTCGCCCTGGTGATCGGAGGAATCATCCTGGTGTTGATCGATAAAAAAGTGGTAGCACGTGAAAGCAAAACGCTGGATCTGGAGTCGATCTCTTACCGGAGGTCCTTCCTGATCGGACTGATCCAGTGCATCTCCATGATCCCTGGTGTATCCAGGGCAGCAGCTACGATTATCGGCGGGGTTTTCAATGGACTCGACAAAAAGCAGGCCATGGAATTCTCGTTTCTGCTGGCCGTACCCACCATGTTCGCGGCTACCGGATACGAACTGATCAAAACACCCATCACCTTTACTTCCCACGAATATACCCTGCTGGCCATCGGATTGGTAGTTGCTTTCATCTCTGCATGGGCCGCGGTAAAGGTCTTTATCAAACTGGTCGAAAATTACGGATTCAAATATTTCGGATACTACCGGATAGCCATTGGGTTGTTGTTTTTGTTGTTTATCCGTTTCTAAATCAACGGTTTGCTTCGTCGTTCCTCCTCACAATGACGGTGCATTTATTGAGCAGATGAAATGAATAGAAAAGCGCCGTCCTTGTAAGGAGTGGAGCGATGAGGATGTATTAAAGATGATTGGCATAAAAGCGACGGACAAGTTTTCAATAGAATAAAAGAAATTATCGCAATTTTTCGTAGATTTTTTAAGTATTTTGTAACAATTGTTACAGAATCCTTAATTCCTGCGCTATACTTTTGGGACTTATAACTGCTAAACAAAAACTAAACTATGGAGGATCAGGACAATTTCTACAAGTCAAGAAGAAGGTTCCTGCAAAAATTTGGATCCTTAGGTATGGGAACTTTGGCAGCTTCTTCTTTGCTTTCAGAAAGCTGCAGTTCGAATGTAAAGAATCCGGAATCCGGCAAAAAAATAGCACTTCTCGCCAGTAACAATAAGCTGGTTGAAGTTGATTCGGCTTATATTTCTACCCTTAATAAAAACCTTCCCCCCAATCACAACAGTACCAGCCGCAAAGGGCTGCCCGGGAAAAAATTCGTTTTGGTCGTCGATTTGGGGAAGTGTAAAAATGCGAGAAAGTGCATGGACAAGTGCGGGGCCGTTCATCAGTTGCGGCCCGATCAGCATCACCTGAACGTGTTGCTGATGAAAGACAGTGAACGTACGGCGCCCTACTACATGCCAAAACACTGCCAGCATTGCGATAATCCGCCATGCGTGAAAGTTTGTCCGGTTGATGCTACTTTCAAGAGAAGCGACGGCATTGTCCTGATTGACAATGAACGCTGTATTGGTTGCCGGTTTTGTATAGCTGCCTGCCCTTATTCTGCCAGATCGTTCAACTGGTTTGAACCCAGGGATGCGGAAAAATATAAAGATATAGCTTACGACATCGAAAAGAATGTACCGCAGAAAAAAGGTACAGTAACCAAATGTACTTTCAGCGCAGACTGCCTGCGCGAAGGGAAACTGCCCTATTGCGTTTCTGCCTGCCCCAATGGTGTTTATTACTTCGGAAATGTTTATGAGGATGCTGTAACCAATGGCACATCGGGCGAAACAGTTTCGTTGAGCGAGCTGTTGACAAAAAATTCGGCTTACCGTTTAATGGAAGATCTTGGGACTGCCCCTTCGGTATATTATCTTCCCCCAAAAGACCGGACTTTGATACCTGAGATCGATGAAACCCACAGCTAATTTTCCACTCCATGACCGACATATACAGAAAAGAAACAGAAATTAAGAAAGAACAGTTTCAGGAACTTGTTACCGAACTCAATGCTCCTCTTAACCGAACCAGTTCATCTTTCAGAATCTGGATCGGTTTTTTATTGTTACTCATCGGGATTGCCGGGTTTATGTATATCCGTCAGATAAGATATGGATTGGGAACAACCGACATGCGCGACATCGCGTCATGGGGACTATACATTGCCGACTTTGTTTTTTTAATCGCTGTAAGCCTTGTAGGGTCCCTGATAACGGCCATTCTTAAACTTAGTGATGTAAAGTGGGTCACCCCATTGACCCGGATTTCCGAAATTATTGCAGTGGCGGCGCTTATCTCAGCGCTGCTCATCATCGTGGTTGATATGGGCCGCCCCGACAGGTTATGGCATATTTTTGTTTTTGGCAGGCTTCAATCTCCGATCATATGGGATATTTTGGTGGTAAATACCTATCTTGTGCTTAGTTTGCTTTTATTGTACCTTCCTTTAATTCCTGATATTGCATTGCTTCGCAGGCATATGGGCCACAAACCCAAGTGGCAGCAGAAGATGTATCAAATTTTGTCGTTGGGTTGGCAGGGGACCGATGAGCAGTTCCGGATACTAAGCCTGTCGCTCAACGCGCTGATGGTGATAATCATACCTGTTGCCCTATCCATTCACACGGTTACTTCCTGGCTTTTCGCATCCACACTGCGGCCCGGCTGGGACAGTACTATTTTCGGCCCTTATTTTGTTGCCGGGGCTTTCATGGTTGGCGCTGCAGCCGTAATTGTGACCATGTACATTATCAGGGAAGCATACAAATTCAAGGATTATATAACCGACCAGCATTTCAACCTGATGGGAAAGCTCCTTGTTCTTACCTCGTTAATTTACCTCTATTTTAACCTGAACGAATTCCTGGTTCCGGCCTACAAGATGAAATCCGGTGAAAGTGCGCATATTTTAGGCCTTCTTGTCGGTGATTATGCGTTTCTATTCTGGATGGTCCAGATCGTCGGTATGATTGCCCCTATTTTCCTGATGATTTTTAAACCCTTCCGCAAACCGGTACCTCTCTTCATTATTTCAATCCTGGTAGTAATAGGGGCATTTTTGAAACGTTTTCTGATTGTTGCCCCAACCTTGCTGCACCCATTCCTTCCTGTCCAGAATTATCCTGACAGTTACCGCCACTACAACCCGACTTTTTCTGAGATGATAATTACTACCGGCAGCATCGCAGGTATCGCTTTGATTATCTCACTGTTTATCAAACTCTTTCCCATCATCCCTATAAGTGAAACCGCTCATGAGAAAGGCTTTACCAATGAAATCATTAACAACTCTTAAGATGACAAAGCTAAAAATATTGGTTTCGATCATCGTGGTAGCAGGATCCTTCAGTGCTTTTTCACAAACCAAACCATGGGAGGTTTCATCAGATCAGTCGGGGAAAAGGAACCCCCTGGAAATTCTACCGAAGAATATTGCCCTTGGCCGGAATATCTTCAAGCGTACTTGCGTGGCTTGTCATGGTGAAAAGGCTGATGGGAAAGGACTTATTCAAAGTGCCAGCCTGATTGAGGAGAAATTTCAGAAACAAACCGATGGATCAGTCTTCTTCAAAATAAACACCGGAAGGGACAAAATGCCCCCTTTTGCCTCCATGCTGAAAGAGGAGGAAATTTGGTCTGTCATCAACTACCTGAGGGTATTGGTCAACCCATCTTCCATCCCTCCGCCAAAAGATGTGAAGATGGTTGTTTCTACCGGAGAGGGGATAAAATCGGTCACCGCAACCATCATGAGTGCCGATTCGCTCAAGTTGCCACTAAATGAGGTTGATGTTCATTTCTATGTTAAAAGGGATTTCGGGCTGATGCGAATTGGCGAACTTTCCAACTATACCGGGGCCGATGGGAAAGTCAAGGTCATTTTCCCCGAGAAAATAGTGGGCGATAGTTTGGGAAATGTTGAGCTTGTGGTCAGGGTCGAAAACAATTTCTTTTTCAATGATACAGAATCTTCAGTGATAAGAAAGTGGGGAGACCAGTTGGTAACCGATGAAGACCTATTTAACCGCCGTGCCTTATGGGGCGCACGCGATAAAAGTCCGATCTGGTTATTACTGCTGGCAAACGGAATTATTGCCCTCGTTTGGGCTGTCATTTTCTATGTTATTTATAACCTTTTCAGGATTAAAAAAGCGGGCAGGATATTCTTAAAATAGACAACCATGCATCAATCCGAATTAATAGATCCGGTACAAATCCGTTCAATAATCACTTCGAAATTTATTGAACCGGGTTTAGAATACTGGTTCACCAACCACGAACATGTAAGGAGCCCTTTCCCAGCGGTGATCAGAAAACCATTGAAGGAGCGATCCTCCGTAATATTTTTTGAATGGATTGATGGCTTAAAAGAGACAGAACTAAAAACCATGAAAGAGGATGAATTCGTGGAAATGTTCGAGACCATTCTTTTCAACGAAGCCTTTAAATTAGTTGAAGATGAAGATCAGCAGCTTACCATTTCTTACCCGTTTATGCCCAGGTTGGGAGATCAGGTAAACCATAATCTCAACGGACCGGGGAAAGTGATTAGTCGCAAGGCAACAATTTCAAAAGAGAACAAAAAAATATTTGAACTCACGGTGGTGTCTCAGGAAACCGGAAAAACATGGGAGACACAGTTCGAATTAGCTGAATAACAATAGTTTCTGAAGGTAAAAGATCAATAAACAAATGTACTTAGAAACACTTAAGAATCCTTAGGAATGAAGATAAACATTTATACCATCGCGCTAACAGGCCTTCTGCTGACAGGATTATTAGATCGGGTTTTCGCCGACGAAGGGGCAAAACTGTTTAAAACATGTGAGGCATGTCACTCCATTGGAGCGGGGCGCCGGGTCGGTCCCGATTTAAAGGGAATTACCAAACGCAGGACCAATGACTGGCTGGTCCGTTTTATTCAATCGCCGGCAGCGGTACTCAAATCGGGAGATGCCGATGCAAAGGGGATATTTAAAGAATTTAACAACGTTCCGATGCCCGACAATGCCCTGACAACTGACCAGATTAATTTAATTCTGGCTCACATTGATGGCGGAAAAGGCGGATCTGCAGCTGTTGATCCCAAACTGGCCGCCATGCAGCACCGGATTGACTCACTGCTTATTGCAAATTCTCACCAGGACATACTTGCAGGCTATGAGTTGTTCTCAGGAAAAAGGCGTCTTGAAAATGGTGGAGCTGCCTGTGTAGCCTGCCACAATGCAACATACAACAACGTTGGAACGGGAGGGATTTTAGCCAAAGACCTGACCAAAGCATATTCGCTTTTGGGTGGGTTTGCCGGAATAAAAGGGTTAATTGGTTCGCCCCCATTCCCATCAATGGCTCAAACTTATAAAAACAACCCTGTTACTGACGAAGAAAATGCATACCTCCAGTTATTCCTGAAAAGTACCGATGCTCAGAACCCTGTTCAACCTTTGGTGGAAAAAACCTGGTTTTTGAACTTTGCCTTATTGATCGGTTTATTCATTACACTGACCATTGCAATGCTTTGGTTCAGGCGGAAACGCCTCAGTGTAAACCACGACATTATCAAAAGACAAGTAAGATATTCAAAGTAAACACAACATATTCAATACAATATGAGTTGGATTAAAGATTTAATATCGCCGCAGACCCGGAAATGGGAAGATTTTTACCGCAGTCGCTGGCAGTACGATAAGGTAGTCCGCAGTTCGCATGGCGTAAACTGCACCGGTGGCTGCAGCTGGAATATTCATGTGAAAGATGGGATCGTCGTTTGGGAAACCCAGGCCATCGACTATCCGATTTTTGATAAGGAGTTGCCACCTTATGAACCACGAGGCTGTCAGCGTGGGATTTCTGCATCATGGTACCTTTACAGCCCGATCCGGGTGAAATATCCGCTCATGCGTGGCGCCCTGCTTGATTTATTTCAGGCTGAAAAATACCGGATTGGCGACCCGGTTGCAGCCTGGAAAAACATTCAGGAAAATCCTGAAAAACGCCGTAAATACCAAAAAGCAAGAGGAAAAGGCGGTTTGCGCAGGGTAACCTGGGCCGAAGCGCTGGAACTTATTGCAGCAGCCAACATCTATACTGTTCAGAAATATGGCCCCGACCGTTTAGCCGGATTCTCGCCAATACCGGCCATGTCGATGCTGAGCTATGCCAGCGGATCGCGCTTTTTGCAGCTGATGGGTGGATTAAACCTGAGTTTTTACGATTGGTATTGCGATTTACCTCCGTCTTTTCCTGAAATGTGGGGCGAACAAACCGATGTGGCCGAAAGCGCCGACTGGTTCAACGCCAAATTCGTTGCCGTTATGGGCGCCAATCTGGCCATGACCAGAACTCCCGATGTGCATTTCTTTGCCGAATCGCGCCACAACGGAACCAAAACCGTGGTTTTTTCTCCCGACTTTAACATGGTGGCCAAATATGCCGATACCTGGGTTCCGGTGCATGCCGGACAAGACGGGGCATTCTGGATGGCAGTTACCCACATCATATTAAAAGAGGCGCATCACGAAAAGCAAATCCCGTATTTTCTGGACTATGTGGCCAAATATACCGACAGCCCGTTCCTGGTGGAGCTTGAAAAAACTACTGATGGATATACTCCCGGGAAACTTTTGCGGGCCAACCGTGTCGAAAAATTCAAAACAGCCGAACATGGCGACTGGAAATTCCTGAACATCGATCAGGAAACCGGCCGGTTGGTTTGTCCGCGCGGAAGTGTGGGACACCGCTGGGACAGCAAGGATGGGAATTGGAGCACCCTTCCCATCGATGGCGAAGACAATACCAGTTATTACCCGCTTTTAACTTTACTGGATAAAAGAGACGATGTATTTCAGGTTGAATTTACCGAATACGGAATGGACAAAAAACGCTGGAGAGGCGTTCCGGTGAAATACATCGAAACCGTTGACGGCCAGGTTCCGGTTACGACCGCCTACGATTTAATAATGGCCCAATATGGTGTTGGCCGGGGATTAGACGGGGATTATCCTGCGAACTACGAAGACAAATATGCGGCCTATACACCTGCCTGGCAGGAAATGTTTACCGGCATCGGAAGCGATACGCTGCTTCAGTTTGCAGCCGAATGGATTCGTACAGCCGAGGCTACCAAAGGAAAGTGCATGATTATCATCGGTGCAGGCATCAACCACTGGTACCATTGCAACCTGATCTACCGCGCCGGACAAATGGCGCTTGCCTTAACCGGTTGTATCGGCAAAAACGGCGGTGGAATGAATCACTATGTTGGTCAGGAAAAACTGGCGCCGGTCGATTCATGGGCTACCATCATGTCGGGAAAAGATTGGCAGGGAGTTGCCCGCCTGCAGCAAACACCCATCTGGCATTACCTCAACTCAGACCAGTGGCGGTACGACGGAAACCATTCGGATTACAACACGGTTCCGAAAAACGAGCTGACCGAAAAACATACTGCCGACATGATTGTGAAGGCGGTCAAAAACGGTTGGATGCCATTCTATCCACAGTACGATAAAAACAACCTGGAAGTCGCCAAAGACGCGGTAGCTGCAGGTGCGAAAGACGATAAGGAGATTGTCAGCTATGTGGTGGAGCAGCTGAAGTCGAAAAAACTCAATTACTCGGTATGCGATCCAGATGCCGAAGTCAATTTCCCAAGGGTTTGGTATATCTGGCGCGGAAATGCGCTGATGTCGAGCGCAAAAGGACATGAGTTTTTCCTGAAACATTACCTGGGAACACATCACAATTCGGTGGCCGAAGATGTGGCAAAAGACCTTGTTCGTGACATCAAATGGCACGACGAAGCGCCACAGGGAAAGCTCGATTTGGTGGTGGACATCAACTTCCGCATGGATACCTCGGCTTTGTATTCCGACATCGTGCTTCCAACTGCATCGTGGTACGAGAAGAACGATTTGAACAGCACCGACATGCACTCGTTCATTCATCCGCTGTCGGCTGCAGTAAAACCTTCGTGGGAAGCCAAATCAGACTGGGATATTTTCAAAAACATTGCCCAGGTTACTTCTGAATTCGCGAGAGTCCATATTCCGCTTCCGGTAAAAGACATAGTCAATTTACCCATCGCGCACGATTCGATAGGCGAAATCAGTCAGTCTTCGGTAAAAGACTGGAGTTTGGGCGAATGTGAGGCCATTCCCGGAAAAACCATGCACAACATCGTTGTTCTTGAACGCGACTACACGCAGATTTACAACAAATTTATAGCACTCGGGCCCAATGTCCGTAACGGAATTGGCGCTCATGGAAACAGCTTCGACTGCTCCGATTATTACGACATGATGTTCAACGACAAGGATCATCTTCAGGAGGTAAACGGCAAAATGTACCCGTCGCTGAAAGACGATGAGGAAGCCATCAATGCCATCCTGCACCTTTCGTCGCTCACCAACGGAGTGCTCGCCAATCGCGCATACAAGAATGCCGAAAAGCGCACGGGCTTAAAACTAACCGATTTGTCGGAAGGAAATAAAAATGTCAAACTGAGTTTTGATGATCTGAAATCTCAACCACGACGCTATATTAATTCCCCAATCTGGTCGGGCACCATGGGCG
Source organism: uncultured Tangfeifania sp. (assembly GCA_964358545.1). Lineage (GTDB taxonomy): Bacteria > Bacteroidota > Bacteroidia > Bacteroidales > Prolixibacteraceae > CAINVV01. The sequence continues at coordinate 45,061 of CAYHQN010000010.1, read as the reverse complement.
AAGGAAAAGCCTATGCAGGATTCACGTACAACCTCGAAAAATCGGTTCCGTGGCGTACCCTCACCGGGCGCCAGCATTTCTACCTCGACCACGAAATGTACATCAAGTTTGGCGAGCATCTTCCAACCTATAAACCATCACCAAAACCGGGCATCCTGGGCGATCTGAAAAATTCGGAACCTACCGGGAAATCGATGGTGCTAAACGTGCTCACACCCCATGGGAAGTGGGGAATTCACTCCACTTACACCGATAATATCCGCATGCACACCCTTTCGAGAGGAATTGGCCCATGCTGGATGAGCGAAGAGGATGCCGAAGAGTTGGGCATTCTGGATAACGACTGGGTCGAAGTATTCAACGATTATGGTGTTTACAGCACCCGTGCCATTGTGAGCGCCCGTATCCCCAAAGGAATCTGCCTGATATATCATGCCACCGAACGGACCTACACCACCCCCAAGTCGGAAGTCCGAGGTGGAAAACGTTCAGGAGGACACAACAGTTTAACCCGGGTGAGGCTAAAACCCAACCTGATGGCCGGCGGATATGGACAGTTCACCTACCACTTCAACTATTGGGGGCCCGTTGGTGTCAACCGCGACACTTTTGTGATCGTTCAGAAGTTAAAGAAACTGGAGTTTTAATTTAGAAAAAGAGAAACTATGGATATCAGATCGCAAATAGCAATGGTATTTCACCTCGATAAATGCATCGGCTGCCATACCTGTTCAATTGCCTGTAAAAACATCTGGACCGACCGGAAAGGGGCTGAGTACATGTGGTGGAACAACGTGGAGACAAAACCTGGTACCGGTTATCCGACCAAATGGGAAGATCAGAAAATATACAAAGGTGGCTGGGTGAAAAACGGCGAAAAGCTTGAACTTCGCGTGGCAGGAAAACCCACCGGACTGACCAAGCTATACCACAACCCGGATATGCCGGTGATGGACGATTATTACGAGCCCTGGACTTACGACTACGATCATCTGTTTGAAGTTCCGGCTGGCCCCGATCAACCTACAGCCCGGACGATTTCGCTGGTTACCGGTGATCCCATTGACGTAAAGGGCGGACCAAACTGGGACGATGATTTAAGCGGAACCCCCGACTATGGCCGGAAGGACATTAATTTTCACAACGTGACAGCCGAAGATCAGGAATCGATGTTTCAGCTTGAGCGCATGACGATGCATTATTTGCCCCGCATGTGCAACCATTGCCTGAACCCTTCCTGCGTGGCTGCTTGCCCGAGCGGCGCAGTTTACAAACGTGGGGAAGATGGCGTGGTGCTGATCAATCAGGAAAAATGCCGCGCCTGGAGATTGTGCGTTACAGCATGTCCGTATAAAAAATCATACTACAACTGGACCAGTGGCAAGTCTGAAAAATGTTTGCTCTGCTATCCGCGACTTGAAACCGGCCAGGCTCCGGCCTGCATGCATTCGTGCGTGGGTCGTATCCGCTACCTTGGAGTACTCCTGTACGATGCCGATAAGATTAAAGAATTTGCTTCCTGTCCTGAAGACCAGATCATTGACCGGCAGATGGATATCTATCTAAATCCTTTCAGCGAAAAGGTAATCCGGGAGGCCAAAAAGAACGGAATTGCAGATTCGACCATCGAAGCAGCCCAAAAATCGCCTGTTTATAAATTCGTGAAAGAATGGAAGATTGCACTTCCGTTGCATGCCGAATTCCGCACCATGCCGAGTTTGTTTTATGTGCCGCCCATGCTGCCGGTTATGGGTAAAATGACGAACGGTTTATACGAATCGACCACCGAGAATTTATGGGGGAAAATTGAAGATTCGAGGTTGCCGATCCAGTACCTGGCCAACCTGTTTTCGGCCGGAAATCAGGATAAAATAAGGGAAGTGCTTAAACGGCTCATGACCGTTCGCTACCATCGCCGCAAAGTAACGGTGAATGATATTGATGATTCACTTATTGATGACGCTTTTAACACTACCGGCTTAACGGCTGATGTTGCCGATGCGATTTACCGGCTGACATCTTTGGCGAAATACGACGAACGGTTTGTCATACCGCCGGCCCACCGCGAAGAAGCCATCGAAATGATCGAAAGTACCGATGACCGGAAAGGAACTACCGGCTTCGGTGAGAAAAAAGGAACCAGAAGGGTATTTTAAGTATGCAAATATACACTCAAATAGCGCATTTATTCAATTACCCTGGAGTCGATTACCGGCCTGTAGTCGAAAATTTACATTCGGAACTTCAGGCATACGGTGAAGTATTGGTTGATGATTTTCTGCCTGTAGCAGGACATTTCACTTCCAATCCGGTTTCTGAACTTCAGGAATATTACATCCGGACATTTGATGTCAATGCGACCTGCTACCTCGATATTGGATATGTGCTGTTTGGCGAAGAATCCAAACGGGGCCAGTTTCTGTTAAATATGAAAAGTGAACAGCTCAAAGCAAATAACGACTGCGGAACAGAATTCCCTGACCATTTGCCCAACTTCCTGACTTTGCTTCCTAAAATTGAAGATCATTTGTTCAGGGAAGAGCTGGTGGTTACCATGCTGCTTCCGGCACTGAAGCACATGCTTGAGAATTTCAGGAAAGAAGAAAACAATTACAGGTACTTGCTGAAAATACTCATTGAGGTACTGGAAATTGATTTTAAGGACTCTGCATTCGAACCGTACCAGATCAACCAAAAGGAAATAGAATGTGCCGGGGCCTATTCGTGCGGGATGGATTTCACCAAACTCAAAAACAAAAAACATTAAAACCCAAGTTATGATTAATCTATTTTTGTTAATCGGACTTCCTTATGCTGCCATACTCATTTTCCTGATTGGAAGTATTCTACGGATAAAATATTCAGGTTATACGGTAACAAGCCATTCGTCGCAATTTCTCGAATCGAATAAATTGTTCTGGGGAAGCCGCCTTTTTCATTCCGGAATTGTGGTGCTGCTTTTAGCCCATATTATTGGGTTTCTGATACCCCAAAGCATCATATCCATAACTGCTTCACCTACTGGTTTAATGGTTATTGAGGTCATGGCTTTTGCATTCGGGCTGGTCACACTTACAGGCATTATTTTGCTTATCATGCGGAGGATACAGGTCAAACGCCTGCATTCAGTCACTTCCCCGATGGATTTAGTGGTTTACATTATTATTTTCGCTCAGGTACTGACCGGTATCCTGGTGGCCTATTTCAATCGCTGGGGATCAATCTGGTTTGCTTCATCTTTGGTACCGTATTTACGCTCATTGGTTATTTTATCGCCCGATATCTCTGTCATTTCTACCATGCCTTTGTTAATTAAAATCCATACGATTTCGGCATTTGTCTTTATCGGATTAATTCCATTTACCCGGTTGATGCATTTTCTGGTATGGCCGGTGTATTACCTGTGGCGAAATTACCAGCTGGTAATCTGGAACAGGGACCAAAAGGCTATGCGTGCATCAAAAAACACCAGAGAGGGAGTTAAACCTATCAATAATTAAGTCTATGGAAGCAGTTGTAACAGGAAGGGCGCATCGGATACTCGCGCTAAACACAATCGCATTTACGGTATGTTTTGCATGTTGGATGCTGAACGGTGTTTTGGTTACTTTTTTAGCCGGGAACCAGGTTTTTGACTGGGGCCCGGTGGAAATCGGCTGGCTTTTGGGAATTCCCGTGCTTACCGGATCCATCTTCAGGCTCCCGGCCGGGATGTTGACCGATAAGTTTGGTGGACGTCCGGTTTTTGGCATTTTGCTTCTTTTATGCGCCATACCCATGTTTTTGCTTTCTCAGGCCAATAGTTTCTTCAGCTTTGCTTTGTGCAGCTTTGGTTTTGGCCTGACCGGTGTTGGTTTTGCTGTTGGAATTGCATTTACCTCGGTTTGGTATCCCAAAAACTGGCAGGGAACAGCGCTTGGTATATTCGGCGCCGGAAATGCCGGAGCAGCCCTTACAACCATGCTGGCCCCTTCCATTTTAAATAAACTTACTGACAACGGAACCAACATTGAAGGCTGGAGAACACTTCCAATCCTATATGCCGCAGTACTCGTGATTATGGGAGTGGTATTTCTTTTATTTACAAAAAACAAAAAACCGATATCAAGCGGAAGGACAATCCGGCAAATGTTACAGCCTTTAAAAAGCATACGGGTATGGCGGTTTGGATTGTATTACTTCCTCGTTTTTGGATGCTTTGTCTCGTTCTCGCAGTGGCTTGTCCCGTATTTCACCAACGTATATTATCTGCCACTGGTGACAGCCGGATTTTTTGCCACTGCATTCAGTTTACCTTCAGGTTTAATCAGGGCCGTTGGCGGATGGATGTCGGATAAGTTTGGTGGCCGGAAAATCATGTTTTGGGTTTTAGGTTCCTCCATGATCATTTGCTTCATGTTGATAGTCCCAAAAATGGAAATCCGTTCACCCGGAAGGGGCATCAACGCTCGGGTTTCCGGAACAGTTACAGAAGTAACAGAGTCGACCGTAAAGGTTGGGAACATTGATTATAAATTCGGGCAGAAAACCGGAAAGATGGATCAGAAGGAATCCGACATGCTTATTTTCCCATCCAAAGAGGTTTGGCAGGAGCCATTGGTGAAAGTCGGGGATAAAGTCAAAAAAAATCAACTCATCGTGAAAGGAAATTCAGTGATTTTCTTTCAGGCAAATGTCTGGATATTTGTCTTCCTGGTTTTCCTGATCGGTAGCATATGGGGAATTGGGAAAGCCGCGGTTTACCGGCTAATTCCAGATTATTTTCCAAATGAAGTAGGAGTTGTCGGTGGAATGGTAGGCGTAATTGGCGGTCTGGGTGGGTTCGTCTGCCCGATCATTTTTGGTTATCTGCTCGAAGGCACCGGTTTATGGACCAGTTGCTGGATGTTCATGTTCTTCCTTTCGGCCATCTGCCTTGTTTGGATGTACAAGGTAGTTCAGAAGCTGAACAAGAAGGACAACCCTGCCCCAAAACTGACGATTGATACACAATAAGGATATTCATTTACAAACAAATAAACTAAAACACCTGATTATGGCAGCACTTATCGAAAACTGGAACGTGGAAGATCCGATTTTCTGGGAATCGACCGGAAAAAAAATCGCGTGGAAAACGCTTACTGTTACAACATTGGCTTTAATATTCTCATTTGCCACCTGGTTTATGATGAGTGTTATCGTAGTTAAATTGCCTGGGATAGGCTTCAAATTTACGACCAACCAGTTGTTTTGGCTGGCCGCTATGCCCGGACTGGCGGGAGGAACACTGCGAATAATCCACACCTTTTTATTGCCAATTTACGGTACCAGGAATATCGTAACTTACTCGACCATCATAAAATTAATCCCCGTCATCGGAATCGGACTGGCCATCATGGACCCAACCACTCCGTACTGGGTATTTATGGTTCTCGCACTTACCGCGGGTTTTGGCGGTGGTGATTTTTCATCGTTCATGCCCAGTACCAGTGTCTTTTTCCCGAAACGCTTACAAGGTACAGCTTTGGGCATTCAGGCCGGAATTGGAAATTTTGGCGTTAGTGTTGCGCAGTTTTTGACGCCAATAATGATCGGTGTTTCCCTGTTTGGTGCGTCTCAGGTTTTTACCAAAGTCAATCCAAAAACCAAAGAAATTTTGGGTACCTCCGATATTTATCTTCAAAGTTCGGCTTTTTGGTACGTTCCGATTCTGATCATCATCGCTTTTGTGGCCTGGTTTACCTTGAAGAGAATTCCTGTAAAAGCCTCTTTCAAGGAACAACTTGATATTTTCAAGAATAAACACACCTGGTTTTGCACCATTACCTACATGATGACTTTCGGTACATTTGCAGGTCTGTCGGCTGCTTTCCCATTGATGATAAAAACACTATATGGCAGTTTTGAAGGGGCCCCTGATCCTTTGGTTTATGCTTTTTATGGCCCACTGATTGGTTCGGCAAGTAGGGTATTGTTCGGGTTTGTGGCCGACAAAACCGGCGGTGCAATCTTAACGACGATCACTGGTATCGGGCTGGCTATTGGAGCAACCATGCTGGTCACCATGGGACTGGTTGCCCCAACTTCCATGGCACAGTTCCCCATGTTTGTAACCGTTATTTTAGCCTTATTCTTTTTTACCGGCATGGGCAATGCCGCTACTTTCAGGCAGTTCCCGATTATTTTCGGGCACAATCCCCGACAGGCAGCCGGTGTGATTGGCTGGACGGCAGCCATCGCGGCTTATGGTCCGTTTGTTTTTGCAACAATTATTGGTGCGGTGATCTCGGCAAGCGGAAATGCGAAAGCCTTTTTCGTTGGTTTACTTGTATTTATTATCATTGCCACATCAATAAACTGGTATTTCTACAATAGAAAAGATTGTGAAAAACCGAGTTAATAACATCATTAATTTCAGGTAAATTCTCCGTAACTTTCGAGGCCTATTATTTGAAAGGCAGGATGAATAAATTTTCGTCAATCGTGTACAATAAATACATTAATCCCATGTCAGTCAAATATTTACAATTCCGTTTTCTTGCGATATGTTTTATCAGTTTTTTGTCGGCCCATCAATCAATGGCGCAGTTCCAACTTTCTGCAGAATACCGCCCGCGTACAGAGTTGCGGCATGGTTACAAATCGATGTTTACAACAGACGATAAATCGGCATTCTTTACTTCGCAGCGGACTCGGTTGAATGCTTCTTACAGCCTCGATAAACTGAAACTTGGTATCAGCTTTCAGGATGTACGGGTTTGGGGGGATGTAACTCAGCAGAATACCACATCCAACCAGGTGATGCTTTACCAGGGTTGGGCCGAGTATATGTTTTCAAAACAATTTTCGATGAAGCTTGGCCGGCAGGAGTTAAAATACGATGATGAACGAATCTTCGGTAACGTCGACTGGGCACAACAGGCCAGAAGCCATGATTTGGCCTTGTTCAAATACGAGAAAGGCTTCAGGCTTCATGTAGGTCTAGCATTCAATCAGGAGTCTGAAAGGTTAAGGGGTACCGACTACAACATCAGTGGAAACTATAAGAACATGCAGTTTGTATGGTACAACAAAAAGGTTAATGCATTAAATGTAAGCTTGTTATTCCTGAATAATGGGTTGCAGAATAAATCCACCGATGCCACTCCCGTGTATAAAACCGCCTATAACCAAACTTATGGGACACGTCTCGTTTACGATAAAAATGCAATCTCATTGTTTGGTGCAACTTATTTTACTACAGGTAAAGACATTACGCTGCGAAATCTGTCTGCATACTATGTAACTTTGGGTATAAATAAAAAAATTAACAACGATTGGGGTGCCGGCCTTGGTTGGGAATTGCTCTCCGGAACAAGTCAAAAGGAGAAAAAAGCAAATGTGAATTATACCAATACTTCATTTACTCCCTTCTATGGTACCAACCACAAGTTTAATGGATTTATGGATTATTTCTATGTGGGGAATCACCTGAACAGCGTTGGATTAAGCGATTTGTATGGTAATATTTCCTACAAAAAGAACAAATTCAATGCCACCATTACACCCCATATTTTCTCTGCGGCAAACGATGTCCTAAATCCTGCCGCACCAGGCACTTTAATGGCAAAGTCACTAGGGACTGAAATTGATTTGGTTGCCGGTTACAAACTGGCCGATAATATTCAGGTAAGTTGCGGTTACTCACAGATGTTTGGTACCGAAACGCTGAAAGCATTGTCTGGCGGCGACAACAAAGCTACCAACAACTGGGCCTGGGTGATGATTGCCTTTAAACCTGATTTTATAAAGTAAGTACCTTTTTTGTAAAACCAAACAGCCCGTTTGATGGGCTGTTTGGTTTTACCCCCGACTCAATGAATGTCAGGTGAATTCAGCTAATTAGGATCTGCCAGGAAACTATTTCGGGATTACCATTGCTGCGCTAATTTTTTCTACATTAAATTTCTAACGGTATGAGAAAATCTATTCTGATTTCAACTGTTGTTACCCTCTCATTTCTTGCCCTGCCGGGAAGGTCGCAAAACCAGGATTTCCCCTTCAGGAATCCGGGATTATCGACTGAAAAACGGATCGACGATTTGTTGGGAAGGCTCACCCTTGAGGGGAAGGTAATGCAAATGATGGACAAAACCCCTGCCATTGAACGACTTGGCATTCCCGTTTACAACTGGTGGAATGAAGCCCTGCACGGAGTGGCAAGAACCGGGTTGGCTACCGTATTCCCTCAAGCCATCGCGTTGGCGGCGACTTTTGACGAAACGGCCATGTTCGAAACGTTTAGCGTTATCAGTGATGAGGCCCGTGCAAAATACCACAATTATCAGAAGGGGAAGCAGTTCGACAGGTACAAAGGCCTGACTTTCTGGACCCCCAATATCAATATCTTTCGCGATCCGCGCTGGGGAAGAGGTATGGAGACCTACGGCGAGGACCCCTATCTGACAGCAAAAATGGGAGTGGCCGCTGTAAAAGGGTTGCAGGGTGATGATCCAAGATATTTCAAGAGCTTCGCTTGTGCCAAGCATTTTGCGGTACACAGCGGACCGGAGCCGAGCCGCCACAGTTTTAATGTCAGTGTCAGCAACCGCGACTTGTGGCAAACCTATCTTCCTGCTTTCGAAGCCCTGGTAAAAGAGGGGAATGTGCAGCAGGTGATGTGTGCTTACAACCGTTTTGAGGATAAACCCTGCTGCGGAAGCGATAAACTACTTGTCGACATTCTCAGAAATTCCTGGGGTTACAAGGGAATTGTGGTTTCAGATTGCGGGGCCATCGATGATTTTTATCAAAAAGACAAGAGAACCCCACGTCACGAAACCCACCCTGATGCACCGACTGCATCGGCTGATGCTGTCCTGAATGGGACCGATGTGGAATGCGGCAGCAGTTACAAAAGCCTGATTGATGCAGTAAAGAAAGGCTTGATCAAGGAGAGCCAGATCGATGTTTCGCTGCGCAGATTGTTCAAAGGCAGGTTCGATCTGGGGATGTTCGATCCTGATGAAATGGTCAAATGGTCAAAAATCCCATACAGCGTTGTCGATTGTCAGGCACACCGGGACAAAGCCCTGCAGATGGCCAGGGAGAGCATGGTCCTGTTGAAAAACAATAACAACACGCTGCCATTGAGTAAAAAAATCAAAACGATCGCTGTGGTGGGTCCGAATGCCAACGACTCCGTCATGTTATGGGCCAACTACAATGGATTTCCGTCAAAGACGACTACCATCCTGCAAGGAATTAAAAACAAATTGCCCAATTCAACCATCATCTACGAAAAGGGATGCCGGCATACAGGTGAAGTCTACGCTGACAGCTTGAACCTGGCAGTTTCAAAATTGAAAAATGCGGATGTCATCCTTTTTGTTGGAGGAATTTCGCCCAGACTGGAAGGTGAGGAGATGAGGGTTGCCATCGAAGGGTTCAAAGGCGGGGACCGGACGAATATCGAGATTCCCACCGTTCAGAAAGAGATGGTAAAAGCGCTGAAAGCAACCGGGAAACCTGTTGTTTATGTGCTTTGTACCGGAAGCGCGCTGGCCCTGAACTGGGAAGAAAAAAATGTGGATGCGATACTTAACGCCTGGTACGGAGGAGAAGCTGCCGGAACCGCCGTTGCGGATATTTTGTTCGGCGATTACAATCCGGCAGGCAGACTTCCGGTTACGTTTTACAAAAGTGCAGACCAGCTTCCTGCTTTTGAAGACTATTCCATGAAGGGACGTACCTACCGCTACATGACAGAAAAACCGTTGTATCCTTTCGGCTATGGTCTCAGCTACACCACATTCGCCTATAAATCGGCCGGATTGTCAAAATCTGTGATCTGCAAAACAGATAGTGTAAAGCTTTCCATTGATCTGCAAAACTCCGGGAAACGCGATGGTGATGAAGTTGTACAGGTATATCTCCGCAATCCGAACGATCCCAACGGCCCGCTGAAAGCCTTGAAGAGTTTTAAAAGAGTATCGCTGAAAGCGGGAGAATCGAAGAAAGTCAGCTTTGGACTGGATGCTGTTGCTTTCAATTCGTTCAACGACCAAACCCAAAAATTTGAAATTCTGCCGGGGAAATATGAATTGCTCTACGGAGGCAGTTCTGATGATCAATCGCTCAAAAAAATAGACATTGAAATACAATAAGTAATTGAAAATGAAATAATGTCATATAGGACTGTTCTTCGATTCTCAACAGATTGCTTCACACTTCGTGCCTCGTGTTCGCTTACAATGACGAATGTAGTTGTTTCAATGGTGAGAGTAGAAAAGGATGGCGCAAGAAAATGCCCTATAAATACGATAATGGTTGGCCCGCCATCCTTTTCTACTCTCACCGCACCTTGATTATGATTCGTCATTGTAAGGAGGTACGACAAAGCAATCTATTGATATTCAGTAAATTATAAAATATTCGATTTCCCTATTATTTCTAAAATCTAAACATATGAAGCTTCTCTTTGGAATTTGTGCCCTGCTCCTTCTCTCCTTTACCGGTACTGATGAACCTGATATCAAACCAAACAGTGTTGTTCCCTCACAAAAACAGCTCAATTATCAATCGTTGGAAATGGTTGGATTCGTTCATTTCAACATGAATACCTTCACCGATAAAGAGTGGGGTTACGGAGATGAGTCTCCCGCCATTTTTGATCCGAAAAAACTCGATTGCGAACAATGGGTCAAAGCAGCCAAAGATGCCGGAATCAAAGAGTTGATTTTAACCGCCAAACACCATGATGGGTTTTGCCTCTGGCCCAGTGCATATACCGAACATTCGATTAAAAACAGTCCGTATAAAAACGGGAAAGGTGATATTGTGAAGGAATTTACCGATGCATGTGCCAAATATGGAATGAAGGCTGGATTGTACCTCTCTCCGTGGGACAGGAACCATGCCGGATACGGGACTCCAGCCTATATTACCTATTACAAAAATCAACTGCACGAGTTACTGACCAATTACGGCAAGATTTCAGAAATGTGGTTCGACGGCGCCAATGGAGGCGATGGATTCTATGGCGGGGCCAAAGAGACCCGGAAGATTGACAAGAAGTCTTATTATCCATGGAAAGAGATTCAGGAGATCGTCTACAAACTTCAACCGGAAGCCATGATTTTTTCTGACGCCGGCCCCGACATTCACTGGATCGGAAACGAACGTGGCATAGCCGGTGAAACTTTTTGGAGCATGCTGGACAGAACCAAAGTAGCAGTTGGCGATGCCGACACCGACTACCTGAATACCGGAGATTTCTATGGAACTTCCTGGGTAATCGGCCAGTGCGACGTTTCCATCCGGCCGGGATGGTTCTACCATGCCAAAGAAGATGAAAATTTCAGGACCCCCGCGCAACTGGTCGATCTGTACTATAAATCCGTTGGCCGGAATGCGGTATTCCTGCTCAACATCCCCCCAAACCGGGATGGACTTTTTGCCGATAAGGATGTGGCGGCCATGAAGAGATTCAGGGAAATCCTGGATAATACATTTAGGGACAACTTAGCATTGAATGCAAAAGTTACGGCTTCCTCTGTTCTCTCCGGTTCAGCAAAATTCGCTCCCGGGAACATCACAGACGGTGATTCAAATAGCTATTGGGCAGCCGCCGATAACAAACGTCAAGCTTCACTGGAAATCGCGTTAGACAGTACCAAAAAATTTGATCGTATCCTCCTGCAGGAACCGGTCCGTTTCGGTCAGAGAATTGCCTCATTTGACGTTCAGGTTATGCGGCCGGGAGGGTGGCAAACGATAGCAAGCGGAACAAGTATAGGATTCAAAAGGCTTTTGAAGATTACACCAATTGCCGGGAAAATGGTCCGGATAAATATTTGGAATGCCAACAATTCTCCGGCTATCTCAAATTTTGGCTTGTACAAAGCTGCCGGTGGTGACGTAAATCAATAATTAAGACAAAATGAAAACACTCATCTTTGTAGCAATTGCCCTTTTCTCACTCAATGCTGTCGCTCAAACCAACGACATGGAGCTTTGGTACAAGAAACCGGCTCAAGCATGGACGGAAGCCCTGCCTGTAGGAAATGGACGACTGGGCGCGATGATCTATGGTGATTACAAACACGAAAACATCCAGCTTAACGAGGAGAGTGTCTGGGCAGGAACAAAAATGAACAACAACAATCCGGGGTCAAGGGCTCATTTGGGAGAAATTCAACAAGCTATTTTCCGGCAGGAGTACAAAAATGCCCTGGATCTGGCCAACAAATATATGGTTGGAACCCCTCCGCAGGTCCGCTCCTACCAGACGCTCGGCAATCTGTTCATTAACTACAATTGGAACGGCGAACCAACTATCTACAAACGGTCATTAGACCTGCACACCGGTATCGCAAAAGCTGAATATACCATCGATGGGAACAGGGTTACGCAGGAAGTTTTCGCATCGGCACCTCAGGACATCCTGGTAGTAACTCTTCATGCTGAAAAAGCCTTTAACGCTGAGGTTTTACTGTCGCGCGAATTTGATCTTACGAATGAAAATAAATATAAAAAAACTAAAATCACGCCCTCAACACCATTTTATACAAATAGTTACAAAAACGAAAAGGGAGTTGCCTATTACGCCGGACAAATAATCGATACAGAATCACCGGTCAAAGGCCCTGCCGGAAAGCACATACGATATGCCGCTGCCATGAAAATTCTCTCTGCCGATGGCGCTACCAACCCCTTTGCAACGGATCATTCTACCGGGTTTCAACTTCAGTTGGTAAAAAACATTGTCCTGGTCATAACCGGAGCCACTGACTACAACCTTGAGCTCCTCAATACGGATCCTTCTATAGATCCAATGGCTATTTGTAATGACCTCTTTTCAAAAGCAGCCAAATACAATCAAAAGGAGTTGAGGGAGATTCATACCAGGGACCACAGGACAATTTTTGACAGGGTACAATTTTCATTGGGTGCGGATGAGTTCGGTAACCTGCCGACAGACGAACGTTTGAACAGGATGAAAGAAGGGAAAGCCGACAATGGCCTTCTTACGCTCTATTATCAGTATGGCCGTTATCTGCTGATGAACTCCTCCAGAAAGCCGGGACGGTTGCCGGCAAATTTACAGGGAATCTGGAACGATCTGTATGAGGCTCCCTGGAATTCAGACTTTCACACCAACATCAATCTTCAGATGAATTACTGGCCCGCTGAAACCGGAAACCTTTCGGAGACTGTCGGGCCGTTGGCCGGTTTTATGAGCAAACTGACAGTTCCCGGCGCTGTTACCGCAAAAGAGATATACAATGCCGGTGGGTGGACGATGCACCACCTGACCGACCCTTTCGGTGTGACCGGCATCATGGACGGTGTTTGGGGAATCACACCGCTGGATGGTCCATGGATGACCTTCCCGCTTTATGACCACTATGAATTTACGGAAGACCTGAATTTCCTGAAAAATGTGGCCTATCCGATGATGAAGGGATCCGTACAGTTTGTGCTCGATTACCTGATAAAATCCCCGGAAGGATATCTGGTTACCAACCCTTCCCACTCCCCTGAAAACTCATTTTTCGTTCCAAATTCCGGGATCAAAGAGAAATCACAATTGTGCTACATGCCAACCGTAGATATTCACATTGTCAACGCGTTGTTCAATAATTTCATTCATGCCTCTCAAAAATTGAACCAGGACCCTGATCTGGCAAAAAAGGTAAAGGATGCCCAAAAATTATTGCCACCGCTTCAGATTGCAGCCAATGGAACCCTCCAGGAGTGGATCAAAGACTATGCAGAGGTGGAACCCGGACACCGGCACATGTCCCACCTGCTGGGTTTGTACCCGCTGGACCTGATTACACCCAGGGATACCCTCCTCTTCAATGCCGCAAAAAAGACACTCGAACGTCGTCTGGCCAATGGCGGAGGCCATACCGGATGGAGCAAAGCCTGGATTGTGAGCCTGTACGCGAGACTGCTTGAACCTGAAAAGGCCTATGAAAATCTGAGTGAACTGATCAGAAAAAGCACATTAACCAACCTGTTCGACACCCATCCCCCTTTTCAGATCGATGGCAACTTTGGTGGTGCTGCCGCCATGGCTGAAATGCTTTTGCAATCACAAAACGGAGAGCTACAGCTATTGCCTGCACTCCCATCAGAATGGTCAGAAGGTTCCATTCACGGCTTGCGTGCCAGAGGTGCCTGCACGGTCAACCTGGATTGGAAAAATGGAAAACTCACCAGGGTAACTGTCAAATCTGATCACGGAGGATCTTATGCGATTCGATACCTGGATAAAACAAAACAGGTACAGCTCAAACCGGGAAAAGCAGTTGAACTGGATGGCTCACTGAATTAGACACAAATGAGATAATAGGACTTTAATATCGTAAATGATTTTTAAGTTCTATTATTATGTAAATTCGTTCCTTAAAAAATCCTACATACCAACCGAAAATGCGAAAAATCACTACTTGTATCCTGCTTACTCTGTTATTCTTTACTGCATCCTCCCAGGTAACTCCTGCAAAAATTGACACATTGAGAAAGGATGCCCTTAATGTATTTATGGAGGCCAGCGATTACGTCCGGAAAGAAATCCCCTATGTCAACTATGTGAGAGACATAAAAGATGCCGGCGTGTACATCATTTCAACTTACCAGAATACCGGCTCGGGAGGCAGTAAGCGCACCTATTTTCTCGTTGGGCAACTGGAGAATGCCGGAATGAGGGATACCATTTCTTTCGTTACTTCCCCGGATGAAAAGGAGGATGAAATAAGGGTCAGGGAGGTGAGAACGTTAAAAATGGGATTGATGCGCTATGTGGCCAAAACTCCTCTTTCGAAATACATGAAGATCAGTTTTAGCGAGCCGTTGTCTGAAAGTGTCTCCTCCGATAAATGGAACAGCTGGGTGTACCGTGCCTCTTTTAACGGATGGTTAGATGGTCAGCAGACCTACAAATCCACAAATCTGAATGGAAATATCTCTGCATCACGTGTAACTGCCGACTGGAAAATCAACCTCTCCGGAAGATACAATTACAGGATACAAAAATTTGTAGTCAGCGATGAGACCATCACCAGCAACAACAATTCCAAATCTCTAAATTCCCTCGTGGTAAGAAGCATTTCTGATCATTGGTCGTATGGGGGTTCAATCTACCTGGGATCTTCCAGTTACAGCAATACCAATTTCTCAGGATCATTTCTGCCTGGAATAGAATATGACTTGTTCCCCTACTCCCAGTCGACACGAAAACAACTTAGATTGCTCTATTCGCTAGGATACAAATACACAAATTACACTGATACAACCATCTACAATATGACCAAAGAGGGTCATCTGATGCATTCATTCAATGCGGCCTATGCGGTTGTACAAAAGTGGGGTTCCATCAACCTGAGCATGAATTACAGCAATTACATGCACGACTGGTCCAAGAATAACCTTTCGCTCAACGGATGGATTGATCTTAGAATTTCAAAAGGGCTTTCTGTCAATTTTGGAGGAGGGGCATCCCTTAT
The DNA here is from genome assembly GCA_964358545.1 of uncultured Tangfeifania sp. GTDB lineage: Bacteria > Bacteroidota > Bacteroidia > Bacteroidales > Prolixibacteraceae > CAINVV01. Next base: position 29,588 of record CAYHQN010000010.1, on the reverse strand, counting down.
TCACGATCAGCTCGGCCTGGTTAAAGGTGGAGCAACCACCGAAGAGGTACTTCTTCGCAGGAAAGAGCTGGCTACCCAATTTCAATATTTTACCAGCTTTGGCTTTACCTATACTTTTGGTTCAATCTACAACAACGTAGTGAACCCGAGGTTTGGCAACAGTGGAGGTGGCGGTATGACCATCATGATGAGCTATTGACGATAAAAACCATCGGCAACAGCGACAAAAACAGGTACTCCTCTCTGCCGATTCCAATGGGGAATAATCGACGAACTATCGCTCAAACACAAGGATCTGGTGAAGGGTGGCATCCTGACATTGAAGATGGGGGAGAAGGTAAATGTTGCTGCCCAAAATCCTAAAATTGTTGAAAAACTAAAAATCATGCTGGAAAGAATCAAAAAATCAAAATGATCATTAAATTTGATAACTCATTCACGAATCCGAATGCAATAAATTTTTAACCAATAATCGCCTTTTGGGGCATAACATTCAAAACATGAAGAAAAACATTTTGTTATCCATCACCCTGCTTGCAGCGATGATCTTTTCCGCTTCCGCCTTTTCACAAGAGGTCAATAAACTGACGAAAAAAGAGAAAAAAGCAGGCTGGACTCTCCTGTTCAACGGCAAAAATTTTGATGGCTGGAGACAGTGTAATGGTACAGCCATGCCTGCCAACTGGGTAGTCGAAGACAATTCAATGAAAATTTTTACCGCTGCTGACAAAAAACCGGGACAAGGTTCTAACGGTGACGTTGTTTTTGCCACCAAAAAATTCAAAAATTTCGAACTCTCTATCGACTGGAAAGCGGGCAAAGCAACCAATTCAGGGATTTTCTATTACGTAAGGGAAGTACCCGGGAAACCAATCTATTATGCTGCACCCGAAGTACAAGTCCTTGACAACAAAGATGCCGGTGACAATAAAATTGACAACCACCTGGCAGGCTCACTTTACGACATGCTGCCTTGCGATCCCAAAACCGTTCATCCTGCCGGTGAGTGGAATACAATCGTAATCAAAGTGAAAGACGGCATCGCTACTCACGTAATGAATGGCGTTGAGGTTGTGAAATATACCTTATGGACTCCGGAGTGGGATGCCATGGTGGCCAAAAGCAAGTTCAAATCTTTTCCCGGTTTTACTGAAGGAATCGCCAAAGAGGGCTTCATCGGCCTTCAGGATCACGGTTACGCGTGCTGGTTCCGCAACGTAAAAATCCGTGAATTGTAGTCTAAAGAATATTTTGTTTAAAAGAAAACTCAAAGGCCTGAATCATGCCCAATTGCGCATGGCTCAGGCCTTTTTGATATCGGCAACCCTCTGTTTTAAAAGAATGATTTTATAAATTCACCTGCCGTCAGGACTGGAATTTTTGAAGATTTAAAATCCCTCAAATTTCTGGTGATGATGATATCCTGGCTATTCTCAATAGCTGAGTAATACTGAATGGCATCTTCAAAATCGCCAAATCCACTGTCATTCAAGGATAAATCAACAATTTTATCATCAAGGGACAAAACGATAGTAAGTATCTTGAATTTTCTCAAAATCTCTTTTGCGACCACGGATGAATATGTTTTTTGCAGCAGGTAATTTGTATTGGCAAAAGACAAAGATGACACACTAAGCCTTACCATATTTTTATCGGCAAGTGAAAAAAGCTTCGCGGCATCCTCGTAAAATGGCTCTCGCCTGGCAAGCAAATCAATGATGATATTCGTATCTATCAATAGCTGCTTCATTTATGCTTCTCAGATAAATAATCACCGTAATCCTTTTTCAAATCATAATCAGCATTGATTTCAATTACCCCGCTTAAACTTTTAACCAAAGGCGTAATCTCAATATCCTTTGATTTTGTGTGAGTTATCGAATCTAAATAAGATTCAATCATGCGTGAAACACTTACATTGTGCCTTCGGGCATACGATTTTGCCCGTTCTATCACATCACTGTCTAACCTGACTGTTAATTTTGAGTCCATAATATTATTTCTTTGCCGTACAAATATACAATATTTATACGGCAAATACGAATTTTATGGGAAGTTAATTTCTCGTAATCCCATAGTGCGCCGTTAGAATAAATTTAAATGTCTTAAGTTCGGGCAGAACCTTGAGCGATTCTATTTGCTGTGCCGTGTTCATGTTGAACTTATCCAAAAAGGGCCCCGCTTTCCCATCGGTCACAATTAGATTGTCACCTGTAACCAGGTAATCCCTGCCAATCACAAAACAGACTGACCCGGGGGTATACCCAGTTTCTTCATTTCTGCACGAACAGTATTCTTACTGAAACCGGCATCCACCATGAGGTAGCTGCTCTTCCCCTTAAAAACATAGGCATTGACAAAGCTGTCTTTGATGCTGTAGACCGAATCGTTCACCGCCATGGTCTCGGCAGGCGCCATGCTTTTGGTGGCCACTTTGTAGCTGATATAGAATCCGGCTCCTGCCAGGACCAGTAACCCCACCAAAATCCCAAAACACCTATCACCTAAAATCCACCTCCACCACCATGATCTCCGACTTTCCGATAGTGCGTATCGGAGGCCCCCACAGCATGATCCCGCTGCTGACGAAAAAATGGGTATGGCCGATTTTCTCATACCCCCAGCTTATCCGATAAATACTTGCAAGAATCAGGTTCAACGGAAACAATTGACCGTTGTGTGTATGACCCGAAAACTGGACATCGGCAACCGTCTTGCTATTCTCTTCGATTTCGGTAGGTCGGTGATCAATCAGAATCACCGGCAGGGAGCCATTGATGGATTTTAACAAATCAACCGTTGTCTTTCTCTCATTGTAGCGGTCGTCATATCTTCCAGCCAGGTTAAACGAGTGGCCAATCACAGCTACAGAATCACACAATGACTGCATACCCGCTTTGTCGAAAAAATGTCCTTTTACCTGTACACCATATGATTCATGGTTCCCAAGCACCGCATAAACGCCATATTTGGCATGAATCTCACTGAACATTTGTGCAATTCTGTCCATCTTATCGCTTTCACCCCTGCCCTCCACAATATCACCTCCAAAAATCATCAAATCTGGTTGGATTGCGGAAATATTTGTGACAAATCGTTCCACAAATTGGATATCGGTTTGCTGTTTCAGGTGGAAATCTGACGCAAAGGCAATCTTTAGGTGGTATGGAAATTCATGTCTTTTATCATGTTTGGAACCTAAAGATACCGGAAAAATTATATAGTTTTGTGCCACCTAAAAAACAAAATACAAAAAACCATGCTTAAAAAATTACTCTTCGCTACCTGTATCCTGATCCTTCCCTTCTTTTTGCTTTCGGCAAAAGAGAATACCATTTCGATGAAAAAATTCAAACAAACCGACATCGGAAATCCAGCAATTGCAGGTTCTTCAACAATTCATGACAATGCTCTCCAAATTATTGCCGGAGGGGCTGATGTGTGGGGTGTCAAAGACGAATTTCACTTCTCATACCTTGAAAAAAAGGGCGATTTTGATCTGGCAGCCCGCATCGAAAGCCTTACATCACCTCACTTGTACACCAAAGCCGGATTAATGGTCCGTGAGGAGCTCACTGACAACAGTCGTCACATCTTTTTTCAGGTTTTTCCCGACAACAAACCCCGCAACAAAAATAATGGCGGATATGAATTCCAGTACCGGCAAACTAAAGCCGGTGCAATGAAAGCTATCTATCCGGCAACAGCCATAGGAATACCCAAGTTCCCCGTGAACTATCCAAATACCTGGATCCGCCTGAAACGGGTTGGCAATGATTTCACCGGGCTTTACAGCTCAGATGGAAAAACATGGATAGTTTACACCTCTTACTCCCTTGATCTGCCTAATAAAATCTACCTTGGAATGGCAGTTACTTCACACAATACCAAAGAAGCTGCAACAGCATTGTTTCGGGATATTACCTTATAAAAGTTTGAGAACAGGAGAAAAAGCCAATTCTCAAACAACTTTTGGTGCCTTCGTGGCCTCGTTTTTGTAGTTTAACACTACATAGAAAGCATAAAATAAAAATTATAATCCATTCATTACGGACTAATTAATTTAAACGCTATTTTTAGGTCTTTTATTGAGGGATTCAGCATACTACTACGACTAATAAACAGTAACGCTTTAATGGGGTACCCTGAAAGAACGTACCAGACTGTTTGATAATAAAATGAATGAGCTGCCGGGCAACTTCGCAGTTTCTTTCCTCCTTTGCATTCCTCATTAAAACACAAAAAATATACAATTGATTGATTTTTCAGCATGAAGTGGAGCAACGCGTTTACAGCACCCATATCAAAATTCCTATTTGCCGGAATTGGGATTTTAATTTGTGCCCTCATTTTATTTGCACTGAACACTGTTTCAGAATACACCTCTACCGATAAGTACTGTGTCTCGTGCCACATCCATCCGGTGCAGGACCAAAACTGGAGACTCTCAGAGCACTACAACAACAAATCGGGCTTCGTCACCCACTGCGTCGATTGCCACCTGCCACCCAAAGGCCATGGTTACCTTCCGGCGAAAGCCTTTCACGGGATGAAGGATGTTTATGGCAAACTTTTCAAGGACAGTGCTTCTTTTGACTGGGAAACGAGAAAATCCCTGGAAAATGCTAAAAAGTATGTTTACGAAGAGTCCTGCATCAAGTGCCACCAGAATCTATTCCCGGCCACACTTTCGGTTAACGGCAGCAACGCACACCTGCAATATGTCAATGCCCCCGCCGGTCAGAGATCTAATTGCATCAACTGCCACCTCAACGTCGGTCACTACGACAAGAGCAACATTCATGCCCACAATACGAACTTTGGGGTAACCGAAACAGTCGCCAAAGAGCTTTTCACCGCCCCGGCAGAGGTAAAGAAATTTGAAAATTTTGCCGAAAAAGTACCCGGAACGACACTTACCTTCGAGATGGTAGCCATCCCGGAAGGAACTTTTGAGATGGGAAGCCCCGAAAAAGAGGAACTCCGCAAACCCGACGAAGGCCCGGTAAGAAAAGTACACCTCTCCAAATTCTTGATGGGAAAAGCCGAAGTAAGTTGGGACGAATACCTCGAATTCTTCAAGGCCACAGCCTCCCAGGGACGAAAAGAGGCAGTCGTGAACCAGCCGGTCACTGATGCCATTACCGGACCAACTCCGCCTTGGGGCGCCCCCGATCAGGGATGGGGAAAAGGAACCCGGCCGGCCATCACCATGTCGTGGAAAGCGGCCAGCACCTATTGCCTGTGGCTCTCCAAAAAGACCGGAAAGAAATACCGTCTCCCAACCGAAGCCGAATGGGAATATGCCTGCCGCGGCGGCTCCAAAGATCCCTATTTCTTTGCAGGAAGTCCGAAAAAATTCAGCTCCACCGGCATGCTGAACAAACTGTTTGGTCCCGACACTACCGTGATCAACTCCTATGTGATCTATAAAGTGAACAGCCAGTCAAAAACCAGAGAACCCGGTTCTGTCAGGGCTAATCCTTTCGGTTTGAAAAATATGCCGGGGAACGTGGCAGAGTTCTGCTCCGACTACTATGCCCCCAACAGCTACAAAGCCGTCTCCGGCGAAATGCTCAACAATCCAACAGGACCCGAAAACGGTGAGGAGCATGTGATCCGCGGCGGCTCCTTCAAAAGCGATGCCAAAGATGTGCGCAGCGCCGCCAGGGATTTCACCAAAACCAAGGCCTGGCTGATGACCGATCCGCAGATGCCGAAGAGCGTTTGGTGGTATTCGGATAGTAACGATGTAGGATTCAGAATTGTATGTGAAGCAGACTCAACGGTAGTTGGTCAGTAAGATTTTATACCATGGAAAACAAGAAAAATATCAACAGAAGAAAATTTTTAGGTGCGGGTGTCTTAGCCGGAATATCAGTGGTTGGTGCCAATGCACTGCTCGCCTCCTGCAAAAAAGATGCTTCCAATGCCTCCCTGGGGCTTCCCCCAATCTTGAAAGGAGCCCCGAAAGGACGAAAACTACGGGCTGGATTAGTCGGTGCGGGCAACCGTGGCACCGGCGCCGCCATCAACTTCATCAGCGCGGGTCCGGATCTGGAGATCATCGCCGTTTGCGATGTCTTTCAGGACAAGATCGACGCCTTCCGCGACCGGTTCAAATCCTTCAACCTGGAGATCCCCGAGAAAAATTGCTTCACCGGATTCGATGGCTACAAAAAAATGATGGCCCTCGAAGAGTTGGATGTAGTGCTGCTGGCCACTCCGCCCCGCTTCCGGCCTGACCACTTCCTTGAGGCCATCCTCAACAAGAAGCATGTCTTCATGGAAAAACCGGTGGCCGTCGACCCTGTCGGAATCCGTTCCCTCATTGCTACCGCGAAGAAGGCTGAAGCATTGGGTCTCTGCGTCGTCACGGGTACACAGCGCCGCCACCAGGAAGACTACATCGAAACCTACAAACGGGTCAAGGCTGGCGCCATCGGACGGCTCACTTCCGCCAAGGCATTCTGGAACCAGGACCATGTCTGGTTCCGTACCCGCGAAGAGGGTTGGGACGACATGACCTACATGGTACGAAACTGGAACAATTTCTGCTGGCTCTGTGGCGACCACATCCTCGATACACACATCCACAACATCGACGTCATCAACTGGTTCATGGGTAAGACACCCATCAGTGCCATCGGCAACGGAGGCCGTCACCGCCGCGTCACCGGCGACCAGTACGACTTTTTCAACATCGATTTTGATTACGGCAACGGGGTCAGCTCGCACAGCTACTGCCGCGAGATCGACAGCTGCGCCAACCGGACCGGCGAACTGGTGATGGGCACCGAAGGTTACACCAATTGCGTCAATACCATCTGGGATCTCAATGGGAACGTAAAATGGCAGTTCGAATACGAGAAAGACGCGAACGGCAACGCTATGAACCAGCTTAAAATACCCGCCTACGTGCAGGAGCACATGCACCTGGTCTATGCCATACGCAAAGGCGAATATGTAAACCAGGCCGAACAGACCGCCCTTTCCACCCTGACAGCCATCATGGGCCGCACGGCAGCATACACCGGACAGCTGGTTACCTGGGAGGAAATGATGAAATCAGACATGCAGCTCGGGCCCAAAGAGATGGTGTTCGGTCCGGTGGATATGAAATTTGAGGTACCGGTGCCGGGTACACCACCGAATGTGTAACTTTTCACATGTTGTCTGAAACAGAATTTTCAGAATGAAAGAATGAGCAGAATGGGATATGGATTAACTCAAAAAAACATTTTAAACATTATAAACATTTCAAACAACAAAGACTCTATTCCCTTGACCCTTCGACAGCTCATGGGAGTCCAAGCTCAGGGTCTTGCAACATTTTAAACATTTCAAACAACTCAAACATTTCAAACAATATAAACCCTTCAAACTAAATTTATGACTAACTCAAACAGAAGATCTTTTTTGAAGAATTCGGCTGTTGCATCTGTGGGAGCCCTTGTGCTTCCACAGATCATCCCCTCCACTGCTTTGGGGATGGGAGGCCGGCTGTCCCCAAGCAATCGGCTCGTCATGGGCGCCATTGGTACCGGCTCCCAAGGCAAAAGCAACATGCGCGATTTCCTCAAACTCAACAAGGAAGTACAATTCGTTGCTCTTTGCGATGTAGACACCAACAATTTGCAGAAGGCAAAAGAACTGGCCGACGCAGCCTACGCCAACAACGATTGCCGCACCTACGGCGACTTCCGCGAGTTTTTGGAGAAGGAAAAACTGGATGCGGTCGCCATCGCGCTGCCCGACCATTGGCATGGGATCATCTACACCGCTGCCGTTGAGAAAAAATTGCATGTGTATGGTGAGAAACCCATCTGCCGTACCATCCGCGACGGACGAACTATCGTGAAGGCGGTACAAAAGAACAAAATCACCTGGCAAACAGGAAGCTGGCAAAGGTCGAGGCCCAATTTCCACAGGGGCGCCGAACTGGCCATCAACGGCCGGATCGGAAAAATCCACCACATCGAAGTGGGTCTTCCCAACGGCAACAGGGGCATCGGAACACCGCCGGTTCAGGATGTTCCCAAAGAGCTGAACTGGGACATGTGGCTCGGGCCTGCACCCAAAGTAGCCTACCGTGGAGTAAGCCACTGGAACTGGCGCTGGATCCTCGAATATTCGGGCGGTCAGTTAACCGACTGGGCCGGTCACCACATCGACATTGCCAACTGGGGCGCCGGATTGGAGCACACCGGACCGGTGGAGATTGTTGGTGAGGGTGTCTACCCGAGAGAGGGAATTTACAACGTGCCGGTTGAATACGACTTCAATTGCAAATACGCCAACGGCATCGAGATGAGGGTCTGCAATGAAGGTCGTCTGGAAAAAGGTTCCGGCACCACCTGGTATGGCGACAAAGGCTGGATCCACGTTAACCGTGGAGAGACCTTGTTTGCATCCGATCCAAAAATTTTGGAAGAGGTGATTGGGGAAAATGAAATTCACCTGATCAAAAGCGACAACCACTGGCAAAATTTCGTCGACTGTGTACGCTCGGGCCAGAAAACGATCGCACCCATTGAAGTCGCTTACAGGGCCATATCGGTCGCACTGCTGGGTGAGATAGCCATGCAAACCGGTCAGAAGATTCAATGGGATCCCGAGAAGGAAGAGATCATCGGTAACCCGATGGCAGAACGCCTGCTTGATCGTCCTTATCGTTCACCCTGGCAACTTCCAATTATCTGATCAATGAAAAACTACACAGAGAACCACAGAGAAGTCACAGAGTTACACAGAGAATAAATTATGTTTTCTCTCTGTGAAACTCTGTGTTACCTCCGTGCTCCTCTGTGTAAGAATTAAAAACTTACAAATCAAGATACAACATGAAAAAAAGATATTCGCTTCTCCTGCTGCTCACAGGGTTTTTCCTCCTCCAGTCGTGCCAGGAGCAGAGAGCCTATAAGGCCCTGATCGTTACCGGACAGAGCAACCACAACTGGCAGGCCGCCGCCCCTATTCTGAAAACCATTTTGGACCAGACCAAACTCTTTTCCACCGACATCGCCCAGACTCCCAAGGAGAAGGGCGACATGAGCAATTTTCATCCAAACTTCAGCAGATACTCCATCGTGGTGATGGATTACAACGGTGACTCCTGGCCTGAAGCTACCAAAACCGCTTTCCTCGAGTATGTGAAGAACGGCGGGGGTGTCGTGATCTACCACGAGGCCGACAACTCCTTCCCCGACTGGAAAGAGTACAACGAAATCATCGGACTCGGTGGCTGGAACAAACGCAACGAGAAAGACGGCCCCTATGTCTATTACAGCAAGAATCAATTGGTGGTCGATACAGCAAAGGGCGGAGCCGGTTCTCACGGTCCGCAGCACGAATACCTGGTAAGGGCCAGAAAAGCCGACCATCCTATCCTGAAAGGACTTCCGGTAGCCTGGATGCACGGAAAAGATGAATTGTACAGCACCCTTCGCGGTCCTGCCAAAAACATGGAAATCCTTGCCACCGCCTACGCGGATACCGCCAAAAGAGGTACAGGCCGCGATGAGCCCATGCTGATGACCATCACCTACGGCAAAGGACGGATCTTCCACACCGCCATGGGACACGTCGGCAAAGATGCCACCCATCCGGCTACTGAATGTGTCGGATTTATCGTGACGCTCCAGCGCGGTGCCGAGTGGGCTGCCTGCGGAAACGTGACCCAGGCCATCCCGATCGATTTCCCGAATGTGGCCTGTTCCGTCTCCAGACCAGAATACCGGGAGGTGACCCTATCGGAAGATCTCGACAAAATCGCCACCTATACCATCGACAAAAGCACCAAATACCTGACCGACCTGCAGGCCAGAATCCGCCAGGTGAGTGCAAATCCTGCCGCCCTGCTCGATCTCGAAAAACAGATGGTCAGTATCCTGAAGGAGAAAGGTGCAACCGTTGAGGGAAAAAAACTCATTCTGAGAGAACTCTCCTGGATGGGTTCAGACTATTGCATCCCGGCCGTACAGGAACTGCTCAAAAACGAAGAGCTGAAGGACGCAGCAGCATTTACATTGGAGAGAATGAAAGGGCCTAGGAAGATTTGAGCTTCGTCCAATTCTTACACAGAGTTGCACAGAGAAGCACAGAGTTGCACAGAGGAAAATAATGGGCTAATCGACGCATTTGGGCTTTGCGTTACTTTGCGGTTTTTCTTGGCGGCCTTTGCGTGAAATAATGGAGTTACATAAGAGGTTAAATATTTTCGAGAGGATTGTTTTCGACCAAGGTTCCTATCGAAAATATGGTTGAACAAATCTCCATTTCCTCTCTTATTTTTCTAAATTTGTTTCTTCGTGAAACTCTGTGCTTCTCTGTGAGACTCTGTGTAATTTTTTATAAACGCAAATCAAGATGTTTAGCCTCATCATACCTGTTTACAACGAAGTGCAACTGATCGACGATCTGGTTGCCCGGGTCGTTGCCGCCGTAAAAACTTTTGCCGGCGATTATGAACTGCTCTTTGTCGACGATGGGAGCAAAGACACGACCGTGGAACAGCTTTTGAAGCACCGCCTTCAGAACAAAAAAATCAAAATCATCTCCCTCTCCAAAAATTTCGGTCACCAGGCAGCATTTACAGCCGGACTGGAACACGCTACCGGAGATATTGTCGCCATGATGGACGGCGACCTGCAGGATCCTCCCGAACTGCTGGCGGAGATGTACACTAAAATAACCAGGGAAGGCTACGACATCGTCAGCGGGAAAAGAACCGGACGAAAAGGGAAAAGTCGGCGAACCCTCTATACCTTTCTCTTCCACCTGATCTTCAAAAATATCGCCGGACTCGAAAACATGGAAAATGCCGGCAACTTCTCGATGATGACACGCGAGGCATTGCAGGCCTTGCTCTCCATGAAAGAGAAGGTGAGGTACATGCCCGGACTCCGCTCCTTCATCGGCTTTAACCAGGGAACTGTTGATTACATCCGCGATGACAGGGCACATGGTGAACCCAAGATGAGCCTCTCCAAACTCTTTGCCCTCGCCACCGACGCCATCTTTTCGTTTTCCCGGCTCCCCATCCGATTGTGCCTTTGGCTGGGATCCGTCGGCACCATCGTATTCATGCTGGCCGGCATCTACATAATCATTGAAAAAATCCTCGGATTGGCGCTTATCGGCTGGTCCTCCACCCTGCTCAGCCTCTATTTCCTGGGCTCCATCCAGCTCATCTTCCTGGGTATCGTCGGCGAATATGTCTTCCGCATCTACAAGGAATCCCAAAACCGACCGCTCTATTTTATCCGTAAAATCCATGAAGAAGAGCTATAATGCAACCGCCCATCAACCCCATCATTTACCGCCCCTCGTCCGGCAAGGATAAAATTGCCAGAGGGATTTTCGACATATGCGCCGGGCTGCTGCTGGTTTTTATCATGATGAGCAGCAAAGAGGCCGGCATCTCGGGAGACGAGGAGGTACACTTCCGGCAATCCGAAAAGGTCTACAACTATTTCGCCACCGGCGGTACCGACCAAAGCGTGCTCGATACACCCACCTCCCACCTCAAATACTACGGCCAGTCCTTCGACAACATTACCACCATCCTGATCCGCTGGTTCGACATCGACGATATCTACACCTTCCGCCACCAGATGAACGGCCTTGCCGCCTGGCTCTGCATCGTCCTGGCGGGATTTCTGGCAGTTTGGCTTTCCGGGTACGGCGCCGGAATACTCACCCTCTTCCTCTTCTCCCTCTCCCCCACCTTCCTCGGCCACGCGCAGAACAACCTCATGGACATCCCTTTCGCACTGGCCTACCTAGCTGGCACTCTCTTCCTGCTGCGATGGCTCTTCGCTGAAAAGAGAAGCTGGAAAAGCGCTATTCCACTCATTTTATCGATTGCCTTCTGCATAAGCATCCGTCCCGGCGGACTGCTGATTATCTGCTACCTGCTTCTTTTTGCGGCCATCCTGGAGTTCAAAACCTACCGGGAAACTGCCAAAATCAACATTGGATCGCTTAATAACAAACTAACGTGGATCGCTGCGATCCTGCTCATCTCCTACCTGCTCGGGATTCTGCTCTGGCCTTACGTATTGCTCAATCCTATCACCGGTTTCTGGAAATCGTACAACGTCATGACCCAATTTCCCACCACCATCCGCCAAATTTTCGAAGGCAGGTTGGTGTGGTCTGACTGGATGCCCTGGTATTATCTGCCCAAATTAATGCTGATCACCATCCCGCTGCTGGTCTGGGCAGGAATCCTTGCCTTTTTTGCCGTAGCCGGGAAAGCACTGAAGCAAAATTGGCTCAAATATGGCTTCCTTATCTTCACCATCCTCTTCCCGATCCTCTTCGTGATTTATGAAAAATCCAACCTTTACGGTTCCTGGCGTCACTTCCTGTTCATATATCCGGGCATGGTGGTACTCGCAGCCATCGGACTCTGGCACCTGCTCGACTATTTCAAATCGAAACTGATTCGCGGATTGGCCATCACGGTAGTTTTGTTGCTGGCCATTCATCCCCTCAACTTCCTGGTAAGGAACCATCCTTATTATTACCTCTATTACAATCAGTTAACGGGCGGACTGAAAGGCGCCTACGGCAAATACGAAACCGATTATTACTACCATTCCATCCGCGAAGGATCTGAATGGCTGATCAATGAGCTGAAAACCAACCATCCCACCGACAGCCTGAAGGTGGCTACCAACTTCCCTGCTGACTGGTTTTTCCGAAACGAAAGGCAACTTACTCTCAAATATTTCCCATACAGCGAAAGGGGTCAGCACGACTGGGATTATTACATTGTCGCCAACAGCTACATTTCCCCAGTCCTGCTGAAAAACAAAATGTGGCCTCCAAAAAATTCCATCAAAATAATTTATGCCGACGATATCCCGATTTGCGCGGTAGTCAAACGGGAAAGTAAGGCTGATTTTCTGGGCCACAGGGCCTTTCAACAGCACCATCCCGTTGAATCTGTCAAATATTATGAAGAAGCCGTGAAAAAAGATTGTCAGGATGAACTAATCTTTTTTAATTTTGCGTCGGTCTGTTACAGTATGGGAGACAAAGAGAAAGCGATGTCGCTCCTGGGAAAAGGACTGGAGATCAACCCGGAAAGTGAGCAGATCCTGATGTTTCAGGCAAATATCCATGCCGAAAACGGAGAGAAAGAGAAGGCCACAGTTTTGTACAAACAGGTGATCGGCCTCAACCGGAAATACTTCGATGCCTATCCGCCACTGGCAAAGATCCTTGTCGAAAGGAAGGAGTTGAAAGAGGCCCGTACACTGCTGAAATCCTGTCTGACGATGCAACCCGGATTCAAGGCCGCCTACGCTGGATTGGCCGACAGTTATCGGGAAAGCGATCCGGAGGTGGCGAAGAAGTATGATTCTCTGGCCAAGGAATGACAGAGGGACGGGAATGACGGAGGGACTAGGACGACAGGGATGACTAGGACGACTAGGACGAAGGGTCTGGGAGAAAGAAACGGGGAAACGGAGAAGAAAGAGTGAGAGAAGGGGCGAACGGAACACATTGAATTGCACCAATTCGGGGGTCTTACCACGGAGTGGTTAAATGTCAATAGCCCTGGGTAAAGCGACGAAGGAGCGACACCCCGGGTTAGGGAATGCCATTTGAACACCATCCGCGGTAGCATTTTGAAAAAAGAATAAACGATTGTTTCGGACGGAAGGAACGAATGTTGAAAATTAAGAGTTAAGGAAGTTATTAACGAATAGATAGAATCAAACATAAAATTAACAAAATGAAGAAATCCATCATCCGTTTGGCGCTGGCATTAGTCCTGATGCTAAACATCGCAGGAGTCGCATTGGCCCAGCAGGCTAAGGCACAAAAAGATACCATCAACGCCGACAAGGCTGCCAAACCCGTCTTCTACCAGGCAGCAGAAGAGGAAACCAAAAGTGGTTCGAATACGGCCATGTATATCGCTATCGGAGTGGTTCTGGGCGCCGGGGTTATAGTCATGATACGAAAGAAGAAAAAATAAACAATAATGTTTGAAACAAATTTGTTTCAAACATTATTGTTTCATATATTTGTACTAAAATCAGTACAAATATGGATACTCCTTTCATTTTTGGAAAAATTGCCTCCTCTTTTAACTTCACTGACAGAGACAAAGAGACAGCGCTATTAATTTCGAATTTCACCTCCTTAATCAACACCATTGTTATTTCTCCACGTCGATGGGGGAAGAGTTCACTTGTCTCGAAAGCAGCAGGTCTGGCCATTGCTGAAAACAACAAACTGAAGATTTGCCAAATTGACCTGTTCAATATTAGGAGCGAGGAAGATTTCTATACCATTCTGGCTCAGTGTGTTTTAAAAGAGACCTCTTCAAAATGGGAGGAGGCGATTGACTCCTCCAAAAAATTTCTCTCCCGGTTCATCCCAAAAATTACTTTCAGCGGAGATGCACAGAATGAGGTCTCCTTTGGGTTTGACTGGAATGAAATAAAAAGCAATCCCGATGACATTCTGGATTTGGCAGAGAAGATTGCAACTGAAAAAGGTTTCAGGATGGTTATCTGTGTGGATGAATTTCAAAATATTGCGGAGTTCAATGACCCTGTCTTCTTTCAAAAAAAATTACGTTCCCATTGGCAAAAACACCAAAATGTTGCCTATTGTCTGTATGGGAGCAAACGTCATCTGCTGCTGGATGTTTTTACGAACGGCTCAATGCCCTTCTACAAGTTTGGAACAATCCTTTTCCTTGAAAAAATAGATACCAAATCATGGATTGATTTCATTACCGAAAGATTTGAAGCTACCGGAAAATCCATTTCGGGAGAACTGGCCGGATTAATCAGTTCGCTCGCAGAAAACCATCCCTATTATGTGCAACAGTTGGCACAACAAGCCTGGCTGCGGACGGAAGATAGCTGTTCAGCAGAGATCATTCATGCCGCCCACCAATCCCTGGTCGATCAACTCAGCCTTTTGTTTGACACCATCACACAAGGACTTACAACGCTTCAATTGAATTTCTTAAAGGCCTGCATCAATGGCGAAAAATCAATGAATTCGGCTAGTACACTCGAAAAATACGGGTTAGGCTCCTCTGCAAATGTGACGCGTTGCAGAAAATCACTCGTGGAAAAGGATGTTTTGGACATCACGCCCGGAAAGACAGACTTTCAGGACCCTATTTACAAGTACTGGCTGGCTCACACCTATTTTACTATTGTATAACTCATCCAATCTGTACTTATAATCCAGTAATCCCTTAATCCTCTAATCCAAATACAAACACTTTTTGCTCTTCGGTATCGCCTCCCCAATCACCGCCGACTCTGGCAAGCCCGCTTTTTTTAATGCCTCCAGCAATTCGTCCGCAATTTTTGCCGGTACAGCCATCAGCAATCCCCCGGAGGTTTGGGCATCGCAGCAAAGCATCTTTCGCTCATATTCGAGGGAGGATCCGAAGACCGTACTCTCCTGCACAAATTCCAGGTTTCTGAATGCCGCTCCTGGGATGCACCCCTCTTCCAGCAATGCCAAGGCCTCGGGATAATGCGGCAACACCTTCGACTGGATCCGGATCGTCACATTGCTGGCATCCGCCATGCGCATCGCATGACCGAGTAACCCAAATCCGGTGATGTCGGTAGCCCCTTTCAAATTGTACTCCTGCATCACATCTGCGCCGCTTTTGTTCAGCAATTTCATATAGTCCAGCGCCCTTTGTACGGTTGCTTCCTCCGTCATTCCGTTTCGTTGTCCGGCAAGGATCACCCCCGATCCCAGCGGCTTGGTCAATATCAGCACATCCCCTGCCCTGACACCCGAATTGGTAATCAGCCGGTCAGGATGAACGGTTCCCACTACTGCCAATCCGAACTTGGGCGGATAATCTTCTATGGTGTGACCGCCCAGCACCAAAGCGCCAGCCTCGGCTACCTTGTCGTGACCACCCTGCATGATCTCCCCGAAAACTTCGAGCGGCATTTTGGCCGCAGAGAACATCATCAGGTTAAGGACCAACAGCGGCGTTCCGCCCATGGCATAAATATCGCTCAGCGCGTTGGCCGCGGCGATCTGTCCGAACTCATACCCATCCCTGCAAACCGGCGGGAAAAAGTCGGTGGTATAAATCAGGGCCGTCTCATCGTTGAGTTTGTAAACACCCGCATCATCGTGCGTCTCAATCCCGACCATCAGATTGGGATGTTCCACCTTGGGCAGCTTCGCCAGGATCTCCCCCAACTGCACCGGGGACAACTTGGCCGAACAACCACCCTGCTCAACGGTAGATAAAAGATCAAAATCACTCATGGCCACAAAAATAATAATTATACCCGCCCTTACCACAAATAGCACAAATGAACACAAATAAAACTACGCCTTCATAGAAAATAATCAACACAAAATTCGTTTATTTAATTCATATACTGTAACTTGTATGTAAAATCATATTCTTTTAATAGTAACGATATGGATGAAGAATACATTTTTAAGGAGGAATGTTACCAGATAATTGGATGCACTGAACTGACCAATATCCACAAAGGACAACTTTTTAACTACTTAAAAGCCTCCGACAAACGACTTGGTATGTTAATCAATTTCGGCCCGGAAAAACTCGAATACAAACGGTTTATTTTCTGATTTTTATAGCATTTCAAATCTAAATCCCCAAATTGACCTATTTGTGTCCATTTGTGCCATTTGTGGTAAGAGCGGGTTATCTATTCAAAACTCAGCCTTCACCGTCGCCGTACCGTTAAAGTTATTGACCCGTACCGATTCCGTAGTAGCATCATAAGTCCCGCCTGATACTTTAACCGCTTTTTTCCCTTCGGGATGAGGCAAACGAATGATCACATCGTGTGGCTTGGTTCCGGAATCACAGACAATGGCAGCTTCAATAGATCCGGACTTTGTGTTAGAAGTGACCTGTAATGAGATGGGTCCATAATAGCTAACCACATTTTTCAGTCTGATCTGCTTCCCATCCTCCATCCATTTGCGCGGTATTCCAGGCAATAGTTTTAAGGTTTGTCCCTCTTCAAGGTACAACATCCATCGTGTTTCCATCAGAAACCACCCTTCCTCATGTGTTTTATGGGCGCTAAGCTGGAAAACATGTTCCCAGAAAGTGTATGTTTCCCGGTCGGAAAGCGCTGAAAATGTGTTGTAATAAGTCTTTAAAAATGGCTTTGTCAAACCAAATTTTAACTGAACCCAGTTGTGCCGGCTGTAATAGGGTTGACTGAAGGCGGCATTGCGCTGATAAAACAATTCGCTGTGGTAATCCAGCATCATTTTTGATACCTGTTCATCCGGCGCGAGTACTTCACAAAAGACAAGATACAACGGACCCAACAACACATCGGGCGCCGTAACCGTTCCATGCGAGAAAAAGGTTTCGGGAGTGATGTGCAACGCCCTGGGACCCATCGCCTCCGTCCAGGGTGGGACAGTTGGGCACCATCGCCCATCGCCAAGAGGAACGACAGGAGAATTTGAGATACTATTCATCAATGAGACGCGGATTTCATGCTTCCATGCTTCGGCTTCCTGTCCCAATCGCTTTGATTGTTCCGCATTGATATCCCTCAGCATTTCTGCCACACGGCTGACTCCCAAATAAGCATAAGCGTTGAGCATGTATTGATGAAACGGATCTTCCGGATCAGCAACTTTCCCGGCAATCATTCCATACCCTTTTCCAAACAATTCTTCTTTCTTATTCTTTGCTCTCCATTGGATCAAAAAATCGCATGCTTTTAACAATTTGGGTTCGACCTGTTTCACCCACTCCTTATCCCTGGTATAACGGAAGTATTCTCCCATGCTCCAAAGTGCGGCGCCGGTCTCCACCATGTATCCGCCAAAATTCTGAATCATCCCATCATCATGTTGTTTGTTCAGAAAGAACATGATGGACCTGCGGGCTATATCGGGTAATCCCATCGAATTATAGAACTGTACAATCGGAGAACTTTCAGTGCCAATGGGAGAATATACGCCGATGGCCGGGGCCAGTGTGCCATCGGGTTCTTTCCCGTAAGTGATCAGGTCAAGGTGTAACAATCCCGCCTGAATCATTTCATTGATTCTTTGTTCGGGCACAATTATCTGTGCGGCTCTACCCAGTTTTTCTTTCCAGAACAGCTTGCATTCATCAAATCTTGAATCGAACGATTGTTTGGACAATTCCACTGCCCTCTCTTTGGAAATGGGCGAGTGAGGAAGATAGAATTCGAAAACCGCTTTTTCATTTGGTTTTAACAATACGGCAATTTCTTCGTCATGCAAAGGCAGCCCGTTCAATTTGGAGATTCCAAAGATTCTGCCTGATGAAAAAGAAGAGAAACCGTTTTCCTTGTTAAAAGAGTAGTCAACTTTTTTCGTCGATCCCGCTGCGTTTGGCCGCACTGTCTTAAACCAGGCATAGCGGGGAACAGAAGATTTATTAATGGCTTCGTTGCGGTAATACAAAACCGTTGTCTCTGTTTTGTTATTTTCCACTTCGAGCCTTGGCTGGACCAACTCTTCCTGATCCTTCGTGAGCATATGCCCCCTGCTGAACCTGTCCGCCACCAAAAAATCGGTACCAATAGGTGATTGGGAAGTTAAAGGGGATTTTTCCAACGAGACAAAAGCGGCAGAACGATATTCAATATCCTCATCTGTCAATGTCGTATGAAGAATAGGAAGCACGCCCTCTTCCAATCGTCGGGGACTGCTTATTGCTACACCCTGGCCACGTCCGGCAATGTATCCGTATTCTACGGCCCTGTTTTCCAATTCAGGCAGCAAAACCGGGGAATAGGAATTGCCGGGCCTGATCATGTTCATCTCACTTTTGGGATTCGTACGGTTATCCGACAATTCGAAGATGCGCATGTCCCGGCTGATCCCCAGCCAGGTGGGACAGGGTTGATTCCGTGTATGCACGGCTGCAGAATCAAAGGATTCTTCCGGTTCGTCCGCTATTTGTTGCAGCTTGCTTTTCAGATTGCGATGCTTTACCTCTGACTCGATCTGAGCATAACTCCGCAGATCGTCAAATGGAGTTACTGCAACGTGATATTCAGGAATGTAAATCGGGTATTCTTTTTGGACATCCCTGAGAAAAAAGGAAAATGGATTCTGATCCGTCCTGACAGTTACGACTGTAGTGCCACTGCCCGGGTTGTTCCGAATATTCATTAAGGTAGCAACTATGCGCACCTCATCATTCGATTTTACTTCAAATGAATTCCCTTTGATCCTTCCCTTTCCAGTAACAATTTCAATCTTTGACAGTTTGCCGTTCAGGACTTCAATGGCTCCTTTGGATTGGCCCCTCTGCCATGAAAGGACAATTTTCTGATTGTTTGAATTTACACTGGTTTGACCCAAAACATTGAAAGAACAGCATACAAAAACAAACAATCCTGTCAGAAAAAATCTCAAAATTCTCATTGGAGGAAAAATTTAGTGCGCATTTTATCCCCGCGCATACGGGCAATGTTTTTAAGAATGGATATTTAATCCGGGATAGCATATGGAATTAACATATTTCCCGAAATTCAATCTTAATGAACAGTTTGGTAGCATAAATTTAATCATTCGAACTTATCTAAATAGTTTGAATTTTTTAACCTGTTTTTAATCAAATCACCATGAAATTTTAACAGGGGGCACAAATTAACACCGACCCTTACCACAAATTATGCAAATTACACAGATTAAAAACTCAAAAAACATTTCAAACCCATTAAACCCGCGGCCCTACCACAGATTACGCAAATTACACAGATTGAGATGAAAAAAGCATGGTGATATTCGTTTATTTAATTCATTTACTGTAACTTGTATACATAATGAATCAACCTGGATAATCAATACAATAGAAGATGATTTTTTATACAGAGACGAAAGCTACCTGATAATCGGTTGTTGAATGGAAGTGCATAAGCAGCTTGGATGTGGCTTTAGGGAGGCGGTTTATCAGGAGGCCCTGGAAATGGAGTTTATAGAAAATGCAATGCTCATTCGGCACGCCCTCGCTCCAGTACAAACGTTTCATCCTCTAGTTATACTTTTTTCTTTTAATATTAATCTGTGTAATTTGTGTAATCTGTGGTAAGGCCTGGGTTAATTTGTGTCCATTGGTTTTAATTTGTGCAATTCGTGGGTAATGTCTTAGCTTTTCCAGAGATCTTCCCCATATGCCCATCCCTGGCGAACAGGTTCCTTGATATACACATCAAATTCGGGATGATTTTTCACCTTCATATTGACGGCATCATATTCAATCCTGGTATTCAACCGCTGCGCCAAAATACCGATTGCGGCCACTTCGCTTAACGGGGCTGAATATTCAAAATTTGAACCCGGTATAGGCCCTTCTCCTTTGATGGCGCGTATCCATTCAATTACCGGCCCACCTTCCACACGTGGGATGGTCTCTTTTGGCAGGTTCTTGGTAAAATGGTCCCAATCCGCGTCCGGGATCAGCAGTTTCGGATTCGCGGGCCTGCCACCGGTCAAAAGCGAGACTTTTTTCCCAACCATGATCATCCCCCTTCCGGGCATTGTTTTGAGGCCCCATTCCGGACGATTTTCAGGTTTCTCACCTCCGTCAAACCAGGTCAGCGTAACCGGTGGTTTGGTTCCACGTGCCGCAAATTCAAATTTTAGCACTGATTTATCGGATACAAAGCCTTCCGGAGAGGGTGATCTCAGAATAGGATCTACTGACAGCGGCAATCCCAGATCAAGCGACCAGTTAGGCGCATCGAGCGTATGGCATCCCCAGTCGCCGAGTCCTCCGTCGCCAAACTCGTACCAGCTTCTCCAGAAACGCGGAAGGTAACAGGGATTGTAAGGTCTCATCGCTGCCGGACCAACCCACAAATCCCAATCCAATCCGGCGGGAACCGGCTCTTCTTTTGGAGGGTAACTTTCAGGTTTGGTAAAATATCCTTTGGGATCGAATTCCGGTCCTTCAAACCAGGCGAAGACCTCTTTCACCTCGCCCAGAATACCTGCCTCATACCACTCCT
Organism: uncultured Tangfeifania sp.; assembly: GCA_964358545.1. Lineage (GTDB taxonomy): Bacteria > Bacteroidota > Bacteroidia > Bacteroidales > Prolixibacteraceae > CAINVV01. The sequence goes on along the minus strand of CAYHQN010000010.1, from coordinate 8,577 downwards.
TCACATAACGGATACCCATCGTCGCGTGTCCCTGGATCCCCATGGTGTTGATCACGTTGTAATGTTTGGCCGCCTTACGCAGAGTGCGGATTTGCCAGATATTGTGCGACAGTGGTTTTTCGACGTACACATGTTTTCCCAACTGCATGGCGACCATTGCCGCGGCAAAGTGAGTGTGGTCGGGTGTGGCAATAATCACTGCATCAATCTCTTTCGCCATCTTATCGAACATGACCCTGAAATCTTTGAATACTTTGGCCTTCGGAAAATTCTTTAATCCTTCTGCTACCGCGGATTCGCTTACATCACACAAGGCAACGACATTTTCATTCACACAGTCAACCCAGTGGTCCTTCCCCCGTCCGGTGACACCAATGAAGGCAATATTTATTTTCCCCGGTTTACAAGCGGACAATCCTGGCAGTAAGGAAACTCCGGCTGCCACCATGGCAGATTGGGTTATAAAAGATCTTCTCGATAGATTTCTCATAAGAATTCAATATAGATGATTGGCTAATAGTTTAATCAAACATATCGAAATAGATTGATTTGTTTCAACGGGTTTTTATCAATTCACTATGGAATTTTAACACCAAATTGTCTGAATCAGGATTTTCAGAATTAAAGAATTAGCAGAATTGGAGTCGTGTCGGTTATCAAATTTTAGGATTTGCAAACCTTATTTTTCTGCTGTAGCCTTAGTCGTCCCTCTGTATTTAATCAATATATCCCGTTAATGAATAACAAAAAAAGTTCACGCAAAGAACGCAAAGAGAGACGCAAAGATATCAGGACCGAACTTTGCGCCCTTTTGCGGTTTTTCTTGGCGTCCTTTGCGTGAAATATTGGAGTTACATAAGAGGATGCAGATAGTTAAATGCAATTTACCTTATTACCTTACGGGATGGATGGTATTTTCGCTAACCCAGATATAACTTGTTTGCTGACATCAGGAATAATCTAATAAGGTTTTTACAAATCATAATCCTGTTAATTCTGTAATTCTGAAAATCCTGATTCAGACAATTTCAGACATTAGCCACCAATGTTCACCTCAATCCCATGCTCCCTTAAAATATCCATTGCTTCTTGTTGCCTCCCTTGGGTTGGTTCTTCCAGTGATACAAACTCCTCCCCCCTCCCCAGTTTCTGGTATTTCGTCATTGCAATCTTGTGGTATGGCAGCAAATTCACTGCAATCTTCTTCCCCTGTAATGAGGCTATAAATCGTGCTGTCTCAGTGATATTCTCCTCATCATCGTTCACCCCGCCAATCAATGGTATCCGAATGTTGATGCTGGCCCCGCTTTCCGCCAGTATCCTGAGGTTCTCCAGTATCTTCCCGTTGGGCACCCCCGTCCATTGGCGGTGCAGCCCGGACTCCATCATCTTCAGGTCGAATAGGAAAAGGTCGGTCCGCTTGGCCACCTCCAACAGAATATCCGTGTTCACCAAACCCGCCGTATCTACTACCCTGTGAATTCCTTGCCTGCCGCACTCGTCGAGCAGCTGAATCAAAAACTCCGGGTGCAGCAATGGCTCCCCGCCAGAAAAAGTAACTCCCCCGCCCGACTGCTCGAAGAAGACCCGCTCCTTTTCAATCTCAGTCATGATTTGCTCCACAGTCATCAGGTTACCCGACATTTCTATCGCCTTGGTCGGACAAACGGCCGCGCAAGTGCCGCACATCCGGCAAAGCGCCGTGTCAGTCACGATACCCTCCGGGGTCAGCGTGAGCGCCCGATTCAGACAAGCCTCCACGCACGTTCCGCACCCGATGCACCTGGCCGGCGCGTACATCCGCTCCTGATCCGCTGAAATACCCTCAGGGTTGTGGCACCAGGCACAGTTCAGGTTGCACCCCTTCAAAAAGATGACCATCCTGATCCCCGGACCATCGTGGATCGCGTAACGCTTGATGTCGAATACCAAATTTTTCAACTTTTCAAAATCTTTAAACGATACTATTAAAACTTTTCCAGATCAGGAAATTTTCCAACCTAGCAACTTTTCCAGATCTGGTAGTTTTTCTTCTTCAATCATCTCTTGACCGTAAAGATCTGGAAAAGTTCTGCGCTATCTTCAAGATCTGGAAAAGTTCTTCGCGAATCATCCGGATCTGGAAAAGTTTTACTACTACTTCGCGATTATATTCCGCTATTCTCCGTCCTTTCTATCACCTCCCGCTGCAAATCCCCGTTCATATCATTGAAATAGTCGCTGTACCCCGCCATCCGTACCATCAAATCCTTGTAATCTGACGGACAGGCCTGGGCGGCCAGCAGGGTGGCGGTATCCACGATGTTGAACTGTACATGGTGGCCGCCCATGGTGAAGTAGCTGCGGATCAGGTGGCCAAGTTTCACCATGTCCTCTTCCTTCTTCAGTAGGCTAGGGAGAAAGCGCTGGTTGAGCAGCGTCCCTCCCGATTTCACCTGGTCGAATTTGGTGAGCGATTTCATCACCGCCGACGGACCATGGGTATCCGCACCGTGCGAGGGCGAAGTGCCGTCGGAGATCGATTTCCCCGCCAGCCGGCCGTTGGGGGTGGCGCCCATCACCTTGCCGAAATAGACATGGCAGGTGGTCGAGAGCATGTTCAGGTGGTACCGTCCGCCCGGCTTGATGTTCGGCTTCCCGTCGATGGCCTGCACCAGGTCGTCGTACACCCGCACGGCAATCGCATCGGCGTAGCTGTCATCGTTCCCGAAGAAGGGGGTGCGGTTCATGATGGTCTGGCGCAATACCTCTTCCCCTTCGAAATTGTTCAGCACTGCCTTCAGCACCTTGTCCATCGGGAAGCGCTGCTCCCCGAACACATGTTTCTTCAGCGCCGCCAGGCTGTCGGTAGTGGTGCCCAGACCGCAGCACTGGATGTAGCTGGTGTTGTAACGAGGTCCACCGTCGTAGTAATCCTTGCCGCGCGCCACACAATCGTCGATCACCACCGAAAGGAAGGGCGCCGGGGTATATTTGGCAAACATCCGGTCGATGTAGTTGCTCACACGCATCTTCAGGTCGACCACATAGTTGAGTTGTTTCAGGAAAGCCCCGTAGAGCTCCTCATAATTTTTAAAAGATCGCGGATCACCGGTTTGCAACCCTACCGGGATTCCGGTAACCGGATTGGTCCCGTTGTTGAGCGTTACCTCCAGGATCTTGGGCACATTGAGGTAGCCGGTGAGCAGATAGGCCTCCTTGCCAAAGGCCCCCACCTCGATGCAGCCGCTGCATCCTCCCTCGCGGGCATCCTGCAGCGATTTCCCCTGGCGCAGCAGTTCGGCCACATAGACATCCGGATTGAAGACCGAAGGGTAGCCATGACCCTGCCGGATCACCCTTGTGGCCGCCAGCAGAAACTTATCGGGCGTCTGGTTGCTGATATGCACAGAAAAGCCGGGCTGCAGGATGTGCAGCTCTTCCGCCACCTCCAGCAGAAGGTAGGAGAGTTCGCTAACGCCATCGCTGCCATCGCTCTTGACGCCGCCGATGTTGATGTTGGTAAAGTCGTTGTAGGTACCGCTCTCGCGGGCCGTGATCCCCACCTTGGGCGGGGCAGGATGGTTGTTCACCTTGATCCAGAAACAGGAGATCAGCTCCTTTGCTTCATCGCGCGTTAAAGTTCCATCGGCCAGTCCTGCTTCGTAAAACGGGGCGAGGTGCTGGTCGAAGTGACCGGGGTTCATCGCGTCCCAGCCATTCAGTTCGGTGATGGTGCCCAGATGCACGAACCAGTACATCTGGATCGCCTCCCACAGGTTCCGCGGGGCATTCGCCGGAACCCACCGGCACACCTCCGCGATTTTCATCAATTCGGCCTTACGCTGGCTCCGCTGGCTGGGATTTGCAATCCTTTGCTGGTCAGGATTTGAAATCCCGGCCATCTCCTCTGCCATCTTCTCCGCCAGTTGGGCATGCCTTTCGGCAAATAAAATTACCGCGTCGCACGAGATCTCCATCGCCTTCCACTCCTCCAACTTGTCGGTGGCTTCGGGGTCGTTCAGGTAATCGATCGAAGCCAGGTTGGCCGCAATCTCCCGCTTGTAATCGAGCATCCCTTTTTGGTAGATCTTTCCATCCAGTGCGGTATGTCCCGGAGCGCGCTGCTCCATAAATTCGGTAAACATGCCCGCTTCATAGGCCTGCCGCCACGCCTCCGGCACATGACCAAAGATCCGCTCCCGCTGGGTCTTGCCCGCCCAGTAGGGAATCACCTCTGTGCGGTAGGTCTCGATATCCACTTCGCTGATGGTGTAGCGCTGCAGTTCGCGGGTGTTGAGCACGTTCAGGTCCTCTACGCTGTGGCAGGTCAGTTCGGGAAAGGTGGGCACGCACTTGGGCCGCGGACCCCTTTCGCCCACGATCAGCTCCCCCTCGCCCAGGTAGATCGCCTTCCGGGTGCAGTGGTCATAAAAATTGGCTGCCCGCAGCACCGGAATGGACATTTTGCCAAAGTTCTCCTTGTAAAATGCCGTTTCGTGCAGGGCCCTTTCGATGGAGAGGGAGGGCTCCGTCTCGACACTCAGTTTCCGGAGCTGCCGGATCCGCCGGTTCATTCCCGGACCGATCCGCTCCGGTTTGGGTGGATAGAAATTCCCTTCTGTGGAAGGTGGGCGTTCTGGATTTATATTGTGGAGGATAACTTTTTCGAACATAGTGTGGTAATTGATGTTTTTGCGCTATTCTGAAAATGAACTGAGAAGATGGGAAAATGGGAAGATGAGACTGGATCCTGAGCTATCGATCCTCTGACTGAAGTTTTGCTGGCGGGTAGATCAATAATACTTTACCGTGTAGTCCTGCGTTTCCCTTGAATTGTCCTGTGTTGAGTGGTATGTCGTAAATTCCGAAATACTGGTCGCGGGATTTGTTCCACTCTCAACTTTCAACTTAATCACTAAGGGGGAAACCACAGCCGACTCTACAGCTCTGCAGATGGGAGGTGCCGGGTCCTCCTAATTGTAAAACATCAGGCAACTGAAGAGGCGCCGGTAGGTTTTGACGAGGGTAGTACTGTATGTTGCTGTTTCCATGGGTAATACGGCAAGATGACTTTTATTAAAAACAAAAATAAGGATAAAATAGGAAGGATGGCGAAATTGGATGATTTCTTTTGAAATTTCGGGGAGGAGCGGATAAATATTTACCTCCGTGTGTTGGGAGCCGCCCGGCCGGGTGGCTCGGTTCGACGTAGATTGGCTGTCAGTTGTGAGCTTAGCTGTCGTACCTACGGCACTTAACTTCATCTGCGCTTTGTATCCCCCATGGGTTGAAACCCATGGTTACAGGACCGGTCGTGCCGATGGCACTGGGAAATAATGTTAACCTCGTGGTAGCGGGAAGGAAGACAGGGAGGACTGGGACGACGGACGGACGGGGAGACGGGGAGAATGGTGTAATTCGTATATTTAGTGGTTGGAAGAGATTATTTGTGTTTATCTGTGATATTTGTGGTAAGGATAGTGGGGTGTAGGGTTGTGGGGCTATGCAAAATTGAAGCGCTCTTTTATATGTGGGTTGAATCCGTGTAATTTGCGTGATCCCCGGTTGGAAGGACTTTTCATGCAACCACCACAACCCTCATTCTGTTAATTCTGAAATCCTGAAAATCCTGATTCAGACAATTTTAGAACGACAGTAAACATTGCCAGATAAACATGTTCCCAAACGAATCCACCTCTTCCCAGATCCGTTTCACCAGCGGTTCATCGCCGGAGATCACAGGAATTTCTTTCCGCTTTTCATCCCACGGAATACACAAACCCGGTTTTACTTTTGATTTCATGTGATGAGCCATTCCATAATCCGGTCCGAATAGGGTATCGGTAGCCGGAATATTCTGTGCAGTCACTTCCAGCAGGGGGGTCATACTACCGGAATAGACCCCATATTCCCTGGTAAAGTCGGTTAAAACCCGCATGTTTTCGATGGTGGCATCGTTCTGGATGATGGCGCTGGCATCCATGATGTAACCTCCGTCACGTGCCACTTCGTCAATCACTTTCTTGCAGCGGGCACGGATTTCATCTGGTGTTCCATAGGACAACAGGGTGTTTGGAATTCCTCCGCTCAGACAGAATTTGTGACCGATTGTCCGGTGCGTCTTGAAAATATCGCCACTATCAACGTGGTAAACGATACTTTTTTCGGGTAATTCAGCAAAACTACTGAGGTGATGGTTCCAGTTTCCTTCGGCATAAAACAGCGTCTGATGTCCGTTTTTCCATAGTTCCTCAACAATGGGCCGGACAGTCGGCCAGTAATGCGATTCGAACTCACCGGCCGAAACAAACGGAATGCAGCCGCGGTGCATCCAGTACCCGATCGGCACTTGGTTGTTGGGATCGGCGGAGGTAAGCGCTACGTTGTACAAATGGGGCATCAAAGCTTCGCAGGCTTTCCTGACTTTTTCGGGTTGCGTCATCATATCCATGGTCAATCCCAGGTAGCCCCGGAGTTTATCGCCAAGAATATCGAATGGTGCCTTGAAAATACCGCTGATGGCAGATACTGTCCCACTTTCAGTTCGTAATTTTTCTACATGAGGACCGTAAGCGTTGAAATAATTGAGCATGGCCATTCCCCCTTTTACCAGCGCCAGATTGTTGCGGTAGCTAGTGGCGGTTCCCATTGGGGATATATCCGCCGAAACCCTTGGTAACCATTTGTTGTAAAGAAATGCGGTCGGATCTTCAATCAGTTCGTCGTACTCATACTCCTTCATAAATGACCTGCCCTCTTCCGGTTCGAGATACTGAAAGCCATTGCCGGCCGGTACATCAATACCGGGAATACCATAATAAGTGAGGCCAATGGCTTGTGTGAGGCCGGTCCAGACATAGACCATGTTCGAAACTACAGCATCCCAATCGAATCCGGCCGCGCATTTGCTGGCAGCTTCAAAGGCACGGTTGTAATCGTGAACAACATCCTGACAAGTCATTCCTGCATATTTGGCGGTAAATTCGGCGACAAAGGGACGAATCGGAATACGGTCGGGCTTTTCGTTCCGCATGGCCGTAAGGTAGCGACTGAGGCGCTGGCGGTAAAGTTCTTCAGTGGTTGTCATCGGTCGAAATTGGTTTAGCAAATTTTACTTTTAAAGATATCTAAAATTTAAATGGAAGAGCATTGGGAGTCAATTAGCCGGTGCCAGCCGGGAGATCTGCTGTAGTGCCCCCCTTCCAAAACCTTATTACCTTATTCCGGGTGCCAACAGCAAAATCATATCCGGATTAGTTGCAAAGTGATATCTCAAATAAGGTAATAAGGTTAATTTCAATCAATTATCTGCTTTCTACTAAGGTTACCTCAAAAAAATAAGGTTAACAAACCCAAAATTCAATCATCGGCACAACCCCCATCCTGTTAATTCTGAAATCCTGAAAATCCTGATTCAGACAATTTTGTTATTTTTACAGGATTCAAACTACTACCATGCAAAAACTAATTATCTTACTGATCGTCTCCTCACTTCTGATTTCAACTGCCCATGCCAAAAGCGGAACAAAAAACCAAAAATCTGCCGGGCAGCAATCTGCCGGTACTTCTCCCAAAAACAGCGGTCCGGCTCCTGATTACAGCGATCTGAATTGCTGGGCTGCTTCTCCATACAAAGATGACACCAGCGACAAGATCCCCGACTTTCTGAAAAATGAGGTTAGGACACAGCGCGCAGATGTTTTTTTCATCCATCCGACCTCTTACTTTGGCGAAAAAAAGGGTTCTCCCTGGAATGCCGATTTGCGGGATACCGCCGTCAACAACAATACCGACAACCTGTCGATCAGGCTTCAGACCTCCGTTTTCAATGGCAGTTGCCGGGTTTTCGCGCCCCGCTACCGGCAGGGCAACATGGAGGCCTTTTATGTCTTCAATACACCGGAAGCCAAGGCTGCATTCGACCTGGCCTACAGCGATGTGAAAAAGGCTTTCCTGTATTACCTGAAACATGACAACAAAAAACGTCCGATCATCATTGCCTCCCACAGTCAAGGAACGCTGCATGCCATCCGGCTGCTGCAGGAGTTTTTCGACGGAAAGCCATTGCAAAAACGGTTGGTTTGCGCCTATATTGTAGGCTATCAAATCAAAAAAGATGCCTTCAAAAAACTCCCGGTAGGAGAACGCACCAACCAAACCGGCTGTTTTGTCGGATGGCGTACCTTCGCCAAAGGGGAGATCCCGAAAGGGGCCGCTGCTGAAAACGGGAATTCCGTTTGTGTCAATCCTCTGACATGGACCACCTCCGAAGCATGGGCCTCTACCGAACTTCACCTGGGGATCATGAACAATTTCGAGACGATCGTACCACATACGGTAAGTGCCGGTATTGAGCCCACCGCCAAAATTCTCTGGGTAGATACACAGGTGGCCATGGAAGACCAAAAGAAGAAAATGACCAACTACCACAGGTGGGATTACAATCTTTTCTGGATGAACATCCGGCAAAATGTGAAGGAGCGTATCGATGCGTATCTTGCGAAGTAGTTCTCCTGCCAGGTTAGCAGCTGTCGGACCTACGGCACTCCGCATCATCCGCGCATTGTACCCTCCATGGGTTGAAACCCATGGTTA
>CAYHQN010000009.1:0-61148 GCA_964358545.1 uncultured Tangfeifania sp. | reverse complement strand
CAACCTATTGTAACTATTTAATTTTCAACAATATTATTTTTGAGCTGAATCGCTGGGGGGAAATCATCGAAGGCACAGTTGGGTGATGCGGTTTGTAACCGCATTTTTATTAACCAGCGATTAAAAAACGCTGTACCCTGTTCCTTATGCGTTCGCCCTTTCCTGATTTTTTTTTGCACTCCAATGATTTCAAGCTTTCTAGCCATTATATTTTTTACAGTTTCGAGTACATATTCCTTAAATACTATCTATCTTTAAAAGTGAAAACGGATTCTCATCATTCCGAAAGGCGGACGTCAGAAATGGATCCTGTTTTAAAACGTAAAATGTGGAGGGAAGCATTATGCAACGAGCATGTTCGCTAACACAAACACGGATGGAAATTTCACATGCGAGTTCCATCCGGCCTTAAAAAAACTAATTATTTACGGATGAAACCCTCATAAGCAAATGCACACAAAAGAAGATGTATATTACTCTGAGGGTTCCATACGGCAATTAAAAAACAAATTATACACGTATGAAAACAACAAACTATTTTGCATTGTTAATCTTTTTTGTCATCCTTGCAATTGGAGTGGGATTTTCTTATTCCATTTACGGAACTAAGGTGAACACGGAAGGAATGGTAATTAATGTGATTTCCTTCCTGATCGCCCTCATCGTTTCAAGCTCAATTAAGGTTGCAGACCAGTGGGAAAAAGCGGTGGTACTGCGGTTGGGCGGGTTTCATTCATTGAAGGGACCGGGGCTGTTCTTTATTATACCGGTTGTGGACATGATCCCTTACTGGATTGATACCCGGGTCATCGCTACCTCTTTTACAGCGGAGAAGACCCTTACAAAGGACACAGTACCGGTCGATGTGGATGCAGTCTTGTTCTGGAAGGTTTTGGATTCAAAGAAGGCTGCATTGGATGTCGCCGATTACAAAAGCGCCATCAGTTGGGCCTCACAGACCGCCCTGCGTGATGTTATAGGCAAAACGATGCTTTCGGATATGCTGGAAGGGAGGGAGAAGATTAGTAACGAACTTCAGAAAATCATTGACGAACGCACTGAACCATGGGGCATCAATGTCATTTCAGTAGAGGTGAAAGTTGGTCTAATCCCCTCGGCGCTGGAGGATGCGATGTCGATGCGGGCCCAGGCGGAGAGGGAACGTCAGGCCAGGGTCATTCTGGGTGATTCTGAGCGCCAGGTGGCAGAGAAGTTTGCTGAAGCGGCCAAATCCTATTCCAACAATCCTACCGCGCTTCATTTAAGGGCAATGAACATGCTGTACGAAGGATTGAAGTCAAACTCAACGATTGTGATTGTTCCCAGCACCGCATTGGAAACCATGCAATTAGGCGGATTGGCCGGGATGACGGCAATGACCATGGGAATTTCTCAGGAAAAAAAGGGGAAAGAGAAGAAAAGTAAAGATTGATTAGTTCGTGTGCCTGACAACCCCCAGCGCCTTTACCTCAAACGTATTGGCATACTCAACTACCGTGAAGCTGTCGTTGGTGTATCCCCCGAAATCGGAGATTTTGGTGAAATGGTAAGAGGTATGGAGCAATTCTGAATCCCCTCCTGATGGAGAATTGTGCGAAAATTTTTCCTTTTTCTGGAGCGATTTCAGGAAAAAGGTGGTCATATCGTAGCCCTGGAAGGCAAATAGTGATGGTTCGGTGCCAAACTCGGTCTTGAAATTTTCCACGAAGGTGGAGACAGCCGGAAGATTGTAATTCACAAAGTAGGTAGAAAGATATCGGAGGTTGACATTGTGCAGGTTCTCGATTTCGATGCTCTGCATCCGTGAAAATTCCTGCACGCCTACAAGGATCAGCGGATATTTATTTGACAAATGGGAGAGGCGGTTCATGGCAATGCTGACATTAACCTCGTTGATATCCGCCATTACCAGGATGTTGGGTTGGTCTGATTTCAGTTGGGATTCCAACTCTCCGGTGCCCCTTGACCATATATTGTAACTTGACGTTAAGCCTTTTGCTACCTCAGATGCCCCTCTTTTTTTGTTGAGGTATTCTCTCAGATGACGGGTTTCGGGGCCACTGTAGTCGCTCTCCAGGAAGATAATTTTTTCCTTGGGAAACTCATTTATAATATAGTCTGCTGTGGCTTCCATCCTCATTTTTTTGACTGGGTTGACCTGAAAGTACCAGGGATTCAGTTTGGCATATTTGTCATCTGTGGAGAGAGGCGATACCATGGGGATTCTGTTCTTGGCACTAAGTTCAGATATGACTTTCTGATTCTCAGGATAGACAGGGCCAATGATAAGATCGAGCGAGAGGAATTCGGGCTTTTTAACCAGCATGTCGACATTGGATGAACTCCTTTCCGTATCGTAGACATACAATTTAACTTTCACTCCGGTCTTTGCCAATTGATCGGCTGCCATCAATACCCCCTGATAAAATGAGAGAAAACTAAGTGACTTGGCGGTTGGTTTTAAACTATCTGCAACTGCTGCAGAAATTGGCAGATACAGTCCAACGTTATAGTTTTGGTCTGCTCCTTTTGTTCTAAATGTGGCAGGAGATTCTTTCGCCGTAGGTTCATTTTTAGAAGCCTCTTTTGCAGTGGCTTCGGGTTCTGCCTTTGCCCTGGACTTGAGTGGGACCAGAATGATTTGGCCAGCTTTCAATCCATCTTTCAGTTCCGGATTGAATTTGAGAAGTTCCTGCTCGTCCACCCCATATTTCAGATTGAGCTGGTAATAATTGTCGCCACTAACGATCTGGTGCCGGACAAACTTGCTTTCGTCAATTTTGGCAGCCAGCGGTTTTTGGTAAGTGTGATCAGGAATTTTCAGGACCATTCCTTTTTTAATGACCCCTGTGATATTTTTATTGGCGGCCAGAACCTCCTCCTGCGAGCAGTCGTATATTTTGGAAATTGAGTAAAGAGTCTGATTCCTCTCAACTGTATGCAGGATAAAACGGAGATCCCCAATGACCACCTTATCCATGTTTTTGTTCTCCTGTCCGTATGAAAAGGATGAGGCCACAAAAAACAAAAGAACGAAGAGGAAGCTTCTTAGTTTGGTACTTCCCTGATGTTCTTTTGTAATACTATGGTTGACAGACATCTGTGCCGATTTAGTGACCGGATTTGTATTCGCCAAAATTTTTCATGAATTGTACGCGCTCAAATTCAGCGGGGTTGACAGAATTCTCCTGGCTTAATTTCCCTCTAAAGTTATCAATAGATTCGTAATTGTGCGCGGTCATCCAGGCAGCCAGCTGCAGATTGATCTCCTCAATAAATCCAAACCCTTTTTCATAAAGAGCGGAGACCACCTGTACTGCATTGCAACCTGCAAGAATCATCTTGACTGCAGTTTCCCAGCTATGGACCCCAGTCGATGAGGCAATGTCACAGTTGACCCTGTTGGACATTACAGAGACCCACCGCAAAGGCAACAGGTAGTCCGAGTCGTGACTCAGTACATTGGCGCCATGAATGGTCTCACGGTCAATGTCGATATCGGGAGAATAAAAGCGGTTGAAGAGAACGATACCTTTTACACCTGAAAATGAGATATCCCTGATCATGCCGCCCAAATTTGAGAAGTAGTGGCTAATCTTAACAGAAACAGGAATCGTAACTTTTTGTGAAACGCGGGTAATGATATCGAAATAGGTACTTTCATTGTCCTGGCTTGTCTGGGAAAGATCGCTCGCTGAAATGAAGAGGTTAAGCTCAAGGGCATCGGCCCCTGCCGCCTCAATTTTTTTGGCGAAGAAACCCCACTCCTGGGAAGTCACACAATTGATGCTGGCAATCACAGGGATCGAAAGCTGTGCCTTGGCCTCTGTGATCAATTGCAGATATTGTTTCAGGTTCTCTTTCCTGATCTCCAGATCGTAATAATCGAGAAACTCCAGGTTGTTGTCCATGGGTCCAAGTTTCTCAAATTCATGGGCATATTCGAGGTAAATCTCCTCTTCGAAGACAGATTTCAGAACGACTGCACCTGCACCTGCTTTCTCAATGGCTTTGAGGTGTTCGATCGAATGAGTCAGGCTGCAACTTCCGGCAATCACCGGACTCTTGAGGTCGAGACCCAGATATTTTATACTTAAATCAGGCATATTAGTTGACTTTAGTAGAATTTGAAATTTTATTCTGAATATAGATGTGCATATTTTCTGCTGCCTTGCGGCCGTCGCCCATGGCCAGGATCACGGTGGCTCCGCCCCTGACAATATCCCCGCCGGCAAACATCTCTTCGATAGACGATTGCATTTTATCCTCATCGACTACGATGGTACCCCATTTGGAAATTTTCAGGTCGGGAAGACAGGATGGAACGAGCGGATTGGGCGAAACACCAACTGCCACGATGACCAGATCCACATCCAGTTCAAATTCTGAACCATCAATTGGTATTGGTCTTCTCCTGCCGGAGGCATCAGGTTCTCCAAGACCCATTCTGTTGAGGTGCATCCTGTTGACCATGCCTTTCTCATCGGCGAAATATTCAAGCGGATTGCAAAGGTTCATAAATTCGACACCCTCTTCCTTGGCGTGTTTCACCTCTTCAATCCTGGCTGGCATCTCTGCCTCCGAGCGGCGATAGATGATCATGGCGCGATCGGCACCCAATCGGAGTGCAGTGCGAACAGAGTCCATCGCGGTATTTCCTCCTCCGATGACAGCAACTCTTTTGCCCCGAATTACCGGTGTGTCGTTGGTTTCATAGTTGGCGCCCATCAGGTTGACCCTGGTGAGGTATTCGTTGGAAGAGAGAATGCCGTTGTAGTTTTCGCCAGGAATATCCATAAAACGGGGAAGGCCGGCTCCGCTTCCAATGAAGAACCCCTTGTATCCCTCTTCGCGCAAATCGTCGAAAGAGGCCGTTCTGCCTACGATGAAGTTGGTTTCAAACTTAACGCCCATTTTTTTCAGGTTGTCAAGTTCGAAATCTACGATGGCGTTGGGCAGCCTGAATTCCGGGATACCATATTTTAATACGCCTCCGATTTCGTGGAGCGCTTCAAAAACTGTCACATCATAGCCATTTTTTACCATGTCGCCTGCAAAAGAGAGAGCGGCAGGACCTGAGCCAACTGTGGCAACCTTGATCCCATTGGGCTTTGCAGTTTTTGGAATGTTGGCGGTGCCGGATGCCCTTTCAAAATCGGCTGCAAATCTTTCCAGATGACCGATAGCGACCGAGGGGAGGTTCATCTTTTCAAGATAGAAACACCTTGCTTCGCACTGCTTCTCCTGGGGACAAACCCGTCCGCAGACTGCGGGCAGGGCATTGGTTTCCTTCAATGTCGCGGCTGCTCCAAGCACATCTCCGTTTTCAATCTGTTTGATGAATTTTGGGATGTTGATATTGACTGGGCAGCCCTCTATGCATGTTGGCGTCACGCAATCCATGCAGCGGGTGGCTTCCAGTGTAGCTTGTTCGGCAGTGATTCCGAGATTAACCTCCCTGTCCTGGTATTTTACCCTGACTTCGGGCGCCTGTTCAGGCATGTGCACGCGTTGAATGGCCGTTCTCTCCTTGTTTTTTGTTTTCGAACGCAATGCGGCTCTCCACTCTTGACTGCGTTCGTTTTTTAGGTATTCGGGGTCTAAAGACATCTGCTTAAACTATTTTTGAAAGTATTTATTATTGGCGACAACCTCTTCCGACCGGTAGCCTCCCAGACGCATCAGCATCTCATCAAAATTAATCTCGTGGGCGTCGAATTCCGGGCCATCGACGCAGGTAAACCTGGTCTTGCCACCAACAGTCACCCTGCATGCACCACACATTCCTGTTCCATCCACCATGATAGAATTGAGACTGGCCTGTGTAGGAATGGCATATTTTTTAGTGGTAAGAGCAGCGAATTTCATCATGATGGCAGGTCCAATGACAATGCATTCATCAATTTTTTCGCGTTGGATCACCTCCTCCATGCCTGCGGTGATCAATCCCTGTCTTCCGTAAGATCCGTCGTCTGTCATAACAATTACTTCATCCGACCAGCGTCGGATCTGGTCTTCCAGAAGAATCAGATCCTTGCTTCGGGCAGCGATAACAGAAATAACCCTGTTGCCGGCCTTTTTAAAAGCCTCAACGATGGGTAATAGCGGAGCAACTCCGACACCACCCCCGCAAGCCAAAATGGTCCCTTTCAATTCGATGTCGGTAGGTTTTCCCAGCGGTCCGACCATATCAGTAATACTATCGCCAACTTCCAGCGCCGCAAGTTTTGCAGAACTGACGCCTACTATTTGTACGACAAGGGTAATGGTCCCCTTAACAGGATCGGCATCCGCAATGGTAAGCGGGAAGCGTTCCCCCTTTTCTCCGATCTTAAGAATAACAAAGTTGCCGGCCTTTCTGGAATGGGCAATTTTTGGATTCTCTACGACCAGACGGATGACCTTATCTGAGAAATATTCCTTTTCTACAATTTTGTTCATTTGATACTGATTTGATTTTCAATCCTTTATTTATAGAATTGAATGTGCATGCTGCTTTTGTCAACCCAGCGGGTTCCACCCGTGCGGAATGCTTGAATCGCTCCAGGTTAACATTTGAAAAAAATCGTTCAAAAATAGTGATTTCGATTGATTGATTACAATATGATTGTGTAATTGGGAAAAATATCGTGTAGTTTAAAATATTATTAAATAAGCATCAGTCTCAACTTTCAAACTGTTATCTTTGTAGTTTGCATTACTTTCACATATTTCACTGCCTTTCCTTCCTGTGAATTATGGATAACTTTTTTGATTAGCAACAATAAAGAAAGCGAGGCCCCATGAAGCCACAAAATCAACTACGAAAAAACCGGGAGGGGGTAGTCTACTCGACTTCCCAAAATTTTGACTATCAGTTTTCCTCTGAAGATGAAGTGCAGGAGACGCTTATTCCTTCAAAGCAAAATTTAAAGGTGATGCTTGACAAGAAACAGCGTGCCGGCAAGGTTGTGACACTCATTACCGGATTTATAGGAACTGAAGAGGCCTTGACTGAACTAGGCAAAAAACTGAAATCCAAATTTGGCGTTGGGGGATCGGTCAAGGATGGTGAGATACTGATTCAGGGAGACTTCCGCGACCGCACAATTGTTTTGCTGACGGCTGACGGGTATAAGGTGAAGAGAGTGGGGGGATGAGGATGACTGGGATGACTGGGATAACGAGGACTCAGTGAATGTGAAAATTGGAAAATTGGGAAATGTGAAAATTGCGCAGGGCACTGAGCGGAGCCGAAGGGAAACAAAGAAACGGAGAACCGGTCCCTGAGCGAAGCCGAAGGGTCGAAGACGAAAATAATGTGAAAATTGGGAAATGTGAAAAATGTGAAAATTGGCAGTTACACATTCCTAAATTCCTGACCACTATGTTGACCCTTATCAAATCCTACCCTGAAGGGGTTAAATATGAATAGCCCGGGGTAAAGCGACGAAGGAGCGGCACCCCGGGTTGCGAATGAAGAAGGAAGCGCCGTCCGCGGTAGAATACCAAAAAAAGATGGCATGTTATTTTCGGACGGAACAGCAGCAATTTGGAAAGCATAGAAAGTATTGGGAAATATTAAAATTGAACGCAATTGATATCAATACCGAATATGAATTTTATTCAGTAAAGCTCTATAAAACTTAGAAATAAAACGAATGCCGACACCGCAGTTTTTTGTTGTTACCCTATCCAAACACAGGATATTTGGTCAGCTTCTCTACCCTTATTTTGCTGAGCAAATACCCGGTGAGCCCTATTTGCGGTTACTGAGGAGGGTGAAGTTGCGCGATGTAAATGATCCGGCCATTCATCTCTCCGCTTTAGAATCCCGGTTGGTAAAGATTTCTGAAAGATACAGCGATGAGTCTTTGATCCGAAAATATTGTCCCGGCAAACCTGTCAGGGAGTTGATGAGTTTTATTGGAAAAGAGGAGGTGAAGCAAAAAGTGCTTTCATATATTGAAGGTGCAATAGCTGAGATATTGGAATTGCTGAAAAAAGAACCTTTGCCTCTTTACCAAAAGAGAGAGAAGTATGCGAATCTCTACGACGAAGATTTAATATCGCTCTGTTACCAGGATACCGGAGCTGTATTTAATTTTAACAGACTGGAAGAGGAGACCCGCTATTTTTTAACACTCCGAAACGGGAAGGATGGCTTCACTCTTTTGAATAGAAATTTCGAATTACTTGTTAATGAGCCTTGCAGGATCTATTATCAGAATAAAATCTATTTTTTCGACGAGATTTCTGCCAGTAAATTGCTCCCTTTCCGTGAGAAAGAGTACATCTCGGTTCCCCGGAAAATGGAGGATCGTTACTACGAAACATTTATTCTGAATGCGATTAAATGCCATGAAGTGAAGGTTTCAGGATTTGAGATCCGGGAAACAATGCCAGAAAAAGGGGCGGTGCTGTCCCTGGAGAGTGATCTGAACGGCCTTCCCCTTTTCGTGCTTTATTTTACTTACAATGGAGTGCGGTTAAAAATGGAAAAGGGCGAACAACGGGCCGTTGTGCTTCGTAAATCGGGAGATCAATTCATTTTTGAAGCTTTTAGCAGGGATCTGGCATGGGAAAATAGGCAACTTGAATTGCTGAAATCTTTTGGATTGAACGGCACTGATGAAAATTTAAGACTTGATGTTGTCAATCCGGATTTCATCGTGGGAGAGATGTATCAGGCCGTATCCTGGATTCAGCAGTATTTACAAAAACTTGCAAAGTCTGGCATTACCATTTCCCAAACGGGACTGTCGCATCCTTATTTTCTTGGGGATCACGATATGCAAATTGCAGCGGAGAACAAGATTGACTGGTTTGATCTTGAAATTAGCATCCGCATAGGTGAGTGGAATATTCCATTTATCCGTTTCAAAAGGTTTATTCTGAATGGAATAAGGGAATTCAAACTCCCAAATGGTGAAATATTTATCCTTCCGGAGGCGTGGTTTGCCCAATTTGCTGAAATACTTTCTCTGGGGAAGGCAGAGGGCCCCAAAATCATACTAAAGCCTTTTCACTTCATGTTGCTCTCCGAACAAGTTAGGGCAGTCAACCGGGAATTGCAGCAACGGATTGGACGGATGAGCAGCCACCAGATGGTGGAGCATGATGTGCCTGATACGATTCAGGCGAAACTCAGGAAATATCAGCACGACGGATACAACTGGCTGATGCATTTATGGGAAAACGGATTGAACGGTTGTCTGGCAGATGACATGGGTCTTGGGAAGACCCTTCAGACACTGGTTCTATTGGCAAAACACAAGAGGGAAGCGGACCTGGATTATTTTTTACCTTCTGATTCTAAGGGGCAACTTTCGCTTTTCACCGATAAGAAGAGGTCCACGGATGACCACCAACCGGCCAGCTTGATCGTACTGCCGGTATCATTGCTCCATAACTGGGAAAATGAGATCCGAAAATTTGCTCCAGCGCTTAAGGTATATTCCTATTCCGGGGTAAAACGTAGGGAGAAGGTCGATTTTGCCCAACTGATTCATTATTATGATGTCGTTCTGACGACCTATGGCACAGTCAGAAATGACAGCGAGGTGTTGGCGAAACACACTTTTTTTTATCTGATACTGGATGAGAGCCAAAACATCAAAAATGCTGAATCAAAAAGCTACAAGGCCGTATCCTCCATCCCATCAAAGTTCAGGTTGTCATTGACGGGAACCCCTATTGAGAATTCGCTCTCCGACCTCTGGTCACAAATGAACTTTCTCAATCCAGGGCAACTTGGCAGTTTCAAATTTTTCAAGAATAACTATTTGCTGCCTATTGAGAAAGAGAGGGACGAAGAGGCAACGGCAAGGCTCAACCGCCTGATTGAGCCTTTTGTACTACGAAGGACAAAAGAACAGGTGGCTGCAGATCTTCCACCTGTGATGGAAGAACTTCTCACCATCGAAATGACGGTTGATCAACAGGAGTTTTATGAAGCCGAAAAATCTTCGGTAAGAAATTACCTTCTTAAGAACATTGATGAACTTGAGCCCCGAAATACCACTTTTGTAGTGCTGCAGGCGCTTACACGACTTCGACAGATTGCCATTCATCCCCGGCTGATTGATCCGGCTTCCGCTATCGAATCCGGGAAATTCAACGAAATACTCTCCATGCTTGAAGTTCTTGTGGCAGAAAACCACAAAATTCTGGTATTCTCCTCATTTGTCAAGCATCTTAACCTTTTGGAGGAGTCGTGCAGGAACAAAGAGTGGGGTTACTGCCGGCTGACCGGTCAAACCACCGACCGCAAAACAGTCATAGCTGAATTCCAGTCGAAGAGGGATAAAAATATCTTCCTAATTTCGTTGAAAGCAGGTGGCGTTGGCCTTAACCTGACTGCCGCAGATTACATTTTTATCATCGATCCCTGGTGGAACCCGGCGGCAGAGATGCAGGCCATCAGCCGTGCCCACCGTATCGGACAGGATAAAAAGGTATTCGTCTACAGGTTTATCTCTGAAAAGAGTATTGAGGAGAAAATCCAATTGCTTCAGGAGAAGAAGGCATCCCTCGCCAGCGAATTCATCAACCACAAAGATCCGTTCAGTATTATTGGGA
Organism: uncultured Tangfeifania sp.; assembly: GCA_964358545.1. Classification (GTDB taxonomy): domain Bacteria; phylum Bacteroidota; class Bacteroidia; order Bacteroidales; family Prolixibacteraceae; genus CAINVV01. The sequence goes on along the minus strand of CAYHQN010000009.1, from coordinate 50,588 downwards.
AAGAGGAGTTGATACAGTTATTTGAATAATCAAGACCTTCAAGGTTTTGGAAACCTTGAAGGTCTTGAAAAACGAAAAGGACAGATCCGGGGAGGATCCATCCTTTTACTAAAACTAACCAAACTAACTAAACCTAAACTTATGAAAAAAAATGTACTACAAACATACGCTTGATATGGATTCCTGCCAAATATTTAGTGTTAATAAATTATAAAAAAGGTATTAAGAATATAATATGATATTCCGATCAGACCTTCAAGGTTTTGGAAACCTTGAAGGTCTTGAAAAACGAAAAGGACAGATCCGGGGAGGATCCATCCTTTTACTAAAACTAACCAAACTAACTAACCTAAACTTATGAAAAAAATGTACCACAAAGTTAAGGGTGCAAATGCCTGTATCCAAATATATTGTGTTAAAAATCTATAAAACGCTGATATTAATTACTCTCTGCGAATAATTGGAATATTAAAAAAATCAATTCTAAATTTTAAACAACAATCAATCAGGGCGTTGTGCAACTTGTTTTCGGGATATTGATCTGATTGTTATCGGATGATTTGATGTGCTGCAAAAGGGTTTCTCCAATTCCTATTCTGTATCCTAAATTGATCATTGATACATCACCGTTATCTTTGCAAAAACAGACAACGGGTAGGCTATATTTTACCTCTTTACCTATAATTCCGGAGAATGCATGTTCAAGTTCGCGCTGCGAATCTACAGCAAAGCGGGATTTTGACGGCAATTTATAGTTCTGAAATACAGAGGTTTTCAGATTTTTATCGGCACAGTTCACAAAGATCAACGCTCCTTTCCAATTGTTAAACTGTTCGGTGTAGAGTGCCAGGTCGTTGAGGATATGTTTTGAAGGTTCGCTGTCAGGATCCAACAGCACAATGATAGAACTCGAACTTTTCATCAGTATGGAAAGTGGTGTCTCTCCTGGTTTATTGGTTTCATTCAGATGTATCCCGTCGGGATTAAACCGGCCAACAATCTTCACGGTAGTTTCTTCTTTTCGAAGTGTAACGTCAATTTTAGCCGGTTGATCCTTTCTGATATCGAAGAAGGTAAGTGAATTCAATACGGATCCGTCTGTTAACCGCTTCCCGGTTACCAACTGATAGTTCCCGGTTTCCAGCAGTATCGGATCGGGGAAATCCGTCACTTTTCGTCCCTCTTCGAACTCTACTGTTTTGCAACTGCCATTCACAATTTGCGCCAGGGTAAAATGGAGGTAATACTGCGGGGTCAGGATGTTGTTGAAATCTTTCAACGACAATTGTCCCATTTCGGGTTGTGGTTTTAGGTTCTCGAAACCGGAACGGAACCAGTTGCCCGACTGGTAGTATTCTGGTGACCGGGTTTCAGGATTCAGGCGGGCAGCAATTCCAAAAGTGCGGCAGGCTGCAACGAAGAAGATATCCCTTGAAAGCGGATCTGCAGCTCTCAGGTTGTACACACCGGCAGGAGTCAGGGATGTCCTTGAATGTTTGTTGGCAACTGCATCAATCCTGATGTTGGATTTGATCCAGTCTGTCAGCACGGTGATCTCTTTCCGTGTAGCAGCAGCCATCTCAATGCCAAGATTCTTCTGCAGAAAATTCCGCCATGGAGAGAGGATTTCCAAATCGATGCGTGGTGCAAGAACATATTTCTCAAAGATTTCTTTGGGCAAATCCAGCGGTTTTCCAATTGCGGTTGCTCCGGTAAGGTGATCGGTCAGGATCTCTGCCCTGGTGTCACTAAGATCTTTGTCAGAGACGCCATAGGTCAGGGGCAGAAAGAGCTGACGTTCGGTCGACTGATTTCTTTCGATGTATTTGATGATCTCCTGCCAGTTCCCGTAGCTAAGGCGGAAAGTTCTCATCAGGGTATCCGCATTGAGTTGTCTGGACATGGCGTAAGAGCGAATCCATCCTGAATCCCTGAAAGTGGACAGGCGGTTGTTCCGGATGGAATCTTCGAATGCCAAACGACGGTCGTTGATTTTTTTCGCTGCCTCACTCACCGGCTGAAGCGGTTTGCTTACTGCCGGTGGCACCAGATCCATCAATTCTGTATCCGGCTCCTTCCGTTTGCCGGATAGTACGAGATGCAGGGTGTCGGTGGAAGCAACATGGAGCTTTTTGAAGTCAAAGTATCCATCTTTGGAGGCCCAAACCAGAAGGTCTCCCAGCCCTGTGGTAAATTTGGCGGTGCCTTTGTTATCCGTCAGGATCGTGGCAATAGGATAAAATTCAGCGTAATTGTAGAGTTTAAACTCGACTTTTGCCGACTCTGCTGCCGTCCCGTCACTTTTATTTACCTGCACAGTAACCTGTTTGGTTGCGGCATAATTGGCTGTCAGGTTCAGTTCGGAAAAGCGATCCTGGGCATCCAGTACCTCTTCAGTTCCAAAGTAGCGGCCATAGGTACGGGTGTGGATCAGCATGGTTCGTTGCGAAGGCTCACTGAACCAACCTCTGTCGAGGTTGGTATCCGGTTCGCAGGCCCCCATGAAGTGCCATTTCCCGTTAATCCAAACCTCTACCCAGGCATGGTTGTCATCGGTATGGGCCCATCTGGGTGTGTAAACCTGGCGTGCAGGAATCCCTGCAGTACGCATGGCTGTAACGGTAAAAGTAGACTCTTCACCACAACGGCCAAAGGTTTTGCTGATGGTGCCCATGGGAGCGCTGGTCCGGGAATCGGTTCCACGGTAGTTTGCCTTTTCGTGGCACCAGTGGTTGATTTCGAGCGCCGCCTCTTTCATCCCTAAACCATGGATCCGGGCCTTTATTTCGTCATAGTAGACGAGCCGGAATGAATCAAGATTTTCGTTGTTGACCCTCAGCGGTAAAACAAAGTGAAGAAACTCCTCTTCGGGGATTGTACTTCCCCAGGTCATCTCTTTTCTGGCAATCAGACTCTGGCGCACGTTGGCCAGTATGAATTCGGGAGAATAGTCGGCCAAATCGCTTAATGGCATGTAGGCATAGAGAAATTTCAGCGCCTGTGCTTCATTTTTTGATGCCGGTTGGTCGAGTATCTGCCAAATAGGCTTCAAGGCATGAGCGGTCAGCTCCTTTTGTAGCTTCAGCATTCTTTCAATATCGTTCAATCTGCGGGCATCGACAATCAGCGGATTTTCATCCCGGCATCCGGTTAGCAACCAGGCCAAAAGAAAAGCATAGCATAAATTCTTCATCTTATTTTAAATTAGATTCAAACAGTTTCTAATTGAACCAGTAGGTCATTTTTAGCACCAGTGCGCGGTTTTTGACATTTCTATTATCGATGAAGTAGTTGTCGGTATAAACAAGAAAAATATCGGAGACCGGTTTGTATCGCCATTGGAACCGTGCATTGATATTCAGGTTGTTAGCCTGTTTGTTGTACTGAACATAGGTGGTGAAGAATAGATTGGTGGTAAAAGTCACGTCCAATTTAGGCCCTATCAGCCAGAATCCGGTGTTTTGCCACGGTTGAGGCAGGTAGAGTTGATTGTAACTATAAATTAATGAGATGTAACCATACGGTTGAAACCTGTAATTGAAATCACCCTGTACAAACCAGCGGTTGCCATTGAAATAGCCTCCATAGCCTGTAGAAAAATTGTATTTGAAGAGTTTCCTGTTGTCCGAATTAAAGAGGAATGAAATATCTCCCGTATGGTAACCTGAGCCGGCCGGCAGGTAATTAGTTCCCAGATTGGTTGGATCGAAATCTTTTCTGAGCATAACATACCACAAGCTATTCTTCAGTTCGAGATGAATCCGGTTTTTAAAATTGACAATGTAATCGAGACCTATTTCCCTGTCAGTCAGTCTCATGCTCCCGGGCATGTAAAGATTGTCGGATTTAATCAGGAATCCGTGATTTTCAACGGATCCGCGTTTTGGGTAAAATTTGGTGGTTACTTTGGGGTTGATGCGAAAATAGTCTGTGCGCGGCGCATAACCTGTTTCTGTGTTAAAATCCTTTCCTACATACATTTGGGTAAATTCGAGCAGGTAATTTTTACGTGAGTGGATCATATTTAATCCCTGGGCGTACTCCTCAGCTGAATTGGCTTTTGGTGAGAAAGATTTCTGTCCGAATAGTTTTGCATTCCAGAAGTTGTTCCTGCTGGCCAGGTTGTATTCAAGTCCGGCCACTCGGTTGTAGCTATTCCCGCTCCAGGTATCTGGGATGTTAAGTTGTTGCTTATTGACGAAAATGGCACCGATGTTGGAGCGTGAAAAGATTTTCTTCTGGACGGAAGCAACGAAGAAATTACGCGACAGGTAATCCCCTTCTGTCCCGGTTTGCATGTCCATCATTCCAATCCGCCAATCCTGGCCGATCCTTCCGCTCAGTCGCGTACCCCAGTTAACGGGGGCGTCCAGTCCGATCCTTCTGGAAAAGAAAGGCCTGACATTGGCGGTGCCGAAATTGCCGAAAAGATCGCTGTTCTCCAGGAAGAACTGTCTTTTCTCCGGGAAGTAGAGTTCGAATCTTTCCAGATTGGTTACCTGATCATCGACTTCCGCCTGCGAAAAATCTGGATTGTAAGTCAGGTCGAGGTTGAGCGAACTGGAGAGGCCCAGCTTAGCATCTATTCCAAAATCATTCCGGTATGAGGTAGGTTGCTTCTTTTCGAAGTTACGGGAAGCACTTCCATAAAGATAGGGGATCAGGGAGAGTTTCAATCCTGATTTTGGAGGCGGCGTCTCCCAGATCAGCTGTCCCGCATAGGCCAGGGATGCGGTAGGGAACTGCCTCGGCACCGGGGCCCAGGCCGACTTTTCGTTCAGTTTCAGATCGAGGCGTGAAAATTGAATGTTCCAGTGGTTCAGGTCTCTTTTGTAGCGGACAGATTTAAACGGGATACGAAATTCTGCGGTCAACTTATCAGGATAGTTCTTTATTTTGACGTCCCATTTACAATCCCAGTTCAGGTTGACGGGAGCTCCGCCGCTCATGGTCCCGTCCCACATGGCGCCAACCGCGTTGACACCAAAAGAGTAACCAGTGGTTTGGTCGTTAAAGGGATCGATAAAGACCAAAAAATTGTCGTTGTTGGCAAAAGTAAAATCCCTGCGAAATGATTCGACGGGGCGCTTTCCCGGTAGGGTATCGTGAAAAGTGACAGCCAGGTAAAATGCCTTATCGTCATACAACATCTTCACCTCTGACTTTGCTGCACAATGGCCTGTGTCGTAGGGCAAAACCATGTAAAAATTGGATGCGGGTTCTGCCTGAAGCCAATCTTTCTCGTTGATCACACCATCCAATTTGATCCGATCGGAAATTTTGCCGACATGAATCTTATAATCCTGGTTGATGGTTTTTTTCGCCGCCAGACTATCCTTCCCGTGGGCAGGAAAGCTTATTATCAGAGGGTTTTCGGCATGTATAACTACTTGTAAAGTGAAAAGCATGACAATAATACATGCCGGAATTTTTTTCATCATGGGTTAATCATCAGGCCGCAATTTACAAAAATGTTTCGGGTAGAGATGCGATTAATCGCGTCTCTACCCGAATTTTACCTGATATTTCCTGATTCTGATAATTTATCTGATTTCGGCATTCATGCCGTTTTGTGCTATAAAACAGTGTGTTATGATCTGGTGGATTAGCTTTTGGGAGACACAAAAAAAACAGATAAGGGGTCTGTTTTTTGGAAAAAGGAATCAGAATAAAAAGACGAAGTTTGATTTGGAACTTTCCGAAAACGAAAGTTGACTTAATTGGCCCTGTACATGGAGAGGTCGACAACATCGAAAAAGCAGTTTCTATTTTTGGAATTTTGATTTTCCTTTGACTTCGAAGAGACCAATATTTCTTCGAGGTCATTTCCCGACATCTTTTCAGATCTGCTTTCTTTCAAAAGCTCTTCAATCATAGGTTTGATCCTGTTCATAAAGCTTTCGGGCGTTGAACCCTGGTGGTACAAATGCCAAGCTTCGACTTGTAACAACCTTTTAAAAAGTACAGCATTCATGGTAATGGTCTTTACTTGATGATCCCGCAAGTAAAATTAGATGGGAAGGCCGACGAAAAGGGTAAGGAAAACAGAGATCGGAAGTAGCGAAATGGATGATTCCCTTGTAGGTGAAATCCTGACAAAATCCATTCCTGTGGATTTGAAACAGAAAGACCACCAGCCTCATCTGGATGGAAGGGCTGGTGGTCAGGAATATTTGCTAAACGGATTGGCCGCCTTCGAGGCAAAAGTTGAACAGGAAAAATTGTGTGCATTTGAGCCTGAAATTACCTTCAGGTCCCAAACCTACAGTACTTTCAAATTGCTGTTCAACCAATTCTATTCGGGTTATTAGGGATCTGCCCGTAATTTTTAATCTGTAATCTGTAATTTTTAATTATAAATTCACTTATCTTCCACTTTTACCTTCCACTCCTCAAATTCAACGCTGTATTGTTTTTGGTCGGGTGCACCGGCTGCAAGGCCCAGATCAATCGCCTTTCCAATCCCGGGTATTTGATTGGTTTGCCGTTTGATAATCCATTTCTGACCGTCGAGGCTGATGTAGCCGGTAAAGCGGTCGCCATGCCGCTCCAAACGTATCCAGATGGGTGTAACGCTGTTTTCGGGCAGATTCTCGCTGGCAGCCTTGTGCATGCACCCATTGCCAAATTCATCGTACTCAATCCCTGCACGGCCTGGTGTGCTGAACATCAAGACCGAACCCAGGCTTCCCCTGTCCACATCGAAACTCTGACTGAGGTCGTTGCGGACAAAAAGCCCGGACCGGTACCATTCGCTGGTGCGGGGTCCGAATGACCTGATCTTTACCGTGGCGATGAAATCTCCTTCGAGTTGTTTCAGATAGACCGTTGCATAGGCATCTTCTGCATGGTAAAAGTCCCATCCGCTTGCTTTCACAAGGTATCTGTTCTCCTTTTGAACCACTTCTACACTGGACGGTTTAGACTTTGGTGAGATATAGGTGAGTAATTTTTGTTCTGTGACATTGAGCTCCTTGCATTTTAATACCCTCAAAAGCACCTCTTCACTGTTCCCGATGCGGATCCGGTAACTGCCGGCTTCGGGTGTTAGGTCAAAGCTGACCTCTTTCGATTCTTTCCCTTTGAAATTTGCCAGTTGGGTTTTCACCTCTGTGCCATTGGCAAACAATTGAAGTGTAGGATTTACCTCCTTCTGCAGGAGATTGGTTGCCAGAGCTGATATATGAACACTTTCACCCGCAAGAATGCGCTCTTCAGAACATTGGATCTGATCGTAAACCATATCGGGTTTTTCTCCGGAGACGTCAATTGTTTGTGGCTTCGTTTCTCCGATGGAAATCTCATGCCGGCCTGGTTCACTAACACGTAATTCAAATTCAATGGTACGTTTGTTGTTCCTAATGACAGGGAATGCCTTGTCCTCAACTATTTTTCGATCCAGGCAGAGCGCTACCGGTGCGGCACCTGAACTGCCCGTGTTGGTGACTTCTGCAGTTACTTTAACAAGCGATCCTGCAACGATGGCACCCTCTACCGGCTTGTCATTCATGGTAATTTTCAAATTGGAGGAGCTCAGTTGAGGATCCCCCTCTATAAACTGTTCCGGAGCCAAAAGGGGTGGTTCAATTGAGAAATTGCCTGAATAATCGTTGTCAATTAGATAGGTGCCACAGGTCTTCATCTCTCCCTGTTCCAGATCGTAATACAGGTTGTTGGTAACCGTCCAGTTGCTCGACATGTTGTCGAACCAGAATGCCACATTATCGCTGAAAAATCCGCGGTGAACCTTGTGGATCAGATTGTTCCGGACTGTTGAATGGAAGGTCATCCCGGTTACCACGATTACTCCGGCATCATCGGCATCTTGCTGAACATCCTCAAAATGGTTGTACTCCACCACACAATCTTCAGTTACACCTCCTTCGAGGCCACCTGCACCACAGTCGATGGTATAAGGCCTCCCTGATTTTGTAAAGTAATTGTGGGAAATCGTCGTATGCAGCGTGCCTCCTACACCCAAAGTAATGCCTCCTCCAAGCCCGCATTCTGAAAATTCATTGTGGTCAATTTTGGTTTCCCGGGTGAGCTGACTCAATTTTCCATTTTTCAAATCACCAGTACTGCTTACGCCCAGGGCCCCCTGCTCCAGACCGTTGAAGGTATTATTGAAGATACGGGTTTGGAAACAACCCTGACCAATCGACATGCCAACGCCGCTGCATGCCCTTAATTCAGAATTGGCAAACTCACAATCGCTGGCATATTCGTAGGATATGGCGATGCAACCAGGAGTGGGTTCGTAGTGGTGTGGATAGTCGCGGAAGTTTTCTTTTGCCCCTTCAAAGATCAATCCATAGAATCTGAGATTGCGAACAGGTTTTTCTTCTGTCCCCTTTACCTGCACCAGTTGAGTGATCTGGGGTATTGATAGGGTCGCCTGATTGGGATTGGTCAAACCCTCAGCAGGGATATAACTGATCTCTGCCCTGGTTTTGTCATAAAACCACTCGCCCGGGGCATCCAGCAGGGCTTTGATATTTTCGATATAGTATCGGGGAGGTACGACCAAAAGTCCGTTGTTGCCGCCGGGGCCATCTTCAGCGTTTTTTAGAAAGGCAATTTGTTGTTTCTCATCGATCTTATCAATCGTATTATAGGCAGTTCGCCAGCGGAGCAAAATGGCAATCCGGTTATCCTGCATATCTTTCCATTTTTTGATATCTCCCGCTTTATATGGTATTTCGAAAGTTGAGGCCGGGGTTTTCCGCAGGGTGAAATAGCCGTTGTTGGGTGTCCGGGCCAGGATTTGTTTCTTTCCGTTCATAATCAGAACAGGAACATCAGGATCTTTATAAGGAGCTTTCCAGATATTGTTTTTACCCTTTTCCCAACCGGTTACGGCCACTGCGCCGGAAATGACAGGCCGTTCACCTGGATAGGCCGAATAGGTGACATAATTGTCGCGCAGGTGATGCCACTCAAATGCGCCTGAAGGCAGATTGGTCTCTACCCGCTCACCACCGTCTTCGGGGTTAAAAAGCAAGGGCTCATGGAGTGTATAGAACCCCTGACGGATGAATACAACAATGTCCTTCCCTTTCCCAAAAGGATAGGAGGATCCTACATATCGTGCATCTATGGCTTTCCCTTTGGGGAGATAAACTTTTGCTTTCAATTCATGAACGGCACGCATGGCACGTGTTATGGTAGCAAACGGCCCGTCAGATTTTATCGCGTTGGGTTCCGGTAGTGTTCCCGACCAATTGTCATTCCCAACCGGAGAGACAAAAAAATCGCCTTTTGCCTTCGAAGCATCAAACGGTTGCCACAATTCACTTCGTAATAATTTTCCGTCCCTTTCTTGTGCAACCGTTTCTTTAACCTCCTCAGGAAGCTGGGCAGTACATATCTCAGGTACACAGAGGAAAGATCCGCTTAGCAGAATAAGATTCAATAAGTTAAGGAGGGTCAACTTTGAGTATTTTAACTTCAACCTGGATTCAATTGTTTTTTTATTGACTGAAATATACATAGTTTGGGTTTTAATATTGTGCCTGATTATTAAGTGATCATGCATATGCATGTTGCTTCGCAGATCCATACGAATCGCATCGATTGTTGCTTTTGTGTTTGATAAACAGAGAGTTGTTAATGTGGAATTAATAGCACGATAAAACTACAAAATTGATAGTTCATAACCAAGAGTCAAACAGCAGAATGTTTAAGGTGAAATCAGGGTGACAGTCGTACAGGTTAAACTCTTTGCCGATCCATCAACTTTATCTTCCAGAATTTCCGGTTACCCTGGAAACTATCCATGATTGTGCTGACAAATTGAGTGATTCTAACATTGTTTTAATTAATTTTACTTCACCGACAGGTATGAAGGGCAGGAGTTCGAAAATCGGTGGGATTAGCCTGATTCGAGATATCCCAACGCCTTTGTTTTTGCCAATACCATCAAGGAGGCTTCCGGCGGAGTTATCAAACGGAGGCATCACCATTAATTTTGCTAATATTTTAGTATGACAACGATAAATGAAAGTGTTCCGGTACCTGATGCCGAAAGCCGGGAAGTGAATGAAGGGACCAAAGCGAACAGTACGGATCTTATCAAATTTGCAAAGAAACTTGCAAAGAAATACCGTATTACTGATGATAAGAAACTTGATCTGGATGATTTTCCAAAAGATGCAAGTTCCGATTTAGGTAAAGATGGGAATATACTGGCACAAGAGATTCTTGAATTGAGCGTAAAGGCCCTTTCAGAGATGCAGGATAAACTGTATGCCCATGACAGGTGGTCTTTGTTGGTCATCTTCCAGGCCATGGATGCGGCTGGGAAAGATGGGGCAATCAAGCATGTTATGTCGGGTGTTAACCCGCAAGGCTGCGAAGTTACAGCCTTCAAGGCACCAAATGCTGAAGAGCTGGATCATGATTACCTTTGGCGGTGCATGAAACACCTTCCCGAAAGGGGAAGGATAGGTATCTTTAACCGGTCCTACTATGAAGAGGTTCTGGTGGTTCGGGTACACGAACTCATTCTCAGGTCACAAAGGATACCCGAAGAGCTTATCACTGAAGATATCTGGAAAGATCGGCTGAACGATATGCGGAATTTTGAGGCCTATCTAAACAACAATGGGATATTGGTTGTGAAGATATTCCTTCATATTTCGAAAAAGGAACAAAAGAAACGTTTCCTTGAACGAATTGAAACGCCTGAAAAAAACTGGAAATTCAGTAAATCAGATCTCGTTGAGCGGAAGTACTGGAAAGAGTACATGGATGCCTATGAACATCTGATCAGGAAAACTGCCACAGAAAAATCACCCTGGTATGTTGTGCCTGCCGACAACAAACATTATGCCCGTATTATGGTTGCAGCTTCTATTCTCCAGGCACTGGATTCGATGAAACTGGCCTATCCGACTGTAAGCAAGGAACAGGTGGCTGAATTACAGCGACTGAAACAGGAGTTGCTTGCAGAGGAGTGACGGAAAGACGGAAAGACGGGGACGAGTGGATGACTAGGACGAGACACATCAACAATGAATTGGGAAAAGATGTGGAGTCTCTGTTCCAGGATATCCAGGAAGTAGGTCGAATCACAAATCCTTTGGCGCGCGAGTTTGGCACAAGAGTTTATTTGTGCCAAAAACCACGTACCAGTTTTAACCAGTTCTGGACATTAAGGGTTCAGAATTTATAGTACCCTGAAATTCTTAAACTTACAGTATTTCTTTAATCATCATCGCCTTCCCCCTCCTTTTCAGGTGTGAAGAAAGCCGCATGGACCGGAGCCGGGCAGGGGCTGCTCAACCCGTGGACCGCTGCCCAGATCACCTCATTGAACAGCGCATCTGGTATTCTGTCCTCTTTACTAAAGTCGAATTTTTCGCTCAGTTTGGATAGTCTGTTTTGCTCTTTGTTCTTCAGGTTAAGATCGGTCTGGTTGGGTACTGACTTGAATGGAGGATGGTTGGCCGTCGTGTTGAAGCACCTCCACATCGGCTCTGCTGCGGCATCATATTGGCTCATTGGTGGTAAGCCCAGAATCAGCTCAATGGTACGCAGGGCGGAACTGGTCGAATACATGGTATGATCGACATAACCCTGTTTTACAAATCCTCCTGCGACATAGGTGGTCGAACGGTGGGCATCAACATGGTCAGGTCCATTCTGGGCATCGTCTTCCAGAATGATAATGACGCTTTCGTTCCAGATCGGCGATTTGCTGAGGTATTCAACGAAAAGTCCGCAGGCAAGGTCATTGTCGGCGTTGTGCGCTTTGGGCGTTGGCTTTCCAACTCTGAGGCCTTCGGTATGGTCGTTCGCAAATCTGATGGTACTCAATCGCGGCGCCTTGCCTGCTGCCAGCAAAGATTCGAAATCTTTTTTCCACATATAAAACCGGGATGTGTCGCGGATTGATAGTTCAAATCCGGTATAATTCGGACAAATATGATCGGTCAAAACAGGGATGTTGGCAGTAAATGTATCAGAAACAAACTCCCCGTAAGTCCGGAAAGAGATACCATAACGGTTGCAGTAATCCCAAAGAAAACCGTCTTTGTTGTCGGCAGTTTTCTTTTCACCCTCTCCGGGATAGGTGCCTCCCCGGCCACCATAGCTGCTAGGCCAGTTTTTTTCAAGATAATCCGTTCCATAGGCCCCCATGGTCCAGTTGTGGCCATCCGCGCTCACCTCGCCATCGACATAAAAATTGTCGAGCAAGACAAACTCTTTCGCGATTTTGTGAAGGTTGGGCGTAACTTTTTCTCCGAAAAGTACCAATCGGGGATCTCCGTCACCCTCAGGAATATCACCAAGCACCTGGTCGTAGGTCCTGTTCTCCTTGATCACATAAAACACATATTTTATGGGGGAAAGATCTCCTACCCTGGTCGGAATGGGATTGCCTTTTTCGCCATTGCTAACCATCTCCTTCTCTTTGGAATAGGGGGTGTTTTTGTAGACAAGTTGTGAATAAACCGACATTTTATTCACATCGGGTGTTGGAATGGCCTGAAGGGTTCCTGTAAACAATCCACCAATGTACTGGACCTTTGTTTTTTGCAGATCGGCATGATGGGCAATTGCTTCATCCTTGCTTACCGGGCTCGGACCGTCAGGATTTGGTTTGGAGGTCAATCCTTTGCCATTGGTAACGTAGATGGTGTTTTTGATTACACGGACGCAGGTTGGATACCATCCGGTAGGAATAAAGCCTTTGCTTTTGCTGTAGCCAGGATTGCCCACATCGAAAACAGCCAGGCAATTGTTGTCGGCATTCGCGATATAGAGCGTTTTTTCATCTTCACTCAATGCCAGACTGTTGGAGGTAGAGCCGGCAGGTGAGTTGGGATAAAGGGCGGAATTCAAAATCTCGATCACCCTGTTTTTTTCGGTGGAAATAACAGAAACCGAGTTGTCATTGGCATTGCTCACAAACAGGTATTTCCCGTTGCGTGAGATACAGAGGTCGTTGGGGTTGTCGCCTACCGGGATGAAACCTGAGACCTGCTGCTTTTCGGTGTCGAACACGACCACTTTGTCACAACCCCAGCACGAAACGTAGAGGGTTTTGTTGTCGTTGGAAAGAAGGCAGGTGTAACCTTCTCCGTCTAATTGTATCTGTTTTTTTATCTTTTTCGCTTTCAGGTCGTAGACATAGAGCGAATTGTCCTCTTTCGTTACGGTATAGAGCAGCTGCTGCTTGTCGTCCACGGCAATCCCGGCAATCGAAATTTTCACAGGCCACGGCTTGCCGAAAACCAGGGTATCGTGAGGCACGATCTTGTTGTTATTGATCTGGTATCTCATGATCCAGTTGTCATTTCCTCCCGAGGCGTACAGGTATTTGCCATCTTTCGAGAAAGTCAGTCCCAACCATCCTTTTGCGATGATGACAGAGTCGAGCAGCTGCATCTTTTCGGCATCGATCAGATGGATGCTTTGGTCACTTTGACCGTTGTTGGTGACTGCCAGCAACTTCCCGGTAGGGGAAATGGCCATATTGAGCGGTAGATCGCCAACCGGCAACATCTTGCCAACGGGGGTCAGTTTCCACCCGTTGGGAAGCGACACCCGGCCCGATTCAAGCTCTTTCAGCGTTTGGCTTTTTAAATGTAAGGCGACAAACATAAGCAATGCCACACCCATAACGGGCAGTGCAATTTTTATTTTTGAAGATAACATTGGATTCATTTTTGGTAGTTGTAAATAAGATAGCAGCACTGTTTTTAGTTTTCTATTATACCCTAAAGTTCGGTATTTGTTTCCAATAATCAAACGACGTTTGTCATTCAACCACCAGGTGCGGCCATTCAATTTCCAGATTTTCCAAGTCTCTTAATATCATCCTCTATTTCTTTGAGACTTTGCTCTTTCTCCATGGCGTTTTGTGCTATTCTGTATTTCTCGAACTCTTCACCCGATTTCTCCAACGCCTTCTCGTGGCTGATTTTCCCTGCATGAGTGAGTAACTCCCGTCTGTTCAATTGCAAAATAACATCTAAACGTTCTATCCAATCGGCCATGTACATAGGATTGCGTTGTTGTGCCATGGTTTCGGCAAAAGCCAGATATTGCTCCACCAATAAACCGAGCAGTTTAATTTCATCTTCGTTGAGGTAGTTTTTGGCTATGCTCACGTCCAATTTTTTTATCGATAAGGTGTTCTTTTTGTCTAAAGATTGCATTCCGAGGAGAGGTAAACTTGCATCAACCCTTCGGTAAATCAGTTCGGCTGCGGTTTGCTCGCTGATTGCCCAAAGCAGTTTGTTTTGAACTATTTTAAAAAACTCAATGGTCTTTGCGTCTTTGGAATTGTAATCAATACTGGTGGTATAAATGTCTTTGATCTTCTGGTAGAAAAACCGTTCCGAAAGGCGTATTTCCCGTATGCGTTCCTGCAATTCGGTGAAATAGTTCATGGAACTGCCCGATTTAAATCGGTCATCGTTTAGTGCAAAACCTTTGATAATATATTCTTTGAGCCTTTGGGTTGCCCAAATGCGGAATTGCGTGCCTTGAGGGGATTTTACACGATAACCTACCGAGATAATAACGTCAAGATTGTAGTGATCAATCTCTCGTTCTACTTCTCTGATTCCTTCCTGACGAACTTGTCGGAATTTCCGACAAGTTCGATTTGGCTCCAACTCAGCTTCTTCGTACACATTAGCTATGTGTTCCGCTACGGTGCTCCGACCTTTGCCAAACAGTTCAGCCATTTGCTCTTGCGTAAGCCAAACGGTCTCTTCCTCCAGGCGAACATCTATTTTGATGTTGCCATCGGGGTTTTGGTAGATAAGGATTTCGCTGTTCATGGTTTCTCTAATTTGCTTTGAAGAATTTCAATGGTTGCCAATGTTAACTTTCCAATATCCGCGGGTCCCTCCAATTCTTTCTAATACTCCCTTACTTTTTAGTATTCCAATATGCTTTGAAACAGCCGATTCGTTTATTTTTAATAAGTCGGCCAACGTTCGATAACTTACTTTATGATCATTTTTAATTTTATCTAAAATTTCAATCTGACGTTCAGTCAAATCGATTGCACCACCTATTGCACCACCTATTGCACCACCTATTGCACCACCTATTGCACCACCATCCGAAACTTTAAATATAGTTATTTGAATACCCCCATCGATCTCACACATTTCCGGTTCAGGTAGCATTGCCTCTTTACAGGCATTGATTATTTTTAATGTTCCACGCCCCCACGTATCTATGTATCCCGCTTTGAAACAGGCATCGGCTATTTTTGGATTACGGGGCCGTGAGCTGTGGTCTCTTTTCAGGCTTTCCATATCCATGCCAATGGGCAAGGTCCCTTCGTTCCAAATGGATAGTTTGTTATCGAATACCCGTATTTGTACAGAAGCACCCATATAGGTCCGGTGAACCAGGGCATTTAATAGCATTTCACGCAAGGCGGCAACCGGGTATTCGCCTTCTTCGATGCGGTGTAATCCTTTAAAATCAATTTTTTTTGTTAGAAACTTATAATTGAGTTGTGTCTCGACCTCGGAGAGTAAATGGACTAAATTACCCTCAATAACCTCCTGAAATTTTAAATCGGAACCATCCTTGCCAAAACGTCCAATTTTAACAGCAATGTTAGGGTAGAACCGGTTCGGGTCTTTGCCGAAAAGGATCAGGGCTGCCCGTTTGATTTTTTTACCATCCAGCAGACGAAGTTTGTCCAGTAGATCTGATGTTGATAATCCATTGGTCTCGGGCATTCTTCCGCTTTCTTCTCCCTCCTGAATAAACCGGGACAGGCTATTCTCATCTATATCACTGATTTTAGCAGCTTCTTCGGGTGCTTCATCCCAGCTTTTACCGGATTTTTTCAACAAGAACTCCGTAAGTTCTACTCCTGTTAGTTCCAATTTGGTACTGCCCGAACGATAATAATAACGGCCCCTCAACGAAACCGGAACCGAATAGGGGTTCACTTTTATTTCAATGTATTTGTTTGCCTCTTCTTTCAACAAATTTACATCGCAAACAATACCCAGAAGATCGCGTATTTTTTGGGGAATAATCTCCATGAGCAATGGATAATCGGCAAGATGTACAACCTTGCCAGCATTGTCTTTGCCAATAAAAATAATACCCCCCACAGCATTGGCAAAACCACAAATCCATTTGAGGTAATCGTCGTGCCAGCTTTGTTTCCATTCAATATTTTGCTGCTCGCTCATTTTATTCCTGTTTATCGTATTCGTTCCAATAAAACATGGCTCCGTCGAGATCGATGGTTTTGTAGTATTCAATTAGCCGGATAATTAAGGCATCTCCAAAACCATGCCGAGTCAATGACAATAATGTATCCAGATAGTTTTCTATTGTGTTATTCTCTGTATTTTCCGATGAAATTAATCGTTCGATTTCATTTTCAAGCAAAGGCATCTGCTGTGCCAAACGCTCATTGAATGAATGTATTAATCCGGATAGTTCATGTAACGCATCCTTTTCCATAGCTTTTAGTTTTGTCCAGTTTATTATTTAAAAAACTGGGCAATTTTAGATTCTTTAATGATCAGAAAACCTAATAAGTACTTTCATCCCTTAACAACCGGTAAAAGCCGATACCAATTTTTCTTGAGCGAATTTTATGACTATTTCTCGTTTTTTTGATTTAATTCTGTTTTATAACTTTCAACTTTCTTGTCAGCAGATTTTGATAAAAGCATTTGTATAAACCACATAGCCAATCCAAAAACTCCTAAATCTCGGAGCAGGTCAAGTATTTCTTTAACTGTCATCATAATATTACTTTTAAATGCCCTAGTCTGTCGCCTTTAGCCTGACTGCTAACGTCTTGCAAATGCACGCAGGGCGGGATTTAACCCATGAACTTTCATTACAAAGT
Organism: uncultured Tangfeifania sp.; assembly: GCA_964358545.1. Taxonomy (GTDB): domain Bacteria; phylum Bacteroidota; class Bacteroidia; order Bacteroidales; family Prolixibacteraceae; genus CAINVV01. The sequence continues at coordinate 33,733 of CAYHQN010000009.1, read as the reverse complement.
ACTGCTAAAAAATTGCTTATTCCCTGTCAGCGAAGCACCGAAACTCTACTTGCCAGTTAGTGTGCTGTTGCATGGTGTAGTTTATTATTTGATTTCTTCGTAAGAGTTTATGTATTTTAATGACTTACACCTGTTTATATAGGTTCCCTTGAAATTTAGATGTTTTAACAGAATAATCTCAACATACCAAATTCCTAGATGCAAAGCTTCAGCTTTTGCTCGTGATTCTATCTCTTTTAAAGCTTTTCGTTTCTTATGATTTGGATGAACAATACAATTCCTAATTATAGTAAAAGACTCTGGCCCATTTATTATATTATTTTGTTTGGCAAATTTTGGTAATGAATCAAACTCGTTTGGCAAAGATGGATTTATATTATAAAAGGCGAGGAGAAAACCAATTTTTGCTGAAGCAGATAGGTTATCTGCTTCACTTAAATTAACGTATTTCATTTTCTCCGAGATGAGCCAATGAAAGAGTAACTCTAAAGCATTTTGAATTAATACGATTGAACCTTCAATATTTCCACTACTAGAGTTTGCTTCTGTATACCAATGTAATATAGTTTTTATGGATTCTCTATCATCCAAGTCTTTCCATAATTTACTAAAATTTTTCCAAATCTTTTCAAGCCCATTGTTTCCAGAGTCTGAAGCCCAACTATAAACATACTGGTGTTGGTCGTTAAAAAAAGGAGAATAGGTACTCCAAACTTCATAATTATCATTAATGCCAGAACGGAAAAGAGGAAAGCACCTTCGGCCATTTATAAAAAGTAAAAAATATGAAAATGAATCAAGAATTTCAGAAGCCTTTTCATACGAAATTTTCTTTTTTGAATTTAGCTCCAATTTTCCGGTGTATAAAAGCTGATAGCCTCCAATTTCATTGAGATTATGATTTAATTCCAAAAAATTAGCGTACTTATCAATTGTAATTTTCGATTCAGTATTTATAAACTTTATTCTATTCTTAATGCCAGATTTATTTGTTCTCACAATATTCCCAAGAAAGCTCCTTAAATTTGCAATTTCAAATCTAACATGTTCAACATTTATTTCTTTTTGACCAATTTCAATTTGTGGGGGAATTGAGCAGACAATATTAAATTCTTCTTTTTCACGTATTTTATAAATGCCACCTTTTAAGCTGATCTTTCGATTTTCACAAGTTATCTCAACAATTAAATCAGTTTCAAATGGTTGTATCCATGAATAGTTGAAGTCATTTCCAAGTTTCCCTCTAAACTTAACTGTTAATCTTGGAAGCCATTTAAAAATAAGACTTCCTTCGCTCTTGAATACTTTATCTTTCCATTTTATTGTATAAATTCCCTCATTCAAACAAATGTTTTCATTTGGATATTTCATTTCTACTATGGGTGTCATTATTTCTGGATAGTCTTCTAGTTTCATTTGATTATCATATTGCGAAGAGCGTTTTTACTATAGCTAGTGACTTTATTATATGCGCAACGCACCTTCTTTCTAGCATTGATTTTGGACTGAAAGTGGGTAGGTTTGATGCGCTTATTGGCAGTATAAATTTACACAATTATGCTGAATATCAATGTTATTAAGAAAAATTTATTTGCAAAAGCGATATTCGTATAGTTGAAGTAGGTAATCTTTTAGGTAATCGCTGCATGCATCGGCTTTCCGGAGTCCGGAAGTTGCTTGGTGCAGTTTGGGCCATTCCCCGCCAGGGGATAAACGACGTAATGGATGCCTGAAATTGCTCTGTTTATCCCCTCCGGGGAACCGGAGCTCTCCTGATCATCTTTCTATTAAGCTTGATGACCTGACGGGCATGGGGAATTTGTAGCCATTCTTCACCTCCCAATATCCTGTTTTGTTGGACCCTTTGCGGGAAATAATGTTCTCTTCCTGTAACCTCTTGATGATGCGGGTTACCGTTCTGCGCGATTTGCCCAATTTCAAAGCAAGTTCATCCAGCGTAATTTTCGGATTGGCTTTGATCAGATTTACAGTGTCATTTACAGTGTCATTTGTAGTGTCAATATTTTCTTTGCTCAAAGGTTCACCTTGTCGTTTCCTGAGTGTGGCAAGGATTTTTTCGAGCATGAACTCTACAAAGAGACCACAATCTGCCGCGCCGGTGCTTTGGTTGATATTCACACCCGCATAGAAATTGCCAATGGAATTGCTAATTTTAAGCTATACAAAACCTGAAGACGATGGAAAAACTGATCCTTTTTGGCATACTGAGCCTGCCGTTGATTTTTATATCAAGGAGGAGTCTCTTCACTCCCTCAAGCCATGGTTTCTATAGGTTTTTTAGCTGGGAATGCATCCTGTGGCTATTGCTCTCCAATTACAAATTCTGGTTTGAAAATCCCTTCGCGCCAAAGCAAATCTTCTCCTGGGTTTTACTCATTGCATCCATTTACTATGTGGCGGCAGGAAGTATCTTCCTGGTTAAAAAGGGCAAACCGGCCAAGACAAAAGAGCGTGAGGAACTCTTCCGATTTGAAAAGACCACAGAGTTGGTCGACCGGGGTATCTTTCGCTACATCCGGCATCCGCTTTACGGCTCCCTTTTGTTGCTCACCTGGGGCATATTTCTGAAAAATACCTCGTCCACATTATTTCTTATTTCCCTTATTTCCACCTTATTTCTTTACCTCACTGCGCTATTCGATGAGAAGGAGTGTATTCATTACTTTGGCAACCAATACCTCGATTACATGAAAAGAACCAGGATGTTCATCCCATTCCTATTTTAACACTTTGTGGTCCGGTAAATTGGATTTTGCTTCATTTTGCTATATTTAGGATCTCTATTCATCCATCATTTCAGGAACATGGCAAATCAAAAGAGTTTGGTAAGAACCCTCGGGTTGGGGTATGTCATTATTTTCGTTGTTGCAAATATCATTGGATCAGGAGTATATAAAAAGATCGCGCCGATGGCTGCCGAGCTTCACTCCTCTGTCTGGATACTGATGGCATGGATCGTAGGCGGCATCATTACCCTGTTTGGGGCACTGAGCAATGCGGAGGTAGCCGGCTTGCTGGCGGATACAGGTGGCGATTTCGTCTATTTCAAGAAAATATACAACCGCTTTTTTGCCTTTTTGTACGGATGGTCACTTTTTACGGTGATCCAGACAGCGACCATCTCTTCGCTGGCCTATGTTTTCGCGCAATCGCTCAACAGCATCGTTCCCATCCCGGAGATTTTCCCATCCATTCAGCATTTTTCGATCGGAGGGGTCTTCTTCCCTTTTCAGGATTTTGGCGTTAAACTGACCGCTATTGTGCTGATTCTGCTTTTGACCGGTCTCAATATTTCCGGACTCAAAAGCGGGGCGGGCACCAGCAAAGCCATCTTGATGCTGGTGGGTGCAGGTTTGCTGGTCATCGTAGTTTTTGGATTGAGCCATGTAAAGGCCACACCGGCAAACTTTATGGATGTCAGGGAGCTGACCAATGGAGCAGTCACGCTCTCGTCCTTCTATACAGCCATGCTGGCCGCCTTCTGGGCTTACCAGGGATGGGTATCGGTAGGATTTATCGGAGGAGAAGTAAAAGATCCTAAAAAAAATATCCCGAGAGGAATTGTCATCGGCGTCTTTGTCATCATTGCCATTTATTTGCTGGTTAACGTGACTTATCTCTCTCTCTTGTCCATTCCGCAACTGGAGCAGGTGTACAATGCCGGTAACCAAATCGCCGCTGTTGAGGCGGTCCGCAGTTTCTGGGGTGCAGGCGGTGTGCTCTTCATCTCCTTGCTGATCCTTGTGACCACCCTGGGATGCACCAATGCAAGTATTCTCACAGGTGCACGTCCCTATTATGCCATGGCCCGCGAAAAGCTTTTCTTTCCGGGGATCGCGAAACTCAACAGCGCCAACGTACCATCCAACTCTTTGCTCTGGCAGGGAATCTGGGCCTCCGTGCTGGTGCTGTCGGGAACTTTCGATCAATTGACCGATATGATCATTTTCGCCGTCTTCATATTTTACGGCGCCACCTCTTTGGGCGTCATTATTTTAAGATACAAGATGCCTGATGCCCACCGGCCCTACAAAGTTTGGGGTTATCCCGTTGTGCCAATTATTTTTATCCTCTTCTGTATTGGACTGTTTATCAATACGGTAGTTACTAGGCCGCGTGAGGCAGCCATCGGCATGACCCTCATCCTGGCCGGCATTCCGGTCTTCCTTTACCTGCAAAGAAAATATAGGAAAGAAGATGGTGAAAAATAAATTGAACAAAAGGCAAAAGTTTCAAATTAGGAGAGATTTATCTTCCTTTGCAATGAATTTTGGAACAGCAAATCATCGAACAACCCGAAAATTGGCTCTGGTCGCACAAGCGCTGGAAACATAAACGGGTTAATTCCTAGCTCATTTACCATTTGGTTGCGCAGGTCAGGTTACAGTTGGATGATCGGATGCAGCCATTATTTAAGGTTTGTTAACTGAATATTCTTTAATATTCTGGAATTTGTTCCTAGTTTTGCCCGGCAAAAATGCCCCTTAACATGAAGACTATTAAAATCATTTTCTCAATCCTGGCCGGAATATTTTTAATTGTAAGTTGTGAAAATAGCACTAAATCCGGCAATAGTGGAAACGTGAGCGATATCGATGGAAATGTATACTCCACCGTAACCATTGGCGGCCAGACCTGGATGACGGAAAATCTTAGAACAACCAAATACAATGATGGGATTGCCATTCCAAATGTAACCGATGAAGCCTGGACTGAACTCAAAACGGGGGCCTTTAGTTGGTATAACAACGATTCTGCAGCCTTCAAATCAACATACGGGGCGGTATACAACTGGTACACCGTCCATACAGGAAAACTGTGTCCGACAGGATGGCATGTCCCCACCGACAAGGAGTGGAGAATATTAACCGATTTTTTGGGTGGCGGGTTAGTTGCAGGCAAAGAGATGAAAACGACCACCGGTTGGAACAGTAATGGGAATGGGATTGAAACCAACTCCAGCGGTTTCTCTGCTATTCCCTGTGGTTATCGCAACTACAAAGGTTCCTACGGTTCAAGTGGAAAAAGTGGTTACTGGTGGAGTTCCACACCTTATTATGACAACGCATGGTACTGTGTCATGTTTAAAGGAGATGCTACAGCTAACAAATTCTACGGCCGGACCCAGAGCGGTTTTTCTGTTCGTTGCATAAAAAACAGGTAATTCTATTTCAAGGGGATCCAGTGTTCCTCAACATTCCAACCTTTTAGCAACAGCTCTATCTTTTTACCGGTCAATACGGCTGTGGCAGCGCTCACTTTGCAGGTGATGGATTCGCCCGGTGCCAATGAAAAATAGTTGGCCGACCAATAGGCAGGTAGAACCTCTTCATTCTCTTTCATCAGTCGTGGATTCACAAAGAAAGCCAGTTTTTTACTGTTGTTGGTGAATTTCACGCTCCAAACGGTTTCCGTTTTGACTTGTTCCTTTTTTAGTACCGTTGTCGCGACTTCCGTGCGAGGTATCGATTGCAGGGCGGTATAGTTGTTGTCGGCCGCTAGCCAGTATGCATTGTGGGAAATCAGATTGCCTTTTGCATCCTTCAGGTTTAACACGACAAAATTCACCTCTTTGGAGTTGGTCAGAAAATCGGCCAGGGAGAAGCTATCTTTGACATCAGAAGGGGCAAGGGAAACTTTGGCGCTCTGGTGCGCCAGCAGCTTCGAATCCAGGCTGAATATATCAGCATCAACTGTCAGATTTGGAACATCCCGGTAGGTCCTGTTCAATACGCTGACAACATGGTCAAGCGGATTCAACTGAACGTGAACCGGTTCGCAACTGTTCTGCATGAAATAGTAGCCCGCATTGGGTTCGAGGTACCAGTCGTAGACCTGCCAGACCACACTCGGGAAAGCAGCATTGAGTTTCCACAGCATGATGCCGCCTATGTCGTTCAGCCTGTGGCCTGCAGCTTCAAAAGTACCCTGATAGCCGGTGGCGTTCATCAACTGCATCTTGTCAGAGAAATCTTCCATCGATACGGGTTTTCCATACCTTTTCTCCATTGAATAATAATAGGCATCGTATTTCCCATTGCCGGTGGCAGCATCGTGGTAACCCCATGAATTGTTAAGCGGGAATGGCAATTTGGTGTCCCAGACCAGGTTGGGGATTATTTTGATGAGGGAGTTGTATGGTGGCTGTGAGGGCAATCCGGTTTCATCCTTGAAAACCCAGTCCTTGGCATTGTCGGCGAGACGGTAATACTCCTTCGAATCCTGCCAGGTATAAGGGCCACTGCTGTAAACTCCGGATGCCTTGTTGTCGGGCCAGGCGCCGCCGAATCCGGCAGGTAATTTGGCAAAACCTGAAGAACAGGGGATAAACGGTCTGGTGCCATCGAGTTTGATCACGCTCTCGCGCATGGTGGCATAGACATCTTTCCTGATGTGCCCTTCATTTCCTCCGGTCCAAAGCAGCAGGCTGGCATGGTTTCTGATCCGGTAGATGGTGCTGATCACATTTTTTACAAAGATTTCAGGCTGTAGCGGCCAATCGGTGGATCCCTTGAATTCGCCGTGGGTATCTCCGGTTACCCAGAAATCTGACCATACCAACAATCCGTAACGATCGGCCGAATCAAAGAACGCATCGGGTGGTGTAATGCCTCCACCCCAGATCCTGACCAGGTTGATGTTCGAATTCCTGCAAAGGTGCAACTCCGCGTCGTACCTGGCCGAATCGCGGTTCAGCATCATGTCGGGTACCCATGCTCCGCCGGTTAACTGAATCCTTTGTCCGTTGACAGAGAATTCGCGGCGCAGGAATTTGCCGGGAACCTCTTCTGCCTTTGTACTGACAGTGCGGATCCCAAAAACGAAAGAGGTATCATCGGTACAGATGCCTCCGGTTTCATATTTGAGGCGGATGCGGTACAAATTGGGATTGCCGTATCCGTTGGGCCACCACAAACTGGGTTGCTTGAAAAGAAGCTGACTGGTGTTTTCACTGTTCAGCGCAACACTGGTTTGCGCCCCGGCGGCAATAGCTACTTCTTTTGAAAACAGGACAGGAGTACCGATAAAATTTTCAGGGGTAATCGAGACATTCAAAACTCCTTTGCTGTTGGTTGAACCGTGGTTCGAAAGATTGAGGTTCAGGGAGAGTTTGGCAACCATCGTATCGGGAAGGTTGGGTAAATCTGTGATAATCTGAGGCTGAACAATGGTCACATCGCCGGAGGTACGCAGAAAAACCGGCTGCCAGATTCCAATGTTCCGGTCGCGGGTTGGCGGAACCCAGTCCCACCCAACAGAACAGACCATGGTCACATTTTTACCGATATCCCCGGTAGGGCCTCCGTTTTCAAAAAAGTCGCCAAATGCCTTCAGCTGTTCCTGGGACGGTAACCCGGGAAAGTCGAGGGGGTAAATTTTCACGGCCAGCACATTTTCTGCTCCTGCAACGATTGTTTTGCTCACATCAAAGCTATATTCGGCGAACATGCCGGCCATTTGGGTCGAATCGGCCAGCTGTTTCCCATTGATCCATACGGCCGCCCTGTAGTTGATCCCTTTGAATATCAGTTGGAAGTGACGCCCTTTGTCAGCATCCGGAACCTTGAACATGGTGCGGTACCAGTATGGTTTTTTCCAGGGATTGGGAAGGTTCGGAAGATGGCTGTACTGCTCCAGGTTGTAAGTCTTGTTGAACTCATCCGAAGCATCAGGGATCAGCATGTTGTTCATACCCGAATAGGGATCGGGGTAGATCCGGTTGGCAACCAACCCCGTCAGTACCGTGCAGGGGACCTTAACAGGAAGCCAGTATACATTGGAATGGTAGGCAGAAGTAGAGATTACTTCACCGGGGGTTTGAATCAAATCGGAAGATTGTAGCTGAAATTGGGTCAGTTTTTCCTGTTTGATTTTTTGCGTTTGGGCAAAAGAATCTTGAGCACCGATCAAAAGGAGGAGAAGAAACAGCCTTGTGATTTTCATGGGAAGAAGTTTGTGGTTTAAAAGCAGTCGCAGGAGCTCCCGTTAGCGGACTCCTGCTGACAGCAAATATTTTTATTTTCGATCAAAGATTTTCGCCAAACGAAAACCCTGCCCTTGCCGGCTCTTTAATATACACATCCAGTTCCGGGTGATTGGTCACTTTCATGTTCCTGGCATCGTATTCGATGCGGGTATTGAACCTTTGCGCCAAAACACCGGTAAGCGCCATCTCCACCAGCCCTGTGGCATAATCGAAGTTGGAACCGCACACTGTCCCATGTTTGATGGCTTCCGCCCATTCGCGCTGCGGGTTTTCCTGGAAGGTCCGCGGGATGGTTTGGGCGGGCAGATTTGGTTTAAATGCTTCCCATTCGGGCATTGGCATGAGCAGCCGGGGATCGTTGGGACGTCCGCCTGTGACCAGGCAATGCTTGTCGCCAACCATGATCATACCGCTGCCGGCCAGTTTCTCCACTTTCCATTCCGGACGAATTTCGGGTTTTAATCCACCTTCGTACCAGCGCATGGTCACTGGCGCTTTATTCCCGCGTGCCGGGAAATCCCAGCGGATAACAGCCTGATCGGAAATGAAACCGGTATCGGGTACGGGTGATTTGAATTCGGCTTCAACCACTGTAGGCAAACCCAAATCGAGTGACCAATATGGGGCATCCAGGGTATGGCAGCACCAGTCGCCCATTTCACCGTTTCCGAAATCGAACCAGCTGCGCCAGGTTTTGGGCGCATAGACTTCGTTGTATGGACGGTTTGCGGCGGGTCCCAACCACAAATCCCAATCGAAACTGGCTGGGATTGGTTGTTCAGCAGGTGGAAAACTATCCGGTTTTCTAAAATATTTGTCAGGTCCAAACTCTGGTCCGTCGAACCAGGCGATCACTTCAGTCACATTGCCCAGTAATCCTGCCTCGTACCACTCTTTGATACAGCGTATTCCGTTGGTGGTATGCCCCTGGTTGGCCATTTGTGTAATGACATTGTAGTGGTGGGCCGCTTTCTTCAGGGTACGAAGTTGCCAGATATTGTGCGCAAGCGGTTTCTCCACAATCACATGTTTGCCCAATTGCATGGCTGCCATGGCAGCAGGGAAATGAGAATGGTCGGGGGTGCAGACCATCACCGCATCGATCTCTTTGTGCATTTTATCGAACATCACCCTGTAATCCTTAAAACGTCTGGCTTGCGGCATCGTTTTATAAGCTTCCGCAGCACGATTGTCGTCTACATCGCAGAGGGCTACAATGTTCTCATTCCATTTTGGTTCTTTCTGGTTGATCATCTTGCTCCAGTTGCTCTTGCCCTGTCCGCCAACGCCAATTACAGCGATATTTAGTCGGCCGGATGGGGAGCAGCTCATCAGGTTGGGAATAAAAACTGCACCTGCGCCAAGCAAGGATGCCGATTTGATAAAGTCTCGTCTGTTGGAATTCATGTGATATGTGTTTAATATTCAAAATTGGACCGGAAATAATGCGAACAAATTTCCTGCACAATTTAGTAATTTTCCAGCTTCCTGAATAATCAAATAGAGTCCCGGTAAATAGGGCTCAAACGACTAAAGATCACCATGCGTTCCATCACAGAACGGAGGATTCTTTGTGTGCTTGCACCCGCAAAGATACTTTTTACCTGACTCGCTGGCAGTAAAAAATAGTGGGGCAAATGCCGATCCCCGGTGAGAACCATCACTGGTTACAATTGCACCGGTACTTCTATCAACAACAATTCAGCGTCACTGTCGGCCTGGATAGAGATGGAATCAACATCGTAAATTCCGAATCCGTCACGGCTGTTCAGGGGCTGGCCACCGATGGTAATGTCGCCGCTAAGCACGAACGCATAGACTCCGTTTCCTTTCAACTTAAGGGTGTAATCCAGGCCAAGCCCTTTGTCGAGTTTTCCCAGGTGAAACCATGCCTGTTGGTGGATCCATACCCCGGCATCATCCGGATTGGGCGAGAGGATCTGCTGAAGGGCATTGTGGCGATCGGTCTGATTCAATGTGATCTGGTCGTAACGCGGGGTGACATTTTGCTTGTTGGGGAAGACCCATATCTGCAAAAATTTGACCGGTTTGTCATTGTTTTTGTTGTATTCGCTGTGGTAGATCCCGGTACCGGCGCTCATCACCTGTATATCGCCAGACCTGATCACACTGATGTTGCCCATGCTGTCTTTGTGTTCCAGGTCACCCTCGATGGGGATGGAAATAATCTCCATGTTGTCGTGCGGATGGGTACCAAAGCCCATTCCCGCAGCGACGGTGTCGTCATTCAAGACCCGCAGCGCACCAAAATGGACCCGTTCCGGATTGTGGTAATTGGCAAAACTGAAAGTATGCCTGCTGTGCAGCCAGCCATGGTTGGCATCGCCGCGTGTATCCGCTTTGTGAAGAATTGTGTTGTTCATGACTATATTTTTTTTAAAATTTGATCCATAAAAATTCTTACACAGAGAATTTAGTCTTTTTTTCAACAATTCCCTCGAAGAAGTAGATTACCTCTTTGTCCCAGATGGAATAGAGGAGAGCGGAGTTGCACAGAGAAAAAATCGCAAGCGATTTTTTGGCTCAGCGGACTCGGATTTTCTCTCAATATATTGCTAATAGGAAGCATGTTTAAGCTATTTGAAGTCTCTATTGGAAGAGTTTATTACTCTGTGTAAGATTTTAAACTTACCTTCAAGATAGAAACGTAAATCATGATACAAAGTTGCACCAACAAAAACAATTAGGGTTTCACTATTCGGGAGAAGTGTTGTGATTTCAGGAAACCTTGCCCTTCAAGAGGAAAGTGTTTAAAGTTTGCTTCATCAATACATTGAATATCAAACATATAAATAATTGTTATTGAATATTGCAATTATATGTTGCAACATATAATGTTTATACATAATTTTGTACGAAATTAATTATCAGTATAATTCACAATTAATCAAAAAAATCATATCATGGAAATTTCGAAATCAAGTAAAATCGCATCCTGGATCATCGCAGGATTGTTAACTGCCCTTTACCTATTTAGCGCTTCCGGTAAACTCTTTTTGCATCCGGAGCAGATGGAACAGATGAAACTGGGCGACTGGCGGGTAATCATCGCCCTGGGCGAAATAACATCGGCCCTGTTGTTCCTCATCCCAAAGACCAACAAATACGGCACTTTGCTGCTTAGTTCATACATGGGTGGGGCCATTATCCTGCATATGACAGGAGGAATGAGCATTGCGATGCCAACCGTTGTCCTGATACTGGTTTGGGTGGTTGCCTACATGAGGAATCCAGAGCTTTTCAAATTCGGATATTTGAAGGATTGAATTAATTTACAACCAATATGTCATTAGAAGACGAACTAAAAGGCAGGTTTCGAAACGACTACCACAAAGGGATGATCAACCTCACCTACACTACGAAGCAGCTGGGTTACGAGTTTTTTCAGAGTCTGAAAAAGCATGGCCTTGCCGAACAGCAATACAATGTGCTCAGGATACTGCGCGGCTTTCGCGCGCAGTCGCCACTCTCGATCGGCTTTATCAAGGAGCGGATGCTTGACAAAGATTCGGACGTAAGCCGCATTGTGGACCGCCTGTTTGAAAAGGGGTTACTTACCAGAAAGGAGAACCCCGAAGACCGGCGCCAGAAGGCAGTTGAGATCACCGCTACCGGATTGGCATTGCTCGACAGCATGTTTGAATGTGAGAAAACGGTGGACAAAATGCTTGCCAATCTTTCGGAAGAGGAGATCCGGGAACTTAACCGGTTGCTGGATAAGATCAGGGCCGGTGCCAAAAAGAAATATCTAAGAATTGATATAAATTGATATGATATGCTTTTCGCATGAAATAATGTATTTGCTTTGAGAAAGTTTTGTAAAATGTAATGATACAAAAAAACCAAATCACATGAAAAAATTAATGAAAATACAGATGTTTTCCTTACCATTTGAGATGGCAAAGGGGTTTTAATGAGCAAAATGTCAAAAGGAACGGCGAAATTGTTGTTGGTTATTACTATTTTGCTTTTTCTCGCGGGCAATTCAAATGCATTACCAAGTTATGCCAGGCAAACCGGACTGTCATGTTCGGCATGTCATTTCTCTTTTCCTGAGCTCAATTCATTTGGACGACAGTTCAAAATGAATGGATACGTGCTTACCGGGATGAATACAATAGAGACCAAAGTGGACAGTGACAAGGTGACCAAGCTAAAGCTGTTAAGTACTTTGCCATTGTCTGTCATGGTGCAATCCTCTTTTACACATATTTCCAAAAGTGTGGAAGGGGTGCAGAACAATTCAATAATTTTCTGTTTACGGAATTGACGCTTTACCGGTCGGCACAACAGGGAGCCGCTAATCCTGCGGATGTAAACAGTTCGATGGTTATTAGCCGTGTTGCACCTTACTGGCGTGTTGCCTTGCAACATCAATTTTCTGATAATTATGTAGAACTTGGCACCTTCGGTATTGCTTCCAAGCTTTATTCGAAAGGTATTTCAGGAGAGATGAGCAAAATAACAGATGTTGGGTTTGATTTTCAATTTGAGCGTCGTTTGGCAATAGGGGCCTTTTCTTTACATTCGTCACTGATCAACGAGAGAGAGGTACGTGATACCTCCAGTACGCAAAGTGTCAAAATTGATTTCAATTCCTTTAAAGTAGACGGTAACCTCTATTTAAACAATGGATTGGGTGCAACCCTTGGCTATTTTAATACCAAAGGTGGTGTGGATGAGAATATCGGGAGTGCAAATAATAAGCCTGACAGCAACGGTTTCATCGCACAACTTGAATACCTGCCATGGTACAATACGAAGTTTGCATTGCAATATGTGGCCTACAATAAATTTGATGGCAATAAAAATAATTATGATGACAACGGTAGAAATTCCAAGAATAACAACACCCTCTACCTACTCGTTTGGCTTAATTTTTAATTGAATAGGGAAATATGAGAAAAACAATCTTGATCACGGGTATAGCGATGGCTTTGGTTTTATTATTGAATCCTGGTTTATTGAAGGCAAAATCTTCAGTCATAAATCATGCTGAGTTTGCCGGACTTTCCTTACCCGATGAATCTCTGGATCAACAGGAGAAAGATCTTGGAATAGGACCGGTCAAAAGTGTAGTTTTAGGACCCCTGAACAGTAAAATGGCAGGGGAGGGTAAGGTTATCTACACCAATCAGTGCATCATGTGTCATGATATTGATCAAAACAAGTTGGGGCCTGCACTGAGAAATGTAACCAAGACACGCACTCCGGAATACATCATGAATATTCTTTTAAATCCGGCCCAGATGCAGAAAGAGAATGCAACGGTCAAGGCTTTACTGGCGAAATATAATAATTTGCCTATGCCAGATCCTTCCCTCAATCAGGCCAAAGCAAGATCCGTGCTCGAATACCTCCGGTCATTGGTGAAATAAAGCACTCCATATCCGGATAGTGAATTTCCACTGTTGTGCCAGATTTGTCTGACACAACAGTGGATTTTTTTTATTGCATTTTCTACGAACTGAAGCAATTTTAAACGTCAGTTTCATACCTGTGAGCTCTGACCTACCCCCGCAAAACCGGACAATCCGGGATTAGAGTTATTGGCAAAATATTGATAAGTTTAACTTAAATATTTTGCTTTGAAATAGATTTTTAATTACTTAGATTTGAATAGTTTGCACTTAAAACAGCCTGGTACTATGAATAAATCATTTATGTTATGGTTCCTTCCATTGAGCATGTTGTGTATGGCAGGTAGTTGCGATAGTTGTATGGAAGAGCCAACAGTTTCTACTGCTGTAATAAGTGCTGTTACACCGACTTCTGCTGTATCAGGTGGAGATGTGACTTCAGATGGAGGTGCAACAGTAACTGAAAGAGGTGTATGTTGGAATACCACAACGAGCCCCACTATTGCAAATAACAAATCATCGGATGGTACAGGAACAGGAGTTTTTACCAGTAACCTTTCTAATCTTAGTCCAGGCATAACCTACTATGTTAAAGCCTATGCTACAAATAGCAAAGGAACCGGATATGGGAGTGAATTTACATTTACAACAGAAGCAAATCTCTCAGCCATCACTACAACGGCTGCTACTGCAGTTACCACCACATCCGCAACTTCAGGAGGCAATATTACCACAGACGGAGGAGGTGCGATTACAGCCAGAGGGGTCTGTTGGAGTACAACGATTAATCCCATGATCTCAAATAGTAAAACTACTGACGGTACTGGAACGGGCAGTTTCCTAAGTTCTATTACAGGTCTGACTCCTGGTTCAAAATATTATGTAAGAGCTTATGCCACAAACAGTGCAGGGACTTCATATGGGAATGAGATTTCATTTACAGTTTTGGCGAACCTTCCTACGGTCACTACAACAGCCGCATCTGCTATAACTGCAGCTACAGCCACTTCGGGTGGGAATATAACCGCTGATGGAGGTGGTGTTGTCACAGCAAGAGGAGTATGCTGGAGTACAACTGCCGGACCTACTATTGCTAATGTCAAAACATCTGATGGTACTGGAACAGGCATTTTTACTAGTTCACTTACATCTTTGACCGCAAATACAACCTACTATGTCAGGGCTTATGCTACAAACAGTGCAGGGACAGTTTATGGGAATGAAATTTCGTTTAGGACCTTAGCGAATCTTCCAACTGTAATAACTACAGCTATTTCATCAATTGCATCAACATCAGCAACTGGTGGAGGTAATGTAACTGACGATGGCAGGGCCTCTATTTTGGCAAGAGGAGTTTGTTGGGGTACAACTACAGCGCCGACAATAACAAACAGCAATACATCAGATGGATATTCAACAGGAGCCTTTACGAGTTCGCTAACCTCCCTGATAGCAGGCACTACCTATTATGTGAGAGCATATGCCACGAATATTGCTGGTACTGCATATGGTAACGAGATCTCTTTTACGACAACATCAACTTCGGGTATTACAATTACAGATGTTGATGGGAATACATATTCATCGGTAATTATTGGGACACAGACCTGGATGAAAGAGAACTTAAAAACAACGAAGTTCAATGATGGTACGGCCATTCTTCCAGTAACAGATTATTCCGCCTGGTTAGGCTTGACAACTCCGGCATATTGTTGGTATAACAATGATGCTTCAACTTACAAAGATACGTATGGCGCCCTTTACAATTGGTATACTGTAAATACAGGAAAACTTTGCCCTAGCGGTTGGCATGTTCCCAATATCAATGAATTAACTACACTAATTGAATACCTGGGAGGTGAGAATGTTGCTGGTGGAAAATTGAAAGAGACTGGCACAATTCATTGGCGTAGTCCGAACGCCGGTGCTACCAACAGTAGTGGTTTTACAGCTCTTCCGGGTGGTTACCGAACTAGTACAAGTATTACCCCATTCGACTCTGTTGGTTATAAAGGTTACTGGTGGAGTTCCTCCCCCAGTGCTGACAACGCATGGTACTGCGTCCTATTTAGCGGCGATGCTACAGCCAACAAATACTACAGTCGTACAGAGAGTGGTTTTTCTGTTCGTTGCGTAAAAAATTAACAAATTTCAACTGAATCAGGGTGTCGGTTAGTAGAGAAGGTCACCTTGCTAATGATGGGGCTGATTTGAATCCTCGCCAGCATAGTCTTCCGGTTGGTGAAGTCCTTTTAAGGAAAATAATGAAACCACTTACTGAATTGTTATGTACTTTTGTTGTTGTTCATGTATGTTGTAATTTTTTATAACAGGTAGCCATGAAAGCAAAATATTTGACAGATGCGGCATGGACAAGTTCCTGCGCAGCAACGGTTTTTCCAGAGGAGCCCATGCATAACCGGAAGCCTTACGCTGCCGGACGATTTTATCCGGATAAGCCTTTCGAAGTAAATAACCAATTGCAGCAGTTTTTTTCGAAACTGGTACCCAAGAAAAATGAAAACACCCCACTCGCAATTATTGTCCCTCATGCGGGATATGTATTTAGTGGCGAAATAGCCGCTTCAGCTTACCATCAGATTGATCCCAACAGTAAGTTTGAGCGTATCTTTATCATCGGGTCAAGCCATACCTCCTCATTTCCGGGAGCATCGCTATATTGTTCCGGCCATTACGAAACACCTTTGGGCACGGTCAAAGTTGACTTAGAGTTTGCCAATCAATTGGCTAAAGAAAATAAACTCATCAGGTGTTATCCGGAAGCCCATTTGCATGAACACAGTCTGGAGGTACAACTCCCGTTTTTGCAATACCTTCTGAATACCGATTTTAAAATTGTCCCGATTATTATTGGCTCCCCGACCATTGAAACAGCCCGGAAACTGGCAACAATTCTCAAACCTTACCTGAATGAAAAGAACCTTTTTGTAATCAGCAGCGATTTCTCTCATTATCCAAATTACAAGGATGCCTGTAAGGCAGACCAACTGACTGCCGAAGCCATTCAAACCAACAAGGCTGTAAAGTTGATGGATGCTCTTGAATGCAACGACCGAAAAAATATCCCCGGATTACAAACCAGTTTATGCGGATGGAGTTCGGTACTGACTTTACTTTACATGACCGAAGAAATGCCGGATATAACCGTTGACCTGCTCCAGTATAAAAACTCTGGTGATTCGTCGTATGGCGACAAGGATAGGGTGGTTGGGTATTACGCCATTGCATTTTTCCGGCTTAAAACCGAAAATCCGGCCAATGAATTTTCGCTGAACGATGCAGATAAAACCATCCTGCTTCAGCTTGCCCGTGAAGCCATTGGCGGGTACATCCGAAAAGGAACTATCCCGGAAGTTGATCAGACCAGCCTGAGTGAGGCCCTGAAAGCTCCGGGCGGCGCTTTTGTTTCCTTGTACAAAAAGCATAATCTGATGGCCTGTCTCGGAAGTTTCAGTGAAACCGAGCCACTCTGGAAAGTGGTTCAGTCGAAGGCTGTTGCAGCAGCTACCCGGGATTATCGCTTCGGCATGGACCATCCCATCGAAATCAGCCAATTGAAAATTGAAATTTCGGTACTTACCCCTTTGAAACGGATACATTCGGCCGATGAATTAATTCTGGGCAAACACGGAATCCGCATTGTAAAAGGATTTTCATCGGGAACCTTTTTGCCACAGGTTGCCGCCAAGACAGGCTGGAGCAAGGAAGAATTTCTCGGTCACTGTGCCAGGGACAAAGCAGGTATTGGCTGGAACGACTGGAAAACCGCCAAATTGTACACATATGAAGCACTGGTTTTTAGCGAAGAAGAAGGTAAATAGAAACTTTATGCTTTTGGCAGATGATAAATATCCAGGATAAGTCCGATCCTAAATTTCTGAAACAGGAGCTTGCTGACACCGGCGATAGCGTCTGTTCGCCTATGATGAGCCCGGCCGGCGGAAACAGCGAAAAGCCCTGGAAATGGAGCATGGAGGGTTTATTTTGGTCCCCCACGCCACGGGGAACCAAATGTCTGATCTGTCCGAATGAATGTGTGATTAAAGAAGGCGAATCGGGGAATTGCCACAACAGGGTGAACTACGATGGCAAGCTTTATTCCATTGCCTACGGAAATCCCTGCGCCGTAAACATTGATCCGATTGAGAAAAAGCCGCTGTACCATTTTTTGCCCGGATCACGGGCTTTTTCGATAGCCACAGCGGGCTGCAACCTGGCTTGTTTGAACTGCCAAAATTGGACCATCTCTCAGGTTAGCCCTAAAGAAACGCGCAACTACGATTTGATGCCTGACAAACTTATCGCTGATGCCATTGCCGGTAAATGCCAATCCATCGCTTTTACCTATACCGAGCCAATTTCGTATTATGAATATACCATCGACTCTGCCAAACTGGCAAGGCAGCAAGGTATAAAAAACGTGCTGGTCACGGCCGGGTATATTAATAAAGAACCGCTTCGTAATTTGTGCAAGCACATTGATGCCGCCAACGTTGACCTCAAATCGTTCAGTAACGATATTTACATGAAACTGAGCGCCGGCTCCCTGAAGCCTGTCTTGAATACATTAAAGATAATGGCCGGGCTCGGAATTTGGCTCGAAATAACCAACCTGGTTGTTCCTGGCTTAACCGATAATCCGGATATGATTAAGCGCATGTGCAACTGGCTGGCCGAAAACGGACTGGCCAACTATCCACTTCATTTTAGCCGTTTCCATCCCTGTTATAAACTCACCCATTTGTCTGCCACTCCGGTTGGGGTACTTACCCGGGCCCGGGAGATTGCCCTTGATGCAGGAATCAAATACGTGTACATTGGCAATGTGCCTGGTCTTGAAGCCCAAAATACCATCTGCCACCAATGTGGCGAAATCATGGCCGAGAGAAAAGGCTTTTCCGTCCTTCTGAAAAATTTTGAAAATGGAACCTGTAAAAAGTGCGGCGAAAAAATCCCCGGAGTGTGGAGATAGCTGGTTGTCAGGTATAGTACCTTGATTGTTAATTTCAAAAAATGTTCAAAACAAATAAAAAAAATCTTTAAACCGCTTCTTAATAACCAATCAAAACGGTGAAACATCAACCTCAACAATGAAATATACCCTCGATGGGAAAGAGAGTATAAACACATCACAAAGAGGCGAAAGCAAGTCAGTAGCGACATGGTCACCGGACAACAAAACGCTCACCATATTGACTTCAAGAACATTTGAAATGAATGGTAATCAAATGACAATGAAGTCAACGGAAGTATGGTCACTTACCAACGCAAATACAATTACAATCACTTCTACCAGACAAGGTCGTGACGGAGAAGAAATAAAAGCTACAATTGTTTACGATAAAAAGTAACAAGAAATAATTTTTTTAAAAAAAAAAGTGCTCCGTTTTGGGGCTTTTTTTTGTAAGCGAAGAAGAAATTGAGTTGTTTTTATATGGGACTGCCAACAAAATTCAAGTACAAACGTATACCCAGGTAATAATGTCAGATTAGGAAAGTATGGAATTGATAAATTTGGTGCGGAATAACTTGGGGAAACCGTATGAAGACCTCGAATTTCTTTTAAGCTGTTTGAAAGAAGTTATGATTGAGTCGGGAGAAGATGAGTTGGCTGCTGAAATTCCCTGGATTAATCCGATAAGTGATTTTCAAAATAATTCTTTTTCAGGGAAACAGCTTCAACTGTACTCGGTCTGCTTTCAGTTGCTTAACATTGTTGAGGTCAATGGGGCTGTTCAGAACCGAAGATTGATTGAGGATCAAAAATCGATGGCCGACATCAATGGTTTATGGTCATACAATCTTCATTTGTTACACAACAGTGGATTCAGTGCCGACCAGATTGCTGCATATTTGCCAAAAATAGAGGTTGAGCCGGTATTAACCGCTCATCCAACAGAGGCCAAGCGTACAATAATGCTTGAGCATTTGCGTAAACTCTATTTGCTGGTGGTGAACAGGGAAAATAAAATGTACACCAGAATTGAGCAAAATGAAATTCGGCACAACATAAAAATTGCGATTCACCGTATTTGGAGAATTTCAGATGTGTATACTGAAAAGCCGGATGTAAGCTCTGAACTCGACAATATTATTCACTATTTCACGCAAGTACTCCCTGAAGTTATTACCCTTCATGACAGACGACTGATTCAGGCCTGGACCGATGCGGGATATGATCCGAAACTTATTCGTGATGTCAGGCAATTCCCCAAAATTACTTTTGGCAACTGGGTAGGTGGTGACCGTGACGGTCATCCGCTGGTAACTGCTCAAGTTACACGGGAGACACTGATGAAGTTGAGGCATAAATCATTCCAGGTCATTACGCGCATGCTGCAGGGTTTGCAAAACAACCTCAGTTTTTATTCAAAGGCAGAGGAATTAGGCCCGGAATTCAGTTCGCGCTATGAGCTTTTACACCATGAAATTAGTGGTTCGGATAGTTTAAGCAGAACCTTGTATCCCAACGAAGCGCTGAAACAATTTATTGAATATTTGATAATTAAACTTCCCGTATCAATTGTTGAGGGGCATATTCAGGAATTCAAGGAAAAAACAATAAGTTACCAATATCCATCTGAATTGGTGGCAGATTTATATATTCTTGGAAAGGCTTTAATAACCAACAATGCTTCAGAGATAGCGTTTGCCGATGTGAATGAGGCCATTCGTATCGTAAACACCTTTGGTTTTCATTTGGCGAAACTAGATATTCGTCAGAATAGTCGTTTCCATGAACTTGCCCTGGCGCAGCTCTTGCAGGCAGCCCAACTTAATGGCGATGAATTCTTAAGCTTGGGAGTTAAGGACCGTTTAACTTTTATCAATCGGGAATTGGATTCTACACGGCCTTTTACCCATCCAAACATATCTATAGGAAAGGAGGCGCGTGCAACTGTTGACTCCTACAGGGTTTTGAGCGAACACATTAACAAGTATGGAACCGAGGCTTTGGGTTCACTCATTGTGAGTATGACCCGCAATGTTTCTGATTTGCTTGTAGTCTATTTGCTTGAACGTGAAGCCGGACTCCTCGTAAGTGGTCCAACAGGTTTAGCCTCACTGGTGCCGGTTGTTCCGCTATTCGAAACTATCGACGATTTAATTCAATCCGACAGAATTCTTGACGAATTTTTATCCCATCCGGTTACCAAAAACAGCCTTCTGCTGCAGCAACAGCAAAACAAGGCCGATGTTCCTGTGCAACAATTAATGATTGGTTACAGCGACAGCAATAAGGATGGTGGTATTTTGGCCAGTCAGTGGTATTTATACAAAGCACAAACTAAACTCATTCAAATTGGTAAAAAACATGGCGTTAAAATTCGGTTTTTCCATGGGAAGGGTGGATCTATCAGTCGGGGAGCCGGACCAACGCATTGGTTCCTGAGGGCATTGCCTCCGCTTTCTGTGAATGGTGATATTCGATTTACTGAGCAGGGCGAAACAATCGAACGTAAGTATGCCAATAAGAACAATGCCGTTTACAATATCGAATTGCTGACAGCAGGAACATTGGCGGTATCGATGCTGCAAAACAATAGTCCTGCTAAGGAATACGATTTGGCGTCTGAACTTGACTTTTTGGCGTGCAAAAGCAAACAGGTCTACGAAGAACTTACAAAAAGGCCCGATTTTATTCAGTTTTACGAAAAGGCAACACCGATTGATGCCATTGAACAAAGTAAAATTGGAAGTCGTCCTTCGCGGAGAACCGGCGCCCGAACACTTAACGACCTGAGGGCTATTCCATGGGTTTTTAGCTGGAGCCAATGTCGTTTCAATATTCCTGGCTGGTACGGAGTAGGAACATCGCTCGAAACTATGCGCAACAACGACCCATATAAATTCGAACGTTTCAGGGAAGCTGTAAAAACAGATCCGTTTATCAGGTATGTTCTTACCAATGTCGATTCCAGCTTAGCTTCATCCGATGAGGAAATATTTAAGCAATACGCTCATTTGGCATCAGATGTACCACAGAGCGATGAAATTCTTACACAAATCCTCAAAGAATTTGCGCTAACACGACAAATGATAGATTCCATTTTAGTCGCATCAATTTCGGAACGAAGAAAGAATCACTACTATTCGACACTTTTAAGAGCTGAGGCCATGCGCCCCTTGCACCGACATCAGGTAATGCTTTTAGCCCAATGGCGTCAGCTGAGCAAGGATGGCAGTTCAATTGGGTCAGATAAAATTCTTTTCGAATTGCTGCACTGTATGAATGCCATAGCGGGGGCCATCGGGTTTACAGGTTAATAACACACAATATACAGGAACATGAACATCAATCAAATATTTGCCAACAACAAAGTTTGGATTACTGAAAAGTTGAAAGGGAATCCCGAATACTTCAAAAATCTGTCGTTGGGGCAAAGTCCGGAAATTTTGTACATCGGTTGTTCAGACAGCCGTGTTTCATCGGAAGATATGGGAATATTGAATCCATGGTTACGAAATATCCGTGATGTATACCGAATCCACCGCAACGAACTCGATGCAATTGCAGATGAGGACTTAAGGTACAAACGTTTGGTGGAGCTTAATGTTCAGGAGCAATGTGTGAACGTTTTAAAAACCGCGGATGTGCAGAAAGCCTACAAAGAACGTACGCTAACCGTTCATGGCTGGGTTTTTGATATTAAGACCGGGCAACTCATCGACTTAAAAATAGATTTTGATAAGATACTTATGAATATCATGGAGATTTACCGGATCATATAATTCCCTGAGCTATTATCGAAAAGTAATTCGTGTCAAATCAAGCATTGAAACCTTGATTTATTCACCTGGCCCACCATTTTGGGTTGGACAAGTTGGGTTTGGGTGCTTCGTTGACAGAAAATTTGTATTTTAAAGTGTGGCTCTCACTACGAGCGTAAAATTCATCCGGGAGTAGCTTATGTTGGTAAATTAACGTGAGTTCGATGTAAGAAAGGTCAAATTTGAATCAGTAAAACAGAATTGTTCATCCTCTATTGTTTTCAACAATATATTTACTTACTTTTACTAATATATTACTTTACTCAATCTAACTTATTCATTTAAAATCCCTTAATCATGAAAAAATTTATTCTTTTTGCTTTAATGGCAGTGCTTCTTGTTACATGCCAAAAACCTGTTGATCAAACTGTAAGTGTGCCTACTCTTAAAAAAGCTACTATATGTGTCACTTTGCAGTCTGGTATAATACTCTATTCAGCAGGTCATTATCTTGCAGGAAAGCCTATCCCTGTAGGGTATGATGCATATGGTTATAACTACCAGGCTCATATGTTTAGTGGCTCTTATTTAAATGTTTATTTGGGAGGTGATGGTTTTCCTCCATATGATGGCAATGATGCTACATACCTAGCTGAAAACCCAACTGTTGCTTCTCATTGGGCTTGGCCATACAGGGCAGATAATGTGATTATGAAATGGAACGATGCCTGGATGTCGAATCAAGATTGTGATGGCGATGGCAAACTTGATCGTCACTATGGTTTTACTTCATATGTTGGTTCTGGTGCTTGGGAAACAAATCATCAATCCGGTGTTTATACTGATGCCAGCGGCAAAGATTGCAAATGGACATATTTTTGTAAAATTGTTGCAGTACCAGCAGATGCAACATTAGGCTTACCAAATAATGTAGATGTATGGGGCTATAATCATTTAACTTGGTATGCCAAAGATAAAAATGTTATTGGATATGAAATCTGGGGAGAATTTGCAACTATTCAGGAAGTTAACAATGATCCTTGTGCAGGTTATCATGGAATTTTATACAAAAGTCCTTCTGGTCCAGGATTTGGAAAATATGTGCCATAATTCATAAACAACATTATATACCAAACCACTCCATATTTTTGGGCGGTTTTTTTATCTTCAATATGTCTTAACCTCCGATAACACGGACACTTTTTTCAAAGAGGTTTGAATTCAAATGATGATTTTGAGAAAGCGGTTTTCTTGTGATAAATGAGAAGACAGATTCAATTATCCCCAAAACTTGGAGTGAACTTGGCGTTTAATAAAAAAGACACCTACAATTAATATGTAAGTGTCTGATTATCAAGTGACCCTGGAGAGACTCGAACCCCCAACCTTCTGATCCGTAGTCAGATGCTCTATCCATTAAGCTACAGGGCCATTGGCGTCGAAACGCGGGGACAAAGGAACGCATTTTTTTTGAAAGAAGCGATAAGGGCAGCATTTTTTTTCTGTTGAAAAGCTGAGAAAGAGTGGGCGACTGGGCGAGGGGGAGAAGGGGTGACAGCAAATGTGGAAATTGGGAAATGTGAAAATTAAAGCAGCATTCGCACGTGGCGATCATTTTCACATTTTCACATTTCCGCAATGTTAAGGTTTTGTGAATAATGACCGTCCCAACGGTTGGATGAGGGTGGTGCAATGATGAAATTCTCTAATATTGGGCTACCAAACAAAAATGCTATGTTGCTGATCGTGAATATTTCAGGCTAACAACGTATTCACGAAATTACATATTTGTCATTAATTACTGACCGGGATAGGTATGCCGGCAAGAACCAAAAGAACATGTATAACCTCTATATTTTTAATCATTTACAACATGAGTAAATACCTTTATTTGTCCGTTACTCCGGAGGCCCTGATCGCGTCAATGCTGCCCCCTGCCGAATTTGGGGAGTACATGGCAACCGGTACGAAAAAAAGCAACAAGGGTCAGATGATCTTTTTTGAGGTAGATCTTGAGAAAGTCCAGGATCTGGTCGATATGGATTACATCGATACAAATTGTGTGCGCCATCCGGACGGATTGCCGAAACATTCGGTCTATCTTTCGGTTTACCGTGTGCTTGAGACCATTCCGCTCGGTGCGCTGAAGAATCTCTACCTCACTACCGACAACGGAATAACATTGGAACTGACACCTTCACCTTACGACAACCCTAGCGAAGAGATGCCAACAATGCATTTGTACCAGGAGCTTTGTCCGGTTACGCCGCAAGTTGTGAGTGAATTTTGCCCTGCAGACTTCATGAAGGTCCTTACCGACGGATCACGTCAGTTCCATTTGCCAAAACTTTTCTTTGTGGAGATGAAATTGGGCGAGTTGGCCTCTAACCCTGCAACAGGTTCGGCTGAGCACCTGCCTTACACACATGTCAGACATCTTAGGGACTGCCTCCTTGCCCTGCAAGGATATGAGAAAAAAATGAAAACGGTGGTACGTTCCTACAATGGTTCGCTGCTTTACCGTACCGTGACTTCCGGTTTTTATGTTGGTGCAGGTAAGGATATGATCTATTATCGTTATCCTTCCATGGGCGAACTGGAGGAGATGAATTACGATTTTTTGGCAACACTTTAATAGTTAATAATTTAATATACAGATTCATATGATTAGTTTACCTGGTGCAAGCTCCTTTGAAGTAATAGCCATTTGGAGTGTGTTGGTGATCTCGTTTTTCGGACTGGGCTATGCCCTTCTGCTCCGCAAACAGGTCATGGCTTGTGACAAAGGAACACCAAAAATGCAGGAGGTGTGGGGCGCAATCAGCGAAGGCGCCAATGCCTATCTGAAACGTCAGTTGAAAACCATTGTTCCGCTGATCTTCGTTTTTACCATTGTCTTGTTTTTATCAGTCTATATAGTTCCCCCAACAG
This sequence comes from uncultured Tangfeifania sp., assembly GCA_964358545.1. Taxonomy (GTDB): domain Bacteria; phylum Bacteroidota; class Bacteroidia; order Bacteroidales; family Prolixibacteraceae; genus CAINVV01. Next base: position 8,680 of record CAYHQN010000009.1, on the reverse strand, counting down.
AATCATCCAAGTTGCGTTTTGTGGGTTATTCGGACGAGTCACTGAAATTGATCATCGGTTTCGGTCGCGCGATGGCCTTCGTAATGGGTGCCGTCTTCTCATTGATGGTTGGTCAGTTTGGTATGCGCATGGCTGTTCAGGCCAACGTTAGGGTTGCCTCTGCTTCCCGCCGTAGTTTCTCCGAAGCGCTGAAGATTGCCTACCGCGCCGGTACCGTAACCGGAATGTTGACAGACGGACTGGGTCTTCTTGGAGGTACCCTCATCTTTATGTTTTTTGGCGTTGCATCCCCCGATACCCTGCTGGGATTCGGTTTTGGTGGTACCCTGCTGGCGCTCTTCATGAGGGTGGGCGGAGGAATCTACACCAAAGCAGCCGATGTTGGCGCCGACCTTGTTGGTAAAGTGGAAGCCGGTCTGCCTGAGGATGATGAACGAAACGCCGCCGTAATTGCCGACCTCGTTGGTGATAACGTGGGCGACTGTGCCGGTATGGCCGCGGATATCTTCGAATCGTACTAGGTGACCATCGTCTCCACTTTGATCCTCGGTGTTGTACTCTACATGACTACATTAGATTTATCCTGGATTATCTTCCCTTTGCTGGTCCGTGGCATCGGCGTGCTCTCTTCAATCGTCGGAACCTATCTGGTGAAGGTGAACAAAGAAGCTAAAACAAACAATGCCCTGAAAGCTATCAACAAAGGTTTCTATACCTCTGCTGCCATCAGTATTGTACTTTTCGGAATCGTTTCTTATTTCTACCTGCACGACTGGAAATCATTCCTTTCTGTGGTGATGGGTATCATCCTGGCCATTGTGCTGGATGAAATCACAAAACATTTTACCGATGGGAACTACCATCCTGTGAAAGACATTGCCAGAAACGCTAAAACCGGATCAGCCACATTGTTACTCAAGGGTTTAAGCTATGGATTCGAAATAGCTGTATGGCAAACTATCGTGATCGCGCTGACCATTCTCTCTGCCGTAATTATCTACAATGGTATGCCATTGGTATATGTGCTTTATGGGGTGGCGATGACTGGAATCGGTATGCTCACCTTAACAGGAAACAATGTCGCCATGGACGCTTTTGGTCCGATTGCCGACAATGCCAATGGAGTGGGAGAGTTGTCGCACCTGGACAAAGATGCCCGCAAGATCATGGATTCCCTCGACTCTACCGGTAACACAACCAAAGCCATTACCAAGGGTGTGGCCATTGGTTCTGCAGTAATCGCAGCGGTTGCACTATTCGGATCATTCATCACCGATGTGAGCAATGTTCAGATACAACTTGGCTTTGAAAAGAGCCAGCAACTGATTGAAACAGGTATCCGCATCTCCATGCCAATGGTATTTATCGGGATGTTGATCGGAGGTACTATTCCATGGTTGTTCTCTTCTCTTACCATCAATGCGGTAACCCGCGCAGCTGCCTTGATCGTTGAGGAGGTTCGACGTCAGTTCAGAATTCCCGGCATCATTGAACGCACTGTGAAACCTGACTACCAGCGCGCTGTAGACATCTGTACTATTGCTGCACAGAAAGAGCTGATCCCGCTTGCACTCATCGCTGTTCTCTCTCCAATCTTGGTTGGAAGCCTTTTGGGTGTTGAAGCGCTTGGCGGATTCCTTGGAGGGGTTATTTTATCGGGACAATTGCTGGCCGTTTTTATGGCCGGTTCAGGAGGTGCCTGGGATAACGCCAAGAAAACCATCGAGGATGGATTGTATGGAGGGAAAGGTTCCGAAGCCCACCATGCTGCAGTAGTAGGCGATACCGTCGGAGATCCTTTGAAAGACACAGCCGGCCCGGCATTGAACCCAATGATCAAAGTAATCAATCTGGTATCCTTACTGGCCGCACCGGTATTGATTGCCTATCAGAAGCCCGGTCAATTCTCTTTCGGCCTGGTGCTGACCGGCGTGATCTGTCTGGCCATCATCACAGGATCTGTCATTGTCTCCAAACGTGGCGGATTCAAAAGACCGCCAAGAATCGAATAACTAAAGATATTCAGGTTTTTTCATAGACTCCTGATAAGTAGCGTGTAAATTGATGAAACCCCTTTCTGCGCAGGCAGGAGGGGTTTTTTAACGCGAAAATTGGAAAGGATAATGTGAAAATTGGAAAATGTGGAAATGTGGAAATGAACGCTACGAACGAATGCTGTTTAATTTTCACATTTTCACATTTTCCAATTTTCACATTCCTAAATTAAAGTATATTTGCACTCTATTTATAATTATTCTTAATAAACTTAAGGGGTGCGGTTATCTGAAGTAAGCGAAAACAGGACTGTAGTGATATCCAAGGTATTGGGACATGGTTCTTTCCGGAGAAGAATCTCAGAAATGGGGTTTGTTGCCGGGAAGGAGGTCTCGGTGCTAAAGAATGCCCCATTCAAAGACCCTGTAGAATATCGGTTGATGGGATACAATGTTTCCCTGCGACGAGTTGAAGCAGGACTGATTGAGGTGGTCACACCCGAAGAGTCCCTGTTGCTGCACCCTCATGTTTATGATGGCACCATCGATCTGGAGGAGTTAAAGATCTCAGCCAAAGAAAAAGGGCGCATGATCAGTGTTGCCCTGGTTGGAAATCCCAACTGCGGCAAGACCACACTGTTCAACCGGGTGACCAACTCCAAGGAGCATGTTGGTAATTACAGTGGAGTCACGGTAGATGCGACAAAATCTACCCTTGATAAAAACGGGTACCAAATTGACCTGACCGACCTTCCGGGCATTTATTCACTGACAAGTTATACACCGGAAGAACTCTATACGAGAAATTTCATTCTGCTGGAAATGCCCGATATCGTAGTCAATGTGGTGGATGCCTCCAATCTCGAGCGCAATCTTTTCCTGACAACACAGCTGATTGATATGGACATCAAGGTGGTGATTGCACTGAACATGTATGACGATCTACTGGCCAGTGGCTCTAAATTGAAAATTAAAAAGCTAAGCAAACTTACCGGTATTCCGATGATTCCGACCACGGCTAGCAGTGGAGAGGGACTGGAAGATCTTTTAAATGAGCTGATTGAGGTTTACGAGGATAGGAATCCTATTGTAAGGCACATTCACATTCACTATGGCGAGGAGATGGAGAAATCAATTGATCTCATCCGCAAAGAGATCAAAAAAGACAAACCCCTTACCGCGACATTTTCTTCCCGTTACCTTGCTATCCGATTGATCGGTAAGGATCCTGAGGCATTGAAGGTCCTGGAATCATCTTCTAATTATCAATCAATCAAAGAGATCACCGAGCATGAGATTGTACGGCTCGAATCGCGACTCTGCGACGAGAGTTCACAGCTTATTACAGATGCCAAATATGGTTTCATTACCGGGGCGCTGAAAGAGTGTTACCAGCCGGGGGTAATGAACAGGGCCATCACTACCGAGAAGATTGACAAGGTCATGACCGGTAAATATATCGGCTTCCCCATTTTTTTGGCTTTGATGTTTTTTACCTTTTATGCCACATTCGCCCTTGGAGCGCTTCCGACCGAATGGATCATGAAGGGGGTCACCTGGATTTCAGATGGTCTGGTTTCAGTTATAGGCAATGGCATGCTGAAAGATCTTTTGATAGATGGAATTATCAGGGGATTGGGAAGTGTGATCGTTTTTATGCCAAACATACTGATTCTCTTTTTCTTCATTTCGCTGATGGAAGATACCGGTTACATGGCCCGGGCCGCCTTTATCATGGACAAGCTGATGCACAAGATGGGGCTGCATGGCCGCTCGTTTATTCCCATGGTGATGGGATTCGGCTGCAATGTTCCGGCCATTATGGCCACCCGGACCATCCGAAACCGTGGCGACAGGCTTCTTACCATGATGATTATACCGTTTATGTCCTGTTCTGCCAGGTTACCGGTTTACGTGGTTTTGATCTCGGCCTTTTTCCCTAACTATCCGGCATTTGTATTTATCGGGATTTACCTTCTTGGCATTGCAGTAGCCATCCTGTTTTCCAAACTTCTGAACAAGACAGTGTTCAAGCGAAAAGAGACACCCTTTGTGATGGAATTGCCACCCTACCGGATGCCGTTGATGAGAAATTCGCTGCTGCACATGTGGGACAAGGCCAGTCAATACCTTAAAAAAATTGGCGGAACGATTTTGGTTGCCGTGGTGCTGATCTGGGCGCTGGAGTATTTTCCACGGAGTGCCAAAGATGCGGCAGTTTCACCTTCACCCACTACCGTGAATGTTCCGGCGCCAAAGGTTTCACATATGGAGCAATCCTATCTGGGCAGAATCGGACATGCCATAGAACCAGTGATTCGTCCGTTGGGATTCGACTGGAGAATGGGCGTCTCATTGATTGCTGGCATTCCTGCCAAGGAGATCGTAATTGGCACCATGGCAGTACTTTACGGCACAGGGAACGACCAACACAAGAATGAGATGCTGCAAACGCGACTCCAGAAACAGTTGTACGAAACAGGGCCCAAAACCGGAGAACCGGTCTTTAACCAGGCTGTTGCCTTGGCATTTCTGGTCTTTGTACTGCTCTATTTCCCCTGCATAGCTGTGATTGCATCGATCAAACGCGAATCCGGGAGCTGGAAATATGCGCTATTCACGGTAATCTATACCACGGCAGCAGCCTGGATCGGGGCTTTCCTGACCTATCACATCGCATTGTTCTTTATTTAACGGATTTTATGCAAGAGATCATTGTTTATATACTTGTTTTGGCGGCGGCAATCCTGGTGGGGTATAAAGCCTATCTCTCCATCCGAAATATATCCAAACCTGACCCCTGCGGCGGATGCGGGAAGTCCTGTGAGGGTTGTCCTGTTGCACCAAGGAAGAAATGACGGAAGGACTTGGATGACGGGGACGACTAGGACGACTAGGACGACGGAAAGACGGAGAGACTGAGGGACGGAAGGACGGAAGGACATGGAGACCAGGTGTACTTGGAGACGGGGAGAGTGGTTTCCACCGCAATTCTACGGATACTTGAACTATGAAGCGGGGAAACGGAGAACCAGTCCCTGAGCATAGCCGAAAAGTGTTGATTAGCTGGTTACCTGATGAGAGGATGAGAACGATAATAATCCTATTCGGATCAATTTATTTTCTCACAATCAGGTTTATATTATCAAAATTTAATTTGTTTATAATTTGTCTTTTAATGGCCAAATGGTATACCCTTGAAATTATTATCATCTCGATTGGTGATTTTGCAATCATGGGTATTCCATTTGTGAAATTTGTGTTATTTGTGGTGGGGAAGGGTTTAGGGGTTTAAAGAGTTTATTTTATTTGAAATGTTTTTTGAGTTTATAATTCATTTAATTTTTGTCATTCGTGGTTGGGTGGGGTTAATAGATTTTCACATTTCCCAATTTTCACATTAATTTAGCGCAATGAAGAAGATTTTCTCCAACGAGGCTTTTGAGGTGATGCACATCCGGAATTTCCGGCTCTTCATGGCTTACCGTTTCCTGATGACTTCGGCAACGCTGATGCAGGCGGTGGTGGTGGGCTGGTTGTTGTACAACATCACCAAAAGCGTGCTTTCGCTTGGAATGATTGGTCTCACGGAAGTAATTCCGCAAGTGGGCATCGCACTTTTTGCCGGCCATTTTGTCGATATCTGGGACCGGAAGAGAATTATCTTTTACACCACTTTTCTGCTGTTGCTGGGTTCCCTGATCCTGGCAGTTTACAGCCTGCCTTCCTGTGATTTTCATCAGCTGCTTGGCGTTTGGCCTATCTATCTGACCATTTTTCTGACCGGGCTCAGCCGCGGGATTCTGATGCCTGCCAATACTGCCCTTCTTGGGCAACTGGTGCCAAGGCGTTTGCTTACCGGTGCAGCAACCTGGAGCAGTACCACCTGGCAGGTTGGAGCAGTAACAGGTCCGGCATTGGGTGGATTGGTCTATGGTTTTTTTGGTGTACTTCCTGCCCTTTCCCTGGTTTTCTTCTTCTATCTGACCTGTACGCTGTTGTTGCTGTTTATTAAAAGTCCGGGTAAAGTGGTCGTACCTGAAGGCAGTACAGAGGGCATCTTTGCCAGGATGAAGGAGGGTATTCACTATGTCTTCAACAACCAAATACTTTTAGGTGCATTTACGCTGGATATGTTTGCAGTGCTTTTTGGCGGAGCAGTGGCAATGCTGCCTGTTTTCGCTTCTGACATTCTCAAAGTCGGCCCCCAAGGGTTAGGTATCCTCCGTGCTTGTCCGGCGATAGGCGCTATTCTTATGTCTATCATACTGACTTTTAACCCGCCTGTCAAAAATTCGGGTAAGTTGCTGCTTTATTCCATCTTTGGATTTGGTATTAGCATGATCGTCTTTGCTTTGTCGAAAAATTTTTATCTCTCCGCATTCGTTCTTTTCCTGAGTGGTGTGTTCGATGATGTTAGTGTGGTGATCCGCGCAAGTATCCTGCAGATTTTCACCTCCGACGAGATGAAGGGACGTGTGGCAGCGGTAAACAGCATCTTTATCGGATCCTCCAACGAGCTTGGTGCCTTCGAATCGGGAGTTACTGCAGGACTGATGGGGCTGGTCCCATCCGTAATCTTCGGTGGAGCGATGACGCTATTGGTTGTCATATTCGCCGCCGTCAAATCTCCAACGTTACGAAACCTGAAATTAAGAATTAAGGATTAAAAATTACAAATTAAAAATTAGGGACAGAAGTGGTAAATTTGCTATTCCGGTGTCCTTTCATTTTTAATCTGTAATTTTTAATTCGTAATTCCAGGCTAGAGTTGTAGTGTCAAAACTTCCGCAATCTGCTCAATAGTAAGATCTCCGCGTTCCCCAATCCCTTTGATTCCCCTATCCGTGAAGCGTTGGCAGATAACCGGAATAAAATCGGCACCGATGTTGTAGGCCGATAGTTTTGTCCGGATGCCGAATGATTCGAAGAAGGTTACTGTTTTTTGGATGGTAAGTTGAATTCTCTCATTGGCAGTTCCTTCCCCCACTCCCCAAACCCGTTCGCCATACTGTAACAATTTCTCGCGTTTGCTTTCCTTTTTCACCTGCATAATTCCCGGCAAAACGATAGCCAGGGTTCGGGCATGGTCGATGCCGTGAAATGCAGTGAGTTCATGGCCTATCGTGTGGGTAGCCCAATCCTGTGGAACCCCTACACCAATCAGGCCATTCAGGGCCATGGTGGCAGCCCACATAAAGTTGGCTGCGGCATCATAATCACTCCGGTTGGCCAGAACTTTGGGCCCTTCTTCGATCAATGTTACAAGAATGGATTCTGCAAAACGGTCCTGAATGGGCGAGTCAACAGGGTATGTTAGGTACTGTTCCATGACATGCACGAACGCATCGACTACTCCGTTGGCCACTTGCTTCTCCGGTAGGGAAAATACCACGGTCGGATCAAGAATTGAGAAGAGCGGCAATACCGCATCGGAGTTGAAGGCCAGCTTCTCCTGCGTTGAAAGACGTGTTACTACTGAGTTGCCGTTCATTTCGGAACCGGTAGCAGGAAGGGTCATTACGCTGCCCAACGGAATGGCTTTTGTGACAACGAGCTTGCGGTCGGTGAGGAAATTCCAGGGATCTCCTTCTTCCCACAGGGCCGCAGCGGCGATAAATTTTACCCCGTCCAGTACTGAGCCACCGCCGACTGCCAGTATGAAACCGATTTTTTCTTTTTTGACCACTTCAACGGCTTTCATCAGCGTTTCATACCGCGGATTTGGTTCGATCCCACCAAATTCGGTCAGGTCTAATCCCGGTAGGGCTGCTTTTACCTGATCGTAAACGCCGTTTTTGAAGATACTGCCACCGCCATAAGCGAGCATGATTTTAGTACCGGAAGGTACCAAATGGCCCAATTTCTTGATTTGCCCCTGTCCAAAGACAATATTAACCGGATTGTAGAATTCGAAATTTTGCATGGGATGGAGATTTAGAGTCTATTTATTAATCAAAAAAGTAGCGGTCGAGGATTTTTTTTTCAACGGGATTCACCGGGTTCAGCTGGCGGGTACGGTAGGCCATTCGTGCTACTTTTTCAAGAACGACGCTATGGTCAAATGCATTTTGAACCTCTTTTCCCCAACAGAAAGGGCCATGACCGTAGACCAAAACTCCAGGAATACGCATCGGATCCAGAGCTGATGCTTTGAAAGTTTCAACGATGATTTTACCTGTTTCGGTTTCAATGTCTCCCTCCATCTGCTGTGCAGAAAGAGGTTTCGTGCATGGTATCTCTCCGTTGAAAAAATTGGCATGGGTAATGCCAAGCGGTGGGATTCCCAGACCTGCCTGTGCCCAGCAACTGGCATATTCGGAATGGGAATGCATGATGGAGCCAATCAATGGGAAATTCTGATACAATACAAGATGGGTGTTGGTGTCGGACGATGGTTTGAGATCGCCTGATATGATCTTGCCATTCAAATCAACTACCACCATATCTCCGGGTACCATCTCATCGTATGAGATACCTGATGGTTTAATGACAATCAATCCAGATTTGCGGTCGATGGCACTCACATTTCCCCACGTGTATATCACCAGGCCCTGCTCCAACAATTTCAGGCTGGCTTTGTAAACCTGATGTTTTAAATTCTCAAGCATTATTCGTTTGCAGATTTATAATGGCATCAAAAGTCGGAATTTAATTTTAATTCAGTAGTAATTGTATTAAATAAA
>CAYHQN010000008.1:47322-66083 GCA_964358545.1 uncultured Tangfeifania sp. | reverse complement strand
AAATATGTCAAAGAACGTTTTACTTCCTATCCATGGTCATATGACACAAATATAGAAGGGGGGTACTGCTCTAATGTTGATCAGAGCACGAATCTGAAGTCTCCCTTGGGGGAGATTTAGAGGGGTCAAATGAAGGAATTCAGAAGACTAAAATGGTTCATTATTTCTTTCCAATTACTTTATTTGTCGGGTTATCTTTTGTTTAAGACCAGATGGCATTTTTGGTTTACTTTGTATCATGGGAAAAAAGCTGAAAATTCCGATGGAAATTGTCTTCTTGGAGGAGGGGACCATTCATTTGTTGGTCCCTTTCATCCATCCCGAAATTGAAAACTATTGGTGGGTTGTAGATACAGGTGCCTCAAAAAGTGTGGTAGACAGGGCTTTGGCAGGACAGGTTGTTAAACACGAATCGGAAGGGGCCATGGCCACCGGGCTGGGACAGGAGATGGTCGAAACATCAACAGGAACAATTACGGATTTTAGGTTGGGAGAAACCGGCTTCGGAGATCTTCCGGTAGCCATTGTTGATCTTCACCACATCACAGAGGAATATTCCAAATATTCGGACAAAAGGATCGCCGGACTCCTTGGCAGTGATTTCTTTTACCGCGAAAAGGCACTGATTGATTATGAGAACTTTGTCATCCTGATTTAGTGCCTTTGGGGCAGAAGAAGAGTTTTCGGGTAGACTCAACTATTTAATATCAAAAAAATAAATATCTTTGCGCACTACGAATTTTTAGGATTAGGAAGTTAACAAAGATTAGAAAATAAAAAACCGAATTTCCAATGCAGAATAAAGGATTGATCAGGCTCATCGCCATTTTGATAGGTTTGGTTTGTGTGTATCAGCTCTACTTTACCTACAAGGCAGTATCTGTCGAAAATGATGCAGCCGCCTTTGGCGTGCGCAAGGCAAAGATAGAAAGTCCTGGTGCTACACAGGTTGAATCAGAGCGTATTGCCAAAACGTATGAAACCCGTTATCTCGATTCGATTGCCAACCAACCGGTGTACAATTTTATTGGGTTGAGAAAATATACCTTCAAGGAGGTCAAAGAGTTCCAGTTGCCGCTGGGTCTTGACTTGAAAGGAGGTATGAACGTTACCCTGGAGGTATCCGTTGTTGACCTGATTCATGCCCTTTCGGGATACAGTACCGATCCGACCTTCACAAAGGCCATCGAGCTGGCGCTTCAAAAGCAAAAGACCAGTCAGGATGATTTCGTGACCCTCTTTGGAAAAGCTTTTGAAGAGGTCGATCCAAATGCAAAACTTGCATCAATATTCAATACCCTTGATTTGAGGGAAAAGGTTAGCTACAACTCTACCAACGCACAGGTTATTTCCGTGATTCGCAAAGAGACCGATGCTGCCATCGACAATTCTTTCCAAATCCTCAGAACCCGTATCGACCGTTTTGGTGTAACGCAGCCGAACATTCAGCAGCTTCAAACCAAAGGCCGGATTCTTGTTGAGCTTCCTGGTATCAGAGATGCCAAGCGTGTTCGCAAGCTGCTTCAGGGTACTGCGAACCTGGAATTCTGGGAGACCTACGAAAACAGTGAAGTATATTCCTACCTGCTCGAAGCCAACAAAAGATTGCGTGAAGTAAAAGCAGTTCAGGCTGCTGCAACTCCTGCAATTCCTGCGATTACTGCCACTGTTGCAAAAGATACAACAAAATCAGCAAGCAGTCTGGTTAGTGAGATCAAGATGCAGGAGAAAGATTCACTGGCTGCAGGTACGACCGAAGACATTGCCAAGAATTACCCGCTTTTCTCTGTTCTGACGCCCAATACCTCGCGTGACGGTCAGATCGCCCGTGGTCCGATCGTTGGTTATGCGCATATGAAAGATACAGCCCAGGTGAACACCTACCTCAAAATGCAGCAGGTGAAATCAGTTTTCCCCCGCACGATGATCTTCAGGTGGACAGCAAAGCCAATGCCTGGTAATGAAAACTTCTACTCTTTGATTGCCATCAAAGTTTCCAGTCGTGATGGCCGTGCCCCGCTCGATGGAGGATCTGTGACTGAAGCGCGACAGGACTTTGGCCAGAACCAAGCCTCCAGCGTGGTCGATATGACAATGAATACTGAAGGGGCCAAGATTTGGCAGCGCATTACCCGCGAAAATGTGGGCAAAAGTGTTGCTGTTGTTTTGGATGATTATGTTCAATCCTATCCAACCGTTCAAGGTGAAATCCCTAACGGCCGTACAGAAATTTCAGGACAGTTCACAGTTGATGAGGCGAAAGACTTGGCCAACATGTTGAAATCAGGTAAGATGCCGGCGCCTGCCCGCATCGTACAGGAAGAGATTGTTGGTCCTACACTGGGTAAAGAATCGATCAACAGCGGTATGTACTCCTTCCTGATCGCCTTTATGCTGGTACTTGGTTATATGTTGTTCTTCTACAGCAAGAAAGCGGGTTTGGCCGCCAACGTGGCGCTGCTTGTCAACCTGTTCTTCCTGATCGGTATTCTGGCCTCACTCGGAGCCGTGCTTACCCTACCGGGAATCGCGGGTATCGTCCTAACCATGGGTATGGCGGTGGATGCGAACGTATTGATCAACGAACGTATCGAAGAGGAGGTACGTGCCGGCAAAGGACTGCGTCTCGCTGTCAAAGACGGATACAACAACGCCTATTCGGCGATCATCGACGGTCAGGTTACGACACTGTTAACCGGTATCGTGTTGTATGTGTTCGGTTCAGGCCCTATCAAAGGATTTGCCACTACACTGATTATTGGTATCATCACTTCGCTCTTTACCTCTATCTTTATTTCCCGTTTCATCTTGGAGCGCTGGTTGGATACCAACAAGAAGATCACTTTCGTATCCAAAATATCAGGTGAATGGCTGCGTCATGTGAACATGCCTTTCATACAGAGGAGAAAAATATTCTATGTTGTTTCAAGTACCCTGATTTCCATCGCTATTCTGTCGATTGTTTTCAAAGGGATGAACTATTCCATCGACTTCAAGGGGGGCCGTACCTATGTGGTTCGCCTGAACAAGGATGTGAAGGTGGAAGATGTTGCAAAAACACTCGCCTCTGAATTTGGAAATACCCCTGAAGTGAAGACTTTTGGCGCCAACAACCAGATTCGTATCACAACTGATTACAGGATTGCAGAGGCAACCGAGGCGGTCGACAATGAGGTGGAAGCCAAACTGTACAATGGTATGAAACCATACCTTGGTCCGGATGTAACGATGGAGAAATTCCTTACTGATTACAGGATGAGTTCCCAGAAAGTTGGACCAACCATTTCGGACGATATCAAGAAAGATGCCGTTTTATCGGTTTTCTTTGCCCTGATGATTATCTTCCTTTACATTGCCGTTCGTTTCAGAAACTGGCAGTTTGGTCTGGGAGGTCTGGCTTCACTTGCGCACGACGTGATTATCGTTATCGGTTTGTACTCGTTGCTGGATGGATGGCTCTCTTTCTCGCTGGCAGTTGACATGTCGTTTATTGCTGCAGTTCTGACCATCATTGGATATTCGATCAACGATACCGTGATCGTCTTTGACCGTATCCGTGAATATGTTCACCTCCACCCGAAACAGGATACTATGAAGACATACAACGATGCTATGAACAGCACACTTCGCCGTACTTTCAGTACTTCGCTGACTGTATTGGTGGTTTTGTTTGCCATCTTCCTTTTTGGCGGAATCGCGATCAAAGGATTTGTATTCGCGCTGTTATTCGGTATCATCTTCGGAACATACTCTTCAGTTTTCGTAGCAACTCCGATTGCTTATGATATCCTGATGAGAAGACAGAAAAAACTTGACGAAAAGAAATAACGAAGTTTCATCATAAAAAAAACCCGGAACCAGAAATTCCGGGTTTTTTTCATTCACTTAAATTTGGTGAAGTCGAATCAATTTTGTCAGGATTGTTATCTTTGCAAAAAAGTGTATTCTTATGTCACATCCTTTGCTTTTTTTCAGTGGCGGTGAAATCATGGTCATCGTCTTTTTTGTCCTCATCCTTTTTGGTGCGGATGCCATTCCCGGCATAGCCAGAACCGTTGGAAAGCTGTATGGTGAGTTTCACAAGGCAACTGATGATATTAAGCGTGAAATCACTGATCATACTTCAGGCTTACAAAATGAATTTGGTAACCTCAAAGATAAGATTGAGAAGAAGGGTGGCGATTTTACACGAAAAATTGATGAGGAACTAAAGTAGCCATGCTTGAAGCCAGCCTGATTACCAAGTCGTATGGAAATCTTCAGGTACTGAAAAGTGTCTCGTTGAAGGTTGAAGAACACGAGATTGTCTCAGTTGTTGGCGCCAGCGGAGCAGGGAAAACTACGCTTTTGCAGATATTGGGATCTTTGATCCAGCCCGATTCAGGAAAGGTTTTGATTCATGGAAATGACCTGTTCTCGTTGGGCGAAAGGGATTTGTCGCGGTTCAGGAACAAAGAGATTGGCTTTGTCTTCCAGTTTCACCACCTGCTTCCCGAATTTACAGCATTTGAAAATGTCTGCATACCGGGCTTTATTGCCGGAACGAAGAAGGGTTCCGTTGAAAAGAGGGCGGAAGAGCTATTGCAGATCCTGGATTTGTTGCCACGAAAGCACCACAAACCATCGGAGCTGTCGGGAGGTGAGAAGCAGCGGGTGGCCATTGCCAGGGCATTAATCAACAACCCCTCGGTAATTCTGGCCGATGAACCATCCGGTAACCTGGATTCTCAAAATCAGGAGGAGCTCTACCGGCTTTTCTTCTCGCTCCGCGAACAGTTTGGCCATACCTTCGTCATTGTCACGCACGACGATCATTTCGCCGGAATGACAGATCGGATGATCAGGCTGCAGGATGGCTGTATAAGAAGTGCCTAAAGTGAACTAAAGTGAACTAAAGTGAACTAAAGTGACTAGAGTGACTAAAGTTAATAAAGTACTTAGCCACAATCACAATTTGTTCGGAGTCCAAACTTTAGGCACGCTTTTAGCAAATCTGCGGAGTCCCCAACTTAAAAACTTTCTTTTAACAAATCTACGGAGTCCCCAACTTTAGGCACTTTAGTCACTTTAGCTCACTTTAGGCACTTTCTTATGAGCAACACCTGGTTTCAGTTCAAACAATTCCTAATCACTCAGGAAAATTCCGCCCTGAAGGTAGGCACCGATGGGGTACTGCTGGGGAGCTGGTGCGGGGTGACAGGAACAATGCGTATTCTTGATGTAGGGACAGGTACCGGTGTGATTGCGCTGATGTTGGCGCAGAGATCTGAGGCGCACATTTCCGCAGTTGAAATTAACGAAGATGCTTGCCTGGATGCACGGCACAACTTCCAAAATTCCCCATGGTGCGAGAGGCTTGCGCTCTATTCCGGCGATTTTAATAATTTTCAGGAATCGCATACCTTATCCTTCGATTTGGTTGTTTGCAACCCACCATTTTTTAAAAAATCGATGAAATCTTCCGATCCAGCCTCCTCCATCGCACGTCACGATGTCTCGCTCACTTATGAACAGCTGATCACCGGTGCAAAAAAATTGCTGACTGACCATGGCAGGTTGGCGGTGATTCTTCCCATTGAAGTATTGGATGATTTTCGGGAAACCGCACGGCTTGCCGGATTCTACCTTAGCAGGAAAACCACCATCATTCCAAAAATAGGTAGACCTCCCAAGCGGGTTTTGCTTGAGTTCTCTGTTTCAGCAACCTATCCGGAAGCCAGCGAATTGGTGATTCTGCTTGATCCCCAAACGTATTCTGAAAAATTCATTGAATTGACCAAAGAGTTCTACCTGGGAAGTTAATATCTGTTTTTTTTGTAGTTTAGTCCACTGTCAAATCAACCATTAAAACTTCAAAATATGGACATGTTAGCGACTTTTACCAAGGTAAATATATGGGCCGTAATTTTGGCCGGTATCTCTTACCTGATTCTCGGAGCACTTTGGTATTCACCTCTGTTGTTTGGCAAGCAGTGGATGGAGTTGAACGGTTTTACAGAAAAGGATTTAAAAACAAACAAACCGTTGTGGATGATCACGTTGGTCACCTTCCTGTCGGCCTTTGTTGCCTCTTTTGTGATTTCCATGGTACTCGGTCCCCGTTCCAGTGCCGGGTTTGGAGCCATCATCGGGGCCTGCATCGCGTTTTTCTGGATAGCCATGTCCAAGCTGACCAGTGTATTATTTGAGAATCAGCCTGTTAAACTTTATCTACTTCATGCCGGTTTTGATCTGGTGGCCTTCATGATCATGGGGGCCATCGTGGGATTCTGGCGCTAGTATTGGTGTTTTTTTTATTGGACTACGAATAGATATTTAATGACTTAATCTCCCCTCACAACATTAACTGACAGATGCGTAAATTTATTTTCCTGTTCCTGACAGTCATTCTCTGCTTCAATCAGGGCTACGCTCAGCCATTGTCCCCATCGGCAAAGGTTAGCCTGCTTATCTGTGCCCCGGGTGATGAGATCTACTCCTTTTTTGGCCATGCTGGTATCCGCATCAATGATCCGTTGTACGGGAAAGATATTGTTTTCAATTATGGAGTTTTCAGTTTTCAAACACCTCATTTTATCTGGCGCTTTGCTAAAGGTGAGACCGACTACATGTTGGATGTGTGGAGAATGAGCACTTTCATGCGTGAATACCAGGAAGATAAGCGCAAGGTAATCGAGTATGAACTTCTACTCACCCCGGAAGAGCGTGAGTCCCTGTACGAATCGCTGGTCGAAAATTTCAAACCGGAGAACAGGATTTACCGCTATTCTCATTTTGAAGACAATTGTTCTACCAGGCTACGCGATCAGATTGAGAAGGCTTTAGGGGGGAAAATCAAGTACGATACTTCCGGTGATAAGAGAATGTCGTTCAGGAATTTAATTGATCTCTATCTTGAAGACAATAGCTGGAGCGGATTGGGCATCAAGCTGGCACTGGGAATTCCGACGGATCATATCTCCATTTTTTCGCAAAAGATGTTTCTGCCTGATTATTTGGGGGATGATATGTCCAAAGCAGTTGTGGTAAGGGATGGCGTTAGTTCCCCTGTTACCGGACCGGCGGTGGTTATTTTTGATGCACCTCCCTTCGTGCGGACCTTTTCTCTTACTTCACCGGCTGTTGTGGTTCTTCTCTTTTTCTTTGTTGTGCTGGCTTTAACCCTTTGGGAGCGAAAGAAAAATCGCAGGTTCGTCTGGCTGGATATTGGTGTTTTCATAGTCTTTGGCATTGCCGGAATGATCCTCTATTTCACTACTTTCATCTCGGTGATGCCTTCCACCAAATGGAATCTTAATCTCATTTGGGCATTCCCGACCCATTTCCTTCTCGGTATTTTGTGGATATTTCCCACCATGCGGCCAAAATTGAATTGGTATGTCCGGGTAACAGCCATTATTACTACCTTATTTCTTATTTCAATGTATTTCCTTCCCCAATCCTTCCATTGGCTGGTGGTGCCGTTGTGTCTGATACTGTTGATAAGGATGGGGACGATCTCAAAAGCGAAATTATTTCAAAAAGTTAAGTTTTGATTTTCACCACATAGGCACATAGGGCACAATAGTTTCTACTGTGTCCTATGTGCCTATGTGGTGATTTTACCTAATTTGGAGAAGCAGTAATATACAATTTATTTAGCAATCCTAATGAGCGAATGCTGGCCGATTACTATGATTTTTCTATATTTACCTACTCATTAAATGACCAGTAACATTGACTACCGCCCCCAATAAATACGTTGAGACCCCGTTGATGAAGCAATATTATGCCGTCAAGAACAAATATCCTGACGCTGTACTGCTCTTCAGGGTAGGTGATTTTTACGAAACATTCGGGGAAGATGCCATCAAGGCTGCAGAGATCTGCGGAATAACGCTTACGCGCAGGGCAAACGGCTCAGCCAGCTTTGTAGAACTGGCCGGATTTCCCTACCACGCATTGGATACTTACCTGCCCAAACTCGTCAGGGCCGGTCAGCGGGTAGCAATCTGCGAGCAGCTCGAAGATCCCAAACTCACCAAAACGATCGTCAAGAGGGGAATCACCGAACTTGTTACTCCCGGGGTATCGATCAATGACAATGTGCTGGAACACAGGGAGAACAATTTTCTGGCATCGGTTCACATCGAAAAAAATATAGCAGGTGTAGCCTTCCTTGATATCTCTACCGGTGAGTTTATTACCGCGGAGGGGAGCTTTGAACACATCGACAAGTTGCTCAGCAGCTTTCAGCCCAAAGAGGTGCTTTTTCAAAAAGGAAAGGAGAAACTCTTTACCGAACTATTCGGACCCAAATTCTACACTTACAAACTCGATGACTGGGTCTATACCTTCGATGCGGCCAACGACCGTTTGCTTCGCCATTTTGAGACTGTCAACCTCAAGGGTTTCGGCGTTCAGAATCTTGAGATGGGCATCATCGCATCAGGTGCTATTCTCTATTACCTCGACATTACCCAACATAAGCAGGTAAGCCATATTACGGCGCTCTCCCGGATAGAAGAGGATCAGTATGTCTGGCTAGACCGCTTCACCATCCGAAATCTCGAACTTTTTCATACCATCAACGAAGGGGCGAAAACATTGATCCAGGTGATCGACCGCTCCATCACCCCCATGGGAGCCAGGTTGCTGAAACGATGGATGGCACTGCCTTTGAAGGATACTGGCAAAATCCGGGAACGGCAGGAGGTGGTAGAGCGTTTCGTTACCCATCCTGAACTAAAGGAAGAGATCGAAACACAGCTCCACCTGGTGGGCGACCTCGAGCGAATCATCTCCAAGGCTTCGGTTGGGCGTATCAATCCCCGCGAAATGGTGCAGCTGAAAAACTCCCTGCTGGCCATAGCCAAAATCAGAAGCTACTGCGAATCTTCGGAGAACAACGTCCTGGTAAGGGTTGCGGAACAATTGAACCCTTGTCATACCATTTGCGAACGAATTGCGAAGGAATTGGTTGCTGAACCTCCCGTGATGCTGGTCAAGGGAAACGCGATCGCCCCGGGTGTCTCGGCAGAGCTGGATGAACTGCGCTCCCTGGCCTTTTCGGGCAAAGACTACCTGCAAAAGCTGCAGGAGCGGGAGAGCATCCGCACAGGCATCACTTCGCTGAAGGTATCCTACAACAATGTTTTCGGCTATTTCATCGAAGTGCGCAACATGCACAAGGACAAAGTTCCGAATGAATGGATCCGCAAACAGACCCTCGTTAACGCGGAACGTTATATTACCGAGGAGCTGAAAGAGTATGAGACAAAAATTCTGGGGGCCGAAGAGCGTATTTTGGCGCTCGAAACCTCCCTTTTCAACGACCTGATCAATTCACTGACAGAATATTTCCAGGCCATTCAGCTCAACGCCAGCCTGACAGCCCAGATAGACTGTCTGCGCTCTTTCGCCACAGTTGCAGTTCAGTACAAATACACCCGCCCGGATGTGAACGAAAGCGATCTGCTTGAGATCAAAGGCGGGCGTCATCCGGTGATCGAACAGCAACTCCCGGTAGGAGAAAAGTATATCGCCAATGACCTGACACTCGACAACACCGAACAGCAGATCATCATGATTACCGGTCCAAACATGGCGGGGAAATCGGCCTTGCTCAGACAGACGGCGCTGATTGTGCTGCTGGCTCAGATGGGATCGTACGTGCCGGCCGAAGCGGCAAGCATCGGATACATCGATAAGATATTTACCAGGGTAGGTGCTTCCGATAATATTTCGTCGGGCGAATCCACCTTTATGGTAGAGATGACAGAAGCGGCCAGCATCCTTAACAATATTTCGGACCGGAGCCTGATCCTCTTCGACGAGCTGGGCCGCGGTACCAGCACCTACGATGGCATCTCCATTGCCTGGTCGATTGTGGAATATATCCACGAACACCCAAGGGTAAGGGCTAAAACCCTGTTTGCCACCCATTACCATGAGTTGAACGAGATGGAAAAATCGTTTGGACGTATCCGGAATTTCAACGTCTCTATCAAGGAGATGGGGAAAAACATCATCTTTTTGCGGAAACTGGTGCCGGGAGGCAGTAACCACAGCTTTGGTATCCATGTAGCCCAGATGGCCGGGATGCCCCGGAGTGTGGTGGCACGCGCAGAAGATATTCTTGCGCAGATGGAGAAGAGCAACCGGAAGGAGTATCCGGCGAAACCGGTTGGCGACCTGGCCCAGAACAGGGAAGGATATCAACTCAGCTTCTTCCAGCTTGACGATCCGGTTCTCAAGCAGATTCGTGATGAAATCAAAAATCTGGATATCAACCGGATGTCGCCGCTTGAAGCACTAAACAAATTGAATGAGATTAAGAAGATTATAGGTGTATAAAAGGGTTACACAGAGATACACAGAGGTCGCACAGAGTTTCACAGAGAAAGGATTAAAAAAGTTAAATGGGTCTGAAATGTTAGAAATGTTTTTATTGTCTATGATGTTTAAAATGTTGTGCAGGTAAACCCTTCAAACATTATAAACATTTCAGACCCTTCAAGCTTTTTAATTCTCCCTCTGTGTAACTCTGTGCTTCTCTGTGTAACATTTCTAATTATTTTCATTTTGTTTTTGGCTGTAAAATGAAAATGATTACTTTTGCAGTCCGAAATAGTTCGTACAGGCTCAAAAAGAGGAGCGTTTAGCCCGCCTGCCGGACCCAAATATTTAAATTGTAAACATGTACGCAATTGTAGAAATCGCCGGACAGCAGTTCAAGGTGGAAAAAGAGAGGAAAGTCTATGTTCACCGTCTTCCAAATGAAGTGGGAACAGAGGTAACTTTCGACAAAGTATTATTGGTCGACAACGAAGGTGCAATTACCATCGGAGCACCTGTTGTTGAAGGCGCAAAAGTTAGTGCAACAGTTCTTTCGCACCTGAAGGGGGAGAAGGTAATTGTTTTCAAAAAGAAACGCCGCAAAGGCTACAGAAAGAAAAACGGTCACCGTCAATTCTTTTCCCAGATTCAAATTTCAGAAATAGTAGCGTAACCCTCTAAAAACAATTTACCATGGCACATAAAAAAGGGGCGGGTAGTTCGAAGAACGGCCGCGAATCAGAAAGCAAACGACTTGGAGTGAAAATTTATGGTGGTCAGGCTGCCAAAGCAGGAAACATTCTGGTTCGCCAGCGTGGAACTGTTCACAATCCGGGAGCAAACGTAGGAATCGGTAAAGATCATACACTTTTCGCATTGATCGATGGTACCGTTGCTTTCAAAAAGAAGACCAACGCGAAATCGTATGTCAGCGTTGAGCCGTTGAAAGTAGTCGTTGCAGAGTAATTCTCAATAAGCTCATAAAATTCTCTCCTGTTTTGTTGCTCTGGCAATAAGGCAGGAGTTTTTTTGTTGTAACTTTGATTCATAATTCTTGTGTCCACTCTGAAAAGCAAAAAAATAAAGAAGGCCACAAAGACACTAAATCACGAAGGTTTCACAAAGATTTAAATATCAGTACTATGTTCTTTGTGGACCTTAGTGCTTTGGTGCCTTTGTGGCAGGAAAAGACTTGTGGAAGTGGACTCATTCTTAACTCACATCACTCATCACTCATCACTCATCACTCATAACTCATAACTCATAACTCATTATGCTTAGCTTAAAATTTATCCAGGAGAATCCGGAATTTGTGATAGAAAGACTTGCTGTCAAATTTTTCGACGCACGGGAAATTGTTCAGCAGGTTTTGGCTCTCTACCAAAAACGCAACGAATACCAGATTGAAAGTGATGGTTGCAAGGCCGAGATGAACCAATTGTCGAAGGAGATCGGACTTCTGTTGAAAGAGGGTAAAACTGAGGAGGCAAACAAAGCCAAGGAGCGGACGGTGGTTCTCAAGGAGTTGATTCACCAGCACGACGAAGATTTTGTGAACATTGATTCTCAAATGGCTGCATTGCAGGTTCAGATGCCAAATCTTCCTTCCACACTGGTTCCGGCTGGAAAGACCCCTGAAGACAACCTGGTGGTTGCCACAGGCGGTACCATACCGCAACTTCCCGAAGGCTCCAAACCTCACTGGGAACTGGCTGCCCAATATGATTTGATCGATTTTGAACTAGGCGTGAAAATTACCGGAGCTGGGTTTCCTGTTTACAAAGGATTTGGCGCCCGCATTCAGCGCGCCCTTATTAATTTCTTTCTCGACCAGGCCAGAGCAGCCGGTTACCTCGAAGTTCAACCCCCTTATGTTGTGAACGAGGCTTCCGGGTTTGGTACAGGGCAGCTACCCGACAAGGAGGGACAGATGTACCACTGCCCCGTGGATGGCCTCTACCTGATTCCTACCGCTGAAGTTCCTGTTACCAATATATTCCGTGATGTGATTGTGGAGGCAAAAGATCTTCCCATCAAAACTACTGCCTATTCTGCTTGTTTCCGTCGTGAGGCAGGCTCTTACGGAAAAGATGTTCGCGGACTGAACCGATTGCACCAATTCGACAAAGTTGAGATTGTGCAAATCGCGCATCCTGATAAGTCGTACGAGTCATTGGATCAAATGGTTGCATATGTGAAATCGCTGGTCGAAAAGCTGGGTTTGCCTTACCGGATTCTCCGTCTTTGCGGTGGCGATATGAGTTTTACCTCCGCGCTGACTTACGATTTCGAAGTATGGTCGGCAGGGCAGGGGCGCTGGCTGGAGGTCTCTTCGGTCTCCAACTTTGAGTCGTTCCAGGCCAACCGTCTGAAATTACGCTACCGCGAAGAGGGCAACAAGAAACTACAGCTGGCCCATACCCTGAATGGCAGCGCGTTGGCTTTGCCAAGGATCGTAGCTTCAATTCTGGAGAATTATCAAACTCCGGAGGGGATTCGGGTGCCGGAGGTGCTGGTCCCGTATATTGGCTGCACCATCATCAATTAAAAATAGTTACACAGAGTTTCACAGAGAAGCACAGAGTTACACAGAGGGAGAAAACGAAATGGTTGTTCCTCCTGCCAATGACAGATTTTTATATTTTCTTGATTATCAATAGATTGCTTCGTCATTGCGACCGCGAGGCACGAGCGGGAAGCAATCTGCCGCCCTTCCACCCCTCACGATACGGCAGCTACGTCTTTGAGACCGCGAGGCACGAAGCGGGAAGCAATCTGATGTACCCTCAGAATCTTTTCAAACTATTTTCTTATCTCTGTGCAACTCCGTGCTTCTCTGTGAAACTCTGTGTAATAAATTACTTGCACAAATATTTGCATATTAAAAATAATATTTAGATATTTGTCTAAATGTCTATTCGTCATGAATATTTTCTTCAAAGCCTTGAACGATCCTACCCGGCGTGAGATCCTTGAACTACTCAACAAGGGAGATATGACTGCAGGTGAGATTGCCGACAGCTTTAGCATGACCAAACCAAGCATCTCCCATCACCTCGACTTGCTGAAACAAGCCGGTCTTGTGGTGAGCATCCGGGAGGGACAGTACATCAAATACTCGATCAATACTACGGTGTTTGATGGGGTGATGATGTGGTTGATGCAATTTAAGAAAATGTGAAAATTGGAAAATATTGAAATGTGACCCTTCGGCTACGCTCAGGGACCGAAACACTCATGGTCATGATTGTCTTTATCGTCCTGCGAAATGTTGAAAAAAGAGAAATAGATGGAAATAAATAGGAATATATTGAAATAGGTTGCAATATATACTTGTGAAACAAAGAGTTAAAAATTGAAAACATGAAAAACATTGCAGTATTATTGGTTTTGGTAATGTCTGTACTTGGTTTATACGCTCAGGAGATTACAGGTCAGTGGAATGGGGCTTTGAAGGTACAGGGAATGCAGTTGAGGATTGTCTTCAACATTACAGGGAATGACAAAGGTTACAGTTCGACCATGGACAGTCCGGATCAGGGTGCAAAGGGCATTCCGGTTACGGTTACCACCTTTGTGGATTCAAAATTGAAGTTGGAAATACCCAACATGCGAATTGTGTACAATGGCGAATTTCAGGCCCAACTATTTTGTGGGGATCAAAGTGCCCTGGACGCTCAACAGCGATGAAGTATGGGTTCGCACCCACAAGATGGCCGGGAAACTCTGGTTTTGGGGCAGTCTGGCTGGGATGGCTCTCTATTTCGTTGTGCCAAAGCCCGAGTGGGTCTTTGTGCCGTTGATGGTAATTCTGGTGGCGGTGCCGATTGTTTATTCGTATGTGATTTACCAGAAGGTGGGGGATAAGAAATAGCCAGTCCATGCTTCACAGCCCCTGGCCATTCAACAATTTTCTAATTTCTATTTTCCTTTTCCATTGTTATTGTAAATGTAATTATTATATTTACAATAATTATAAAAAGAATAATAATGTCATTGAAAAATCCGTTTGTTATAAGTGGCTATATATCACCTTATTATTTCTGCGACCGTGATGATGAGAGCAAAAATTTGATACGTTATCTGACAAATGGCCGGAATGTGGCTATCATTTCCACGAGAAGAATGGGAAAGACGGGATTGATTCGACACTGTTTTCAGGCAAAAGAGATCAAAGATAATTATTACACGTTTTTCATTGATATTTACGCCACTAGCAGTTTGCGTGAATTTGTTTTCGCTTTAGGCAAAGAAATTTTTGAAGAATTGAAACCCAAAGGCAGTAAGTTTCTGGATCATTTCTTCTCTGTTATTATATCGTTAAGAGCAGGGTTCAGGTTGAACCGTGATACTGGCGAGCCTTCATTTGAAATTGGTTTGGGAGATATCCAGGAGGCTAACAACACTTTGGAAGAGATATTCCACTATTTGGAACTGGCGAACAGACCTTGTATCGTTGCAATTGATGAGTTTCAACAGATTGGGCACTATGCCGAAGCGAATGTGGAAGCGGTTTTAAGAACTTTGATTCAGAACTGTAAAAACACCCGTTTTATTTTTGCTGGAAGTCAGCAACACACCATGTCAAATTTGTTTCAAAGTCCGGCGAGACCATTTTATCAAAGCGTTGGAATGATGCATCTTGAAAGTATCTCTGCCGATAATTACAAGGAATTTGTCTGTAATCATTTTGAAGCCGGCAAACGGCATGTAGAATCTGAAATTATTGACAAGGTTTACAACAACTTTGAAGGTCATACCTGGTATTTGCAAATTCTTTTCAACGAACTTTATTCCTTAACCCCTGTAGGTGAAAACTGTACTTTACTCATGTTTGACGAGGCATTAAAGAACCTTATTTCGGCTCAAGAGTTTACTTATCAGGAAATATTATCCCGATTACCCGAGAAGCAGAAAGAAATTTTAATCGCCATATCCAAAGAAGGAAAAGCTTCTGCTGTAACATCCGGTGACTTTGTTCGAAAATATAAGCTTCACACTCCCAGTTCCGTTCAATCGGCGCTCCGGTATTTAATAGCTAAGGATTTAGTTACACAGGAGAAAAATGTCTTTCAGATCTACGATCGATTCTTCGGGATTTGGCTAAAGAATAATTTTTAGGAAGATGGAAGGCCGAAATGGCCGGTGATACCAAATACACCGAAGCCGGATAATCCTAGGTATATAGCAAACAATGCAGCTATTTCGGGACGATCCTGTGGAAAATAAGAATAGGGAAAGACCTCTTTGGGCAGATAGGGCACAACAGAATTTTTAATCTGTTGTGCCCTTTTTTTGATAGTTTTTTTGTAGAACAGAAGGATAAGATTGGGGATGCGCACAGCTGACCGCACACCTGTGTTTCTTTAAAAAAAAATCGAATATTTTACTAATTCATTATTTATAATTAATCTAAATTATATCGTTAAATTGTATGATCAATAGTAGATATAGCATGATTTAAATTGCTGATTTTTATCCATTTCTAATTTTGGCACTAAAATTGTAATGTGTATTCCAACCTCCCTGGTTCATGGAATAATTATTTTTTACTGAAAACTGATACCTGAATTTAAGTTCATATTTTTTTAAGTGAAACATCATGAATAAAATGCGAACCATTCACGCGCAGTTTTTTCAAATTCTAAATGATCTGTTCGTAAAAAAAACGTATCGTTTTTCTTTTGTCTTATTTTTCCTTTGGTTATCCTATACGGATGTGAGCTTTGGCCTGATACAGGGGATGGTTCTCAAACCCGCACTCACCCCCGGTAATGCAGTGGATCCCGATGGAGATGGCTATGTTTCCCAAAAGACGAATGGTGTACTACTGGGTTTTACCACTCCTCCCGGCAATGATGTTTCGCAGAGCGAGATCCCCTATGTTGACATGCAAAAGCTTGACCCGGTTGCCGGCCTTTTAATGGGGCCCAACGGCTCATTTTCCTACATCATTGGTATTGATGCGGCAGGTCACGGCGCGATCCTGGGGTATTCGGAATCGCCTCTCTGCTCGCACAGTTGTGCGCACAGAGCGCACAACTCACCCTTCTTTTCATCCCATTGTACTAAGTTGATAAAAACATAATTTAATTTTGTAATTTATCTTTTTGAATTTGAGACAGTTAAAGTAATATATTTTGATTTGTGAAGAACCAAAATAAGCAGGACGGTTTTTATTTATGAGCATTGATAATGAAAGCGTAACATTTAATACAGTATTAGTATGGAAGAATTGATACAGAAATTCATCAATGAACACGCAAATGGAGTGATGATTTCAGAAATGGAAGCAACGCTTCAGCAGAGTAAGCTCCGGCTCGGTTATGTGACCAAAAAGTTGTTAAACGAGGGAAAGGTTCAAAAGATTGACAATCGTTACTATCCTGCCCCGTTGACACTTCAGGAAAACGAAGCCCCAAATTCTTAGATCATAAACAATATGATCTGATAGCATAATGATTTATCTTTCTAAATACCAACATCATCCGGCGCCACTAGCGGTAGAGGCCATGGGAAGTGATTCCAGGGGTCTTGAGCGGAGCTGTGGGGGGATAGAAGAGGTATTAGGAAAGAGAGACACTCAAACCCGGTTCAACCCATCAATCCTGCCGGGTGCAACACATAAACCCGTACGAAAATTTTTGCTACCAGTAAAGGCGATGGTGCTGGTTGTGGTTTTATTGACATCTGTATCTGTTGCTATGTCTGCAGATCGCTTTTCAGTTGCCAGTGGTGCCTGGACTTCAACCGCCGTATGGTCTGCAACTTCAGGAGGAATACCTGGTGCAACCGCGCCTGTAGCTGCAGATAATGTTTTTATCGAAGGAGGATTCACCGTTACGGTTGATGCCACAGCAGCTTGTACTAACCTTAGTATCGCCAGCGCATCTACTCTTACAGTGGGGGCCTTTGCAATCACTGTTTCAGGAACCACCTCAGTGACCGGCACCCTGACCATATCTTCAAGCACTGGTGTAAAAACTTTTACTGGATTGGTAACAATAAATCCAGGTGGAACCTGGACTTCTACAGCGTCAACTTTCTCAACTCGTTTGATTTTTAACAATGGTATAACTAATAACAGTTCTAATGTTTTTAATGCCGGTGGAGCAACTTTCAATACTAACGCCCAAGTCACTGGAGGGACCGGCTCATTTAGTTTTACGCAGGTAACTGTAACAGGCGTTACTGTAACTAACAACGGAGCATTTACTGCTGCAACAGCTTTAGGTGGAACTGGTCAATTCTCAAACGCGGCAACAGGTACACTTAATCTCAGTGGAACCGCAGCATCCTGTTCAATTACCACCCTTGCCAATGCCGGGATTATTAACCGTTCCAACACGGGAACAACAACCACCGCCCTTGCCAATTTTACCAACACCGGCACCATAAATATCACTGGTTCGGGAGCAATTACCGGCATCACTAACAACGCCGCCGGTATAGTTAACCACTCCGGTTCGAGTACAATTACCAGTTTTAATAATGCAACAGCTACCAGCACGCTTAATATCAGTACTACTCCTACCGTACCTACAATTACAACGCTTACTGTAAGTGCTGCCGGAAACACGGTCAATTACAGTGGTGCAGGGGCTCAGACAGTGATAGTTGTGGCATACAGCAATCTTATACTTTCTGGCAGTGGCGCAAAATCAATAGCAACAGGGACTTCAGTAGCTGGCAATTTAAGTATTGCACCTTCAGGGTCGGCTACGGCTAGTATTGGTACTGGCTTGAATATTAGCGTAGGTACATTAACACTTGGCGGAACGGGCACAGTTAACGGAACATGGGGTTCAACATCTTCATCTGCAACAAATCAGAACAACACCTATTTTGCAGCAACCAACGGTATTGTTACAGTTGCCACATCTACTTCCCCCAGTATAGCATTATCGGATAATGGCACACAAATAACTGCCGCAAATATTGTAGTTGGAACAACGAATGTAGTATTGTCTACATCAATGCTTACCATTACTACAGCCAATGCCACACTTACCGGGATGACCTGTACAACGGCAGGAACTTACACATCTGCAGGACTAACCAATCTTAAAGTTTGGTATCAAACCACCAGCACCTTTACAGGTGGTGGTACCGTATTGAGTACATACACAACACCAGGCACAGCCGGAGCAAAAACATTTCCTTCGTTTTTATCACAGGCAATAAATGTCGGAACACCTGGATATATATATATTACCGCTGATATTGCAGCTGGGGCAACAGTTGGAAATACTTTAAGTGTCAATGCCTTAGCAACTACGGATTTTAGTTTCTCCAGTGGTTCGAAATCGGGATCAACGACTGCGGGAGGGGCACAGACTTTTGTTGCAGGCACGGCCTCGAAACTAGTATTCTTACAACAGCCGACCAATGCAGTAGGCGGAGCAACGATCAGTCCGGCGGTGACAGTACGTATTGAAGATGCG
>CAYHQN010000008.1:44143-47222 GCA_964358545.1 uncultured Tangfeifania sp. | reverse complement strand
ATCACCTTCTCTGCAGGTGCAGCCACGAAGTTGGCATTCTTACAACAGCCGACCAGTGCAGTAGGCGGAGCAACGATCAGTCCGGCGGTGACAGTACGTATTGAAGATGCGAACGGCAACCTGGTTACAACTGACAACACGACGACGGTAACGCTGGCCATCGGCACAAACCCGGGCAGCGGTACATTGACCGGAGGTGGGGCAGCAACGGCCAGCGGTGGTATTGCCACCTTCAGCGGTCTGTCCATCAATAAATCAGGGACAGGTTACACCCTGGGGGCAAGCAGCTCACCTGTTTTGACCGCAGCAACATCTTCGGCATTTAATATTACAGCAGGTTCGGCCACGCAGATCGCCATCAACTCCGGCAATAATCAATCAACTACCGTCGGAACAGCCGTCTCAACCGCCCCAAGTGTAATTGTAAAAGATGCAAGCAATAACCCGGTTTCAGGTGTTAGCGTAACATTTGCCGTTGCCACAGGCGGTGGATCAGGAACAGGGCTTTCGGCAACGACCAATGGCAGCGGTATCGCTACGGTAGGAAGCTGGACTTTGGGTTCTACGGCAGGATCTAACACATTAACAGCCACAAGCACAGGTCTGACAGGTTCTCCTTTGACATTTACAGCCACCGGAATATCCACCACAGCTACCAAAGGTGTATTAACTACTCAACCAAGCGGAGCAGTCAACGGCGTAGCCCTGACCACTCAACCTATCGTACAGTTGCAGGATGCAAGCAATAACAATGTAAGCACTTCAGGTCTCAATGTTGTTGCAACCATTACATCTGGCTCCGGAGTACTCACCGGAACAACAACCGTTTCCACAAACGGTAGTGGTGTGGCCACCTTTACCAACCTGGTCATCACCGGAACAGCAGGTAACTTCACCCTTACATTTACTCCGTCAGGTTTAACTGCAGCCGTATCAAATTCATTTGCACTCACTGCCGGTGCAGTAGCTTCTGTCGTTGTTTCGGGTGATGCAAGTATCGTGTCAGGTGTAGAGTCTAACGGATATACAGCTGTTTCTAAAGATGCATCCAATAACACCGTCGCAGATACCTATACCTGGTCAAGAACCAATGGTACCGGCTCTGCCACTATAACCAGCACCAACAAGCTCACAGGCGTAGGGGCCGGAACAGTAACAATGACCGCTACCTCCGTTCTTAACAATGCGGTAAGTGGTAATAATTCCGTTACAGTGACAGCCGGAGCAGCTACTCATATCGCCATCAACGCAGGCGATGGTCAATCAGCTACCGTCGGAACAGCCGTCTCAACCGCCCCAAGTGTAATTGTAAAAGATGCTAGCAATAACCCGGTTTCCGGTGTTAGCGTAACATTTGCCGTTGCCACAGGCGGTGGATCCGGAACAGGACTTTCTACAACGACCAATGCCAGCGGTATAGCTACTGTCGGAAGTTGGACTTTGGGTCCTACAGCAGGATCTAACACATTAACAGCTACAAGCACAGGGCTGACAGGTTCTCCTTTGACATTTACAGCAACAGGAACGGCAGGCGTTTTGCATCATTTTGCCATCGCTACGATTTCTACCCAAACTGTAGGAACTGCATTCGATATCACCATCACCGCTCAGGATGTAAATAACAATACTGTAACAGGATTTACCGGTACAACAGACCTGTCAACTAATGCAGGAACGATCACTCCTTCTGTTACTTCAGCATTCACAAGTGGCGTGAGAGTAGAATCTGTGACCCTCACACAGGCCGGAACAGGTAAAACAATTACAGCTACTAAAACCAGCAGCACAGAAACAGGAACAAGCAGTACATTTACTGTTAATCCTACAGCTCCAACAGGAACAGCCACTCAGTCATTCTGTTCAGGCGCTGCTCCAACAGTTGCCGGTTTAACAGCTACAGGTACTGGCATCAAATGGTATGCTGCTTCCAGCGACGGTAGCGCACTGGCTAATTCTACAGCTCTGGCAGATGGTATTCACTATTATGCAAGCCAAACTGTTAACGGAGCTGAGAGCGCTTCAAGATTTGATGTCACAGCTAATGTTTCAACTACTCCATCCGCCCCGACAGCCAGTGTAACGGTTCAGCCAACCTGTGCCGTACCGACCGGAACCATTACGGTAACGGTACCCGCACCGGGAGCAGGCATTACTTATACTGTGACAGGAACCAGCCCTGTTGTAGCTCCGGTAACCCAGGCAGGAGCCGTATTCTCTGGTCTGACAGCAGGAGCTTATACCGTTACCACCACCAATGCAGCAGGCTGTACTTCAGCAACCACCTCCCTGACCGTTAATGCCCAACCGGCCACTCCGTCTGCTCCAATAGTAGGCACTATCACCCAACCAACCTGCGATACAGCCACCGGAAGTGTGGCTTTGAGCGGACTGCCGGCATCAGGAACCTGGACCGTTATCGTTTCTTCAGGTGGTAATATAGTTGGAACAGGTACTGGCACATCAGTTACTGTCAGCGGTATTCCTGTCGGTACCAGTACCTTCACCGTTACCAATCAAGATGGTTGTATTTCACCTGCTTCCGGTCCTGCCGTGATCAATGCCCAACCGCTGACCCCGGCAATTTCAGTAGGATCAATCACCAATCCTGCAACCTGCGGTGGAAATGGAAGTATCCCGCTCACATTGACCAATGTTACAAATGGCACCTACACCATCGCTCATAGTACAGGCAGTTTTACCGGAGTCATTGTAGCCGGTTCCACAGCAACTATTGCAACTACAGTTGGTACTTATAATGATTTACAAATCACCGTCAACGGCTGTACTTCTCCAACTGGTGTTAATGCAACCCTGAACGATCCGTCCGCGCCGTCTGCACCGACAGTAGGCGCCATCACCCAGCCGACCTGCGGCACAGCTACCGGAAGTGTGGCTTTGAGCGGACTGCCTGCTTCAGGAACATGGACAATTAATCCTGGAAGTATCACCGGAACAGGCGCAAGCACAACCCTCTCCGGCATAGCTACCGGCACACACAATTTTACCGTTACCAATGCTGCAGGGTGTACCTCAACTGCATCCGCTAATGTGGTCATCAATGCACAGCCGCAGGCCCCTA
>CAYHQN010000008.1:7952-44043 GCA_964358545.1 uncultured Tangfeifania sp. | reverse complement strand
CACCGACAGTAGGCGCCATCACCCAGCCGACCTGCGGCACAGCTACCGGAAGTGTCGCTTTAAGCGGACTTCCGGCTTCAGGAACCTGGACAATTAATCCCGGAGGTATAACAGGATCAGGTACAAGCACAACCCTCTCCGGCTTAGCTACCGGCACACACAATTTCACCGTTACCAATGCAGCAGGGTGTACCTCACCAACATCCGCTAATGTGGTCATCAATACACAGCCGCTGACCCCGACAGCCCCGATAGTAGGCGCAATTATCCAACCGACCTGTGGCACGGCCACCGGCAATGTAACTTTAAGTGGTTTACCGGCATCAGGAAACTGGACCGTTGCCGTTTCTACCGGTGGCAGTATATCTGGTTCCGGTGCTGGTACAACTGTTACTTTTTACGGCATTTCCACGGGTACCCGTACTTTCACAGTTACCAATACAGACGGATGTACTTCCGCTGCTTCCAGTGTTGCTGTGATCAGCGCCCAACCACTAACGCCCGCTATTTCAGTAGGATCAATCACCAATCCTGCAACTTGCGGAGGAAATGGAATTATCCCGCTCACATTGGCCAACGTTACAAATGGAACATATACCATCTCTTATAATACTTCAGGTAACTTTACAGGAGTAGTTGTATCCTCCGGTGCCGCTACTATATCTGCTTCTGCAGGTGTATACAATAATCTACAGATCACTGCCAATGGCTGTACTTCAGCAACCGGTGTTAATGCAACCCTAAGCGATCCGTCCGCTCCGGCAGCACCGATAGTAGGCGCCATCACCCAGCCTACCTGCGGCACTGCAACCGGAAGTGTAGCTTTGAGCGGACTGCCTGCATCAGGAACCTGGACAATTAATCCGGGAGGTATCGCAGGATCAGGTGCAACCACAACCCTCTCCGGCTTAGCTACAGGCACACACAATTTTACCGTTACCAATGCAGCAGGGTGTACTTCACCGGTATCTGCCAATGTGGTCATCAATGCACAGCCACTGACCCCGGCTGCTCCAATTGTAGAAGCAATTATCCAACCGACCTGTGGCACGGCCACCGGAAGTGTAACTTTGGGCGGACTGCCGGCATCAGGAACCTGGACCGTTACCGTTTCTTCAGGAGGAACTATAACCGGCTCAGATATTGGTACATCAATTACTTTAAACGGAATTACTACCGGTACACGAACCTTCACTGTTACGAATGCAGATGGTTGTACTTCCCCTGCTTCAGGTGATGCCGTAATCAATGCCCAACCATTAGCTCCAGCAGCTCCAACGGGATCAGCAGCTCAATCTTTCTGCGCTGCTGCTTCTACAGTAGCTAACCTGAATGCTACAGGTACGGCCATTCGATGGTATGCTGCTTCAAGTGGAGGAACGGCCCTGGCAGGTTCAACTGCTCTGGTCAATGGAACACATTACTATGCCTCTCAAACGGTAAGTGATTGCGAAAGTACCTCCAGGCTTGATGTCGTAGCTACAGTCAATGCTTGCAATACACCACCGGTAATCACCTCCAACGGTGGTGGGGCAACAGCAACAACCACTATTGCAGAAAATACCACTCTTGTAACAACGGTAACAGCAACCGACATTGACCTTCCCGCACAGACACTGACTTTCTCCATCACAGGAGGAGCAGATCAGGCGTTGTTTGCCATCAACGGCACAACTGGAGTGTTGAACTTTGTCACGGCGCCGAACTTCGAAAGTCCAGCGGATGCAGGCGCCAACAATGTTTATGATGTACAGGTAACTGTAACGGATAACGGAACCGGGAACCTGACAGACGTGCAAGATTTGGCCATCACAGTGACCAATGTTAACGAGCCACCTGTTGCGGTAGCCGATAGCTACTCAGTCCTTAAGGGTGGAACACTGACGGTAGCAGCACCTGGGGTATTAGGCAATGACTCAGATCCTGATGGAAATACTGTTACGGCCATCAAAGTCACGGATCCCGTCAACGGTACGCTGACGCTCAACGCTAACGGATCATTCACCTTCATTCACAACGGCAGTGCAACCACCAGCGACAGTTTTACATACAAAGTCAACGACGGCACTCTGGACGGGAATACAGTAACGGTATCAATAACCATAAATCCTGTCTCGCCGCCACCGCCACCACCGCCACCACCACCTGTCAACTATCCACCGGTAGCTACTGCAGCTCCTGTCAATACGGCTGAAGACACGCCTGTTAGCGGCGCCGTAACCGCTACGGATGTAAATGGTGATGCCCTGACCTTCAGCAAGGTCAGCGACCCCGCACATGGGACGGTCACAGTGAATGCCAATGGTACCTATACCTATACTCCGGCAAATAACTACAATGGAACAGACAGCTTCATGGTAATGGTCAGCGATGGACATGGCGGACAAAATACAGCAACTGTGAATGTAACGGTTACTCCTGTTAACGATCCACCGGTAGCAACTGCCCTTCCTGTAACCACTTTGGAAGACAAACCGGTCAACGGGACAGTCACAGCGACAGATGTAGATGGGGATGCCCTGACGTTCAGTAAGGCAAGTAATCCGGTACATGGAACTGTTACAGTGAATGCAAACGGTACTTATACCTATTCTCCGGCAGCCGACTATTTCGGAGCAGACAGCTTCACTGTTACTGTCAGCGACGGAAATGGAGGCAATGTTACTGCAACAGTAAATGTAACTGTCACACCTGTGAACGATGCCCCATCCTTTAAAGGTGGTGGAAATCTGTCGGTGTGTGGAAATGCAGCTGTTCAAATTATCCAGAATTGGGCTACATCAATAAGTACAGGTCCTGTCAATGAATCAGGTCAATCACTATTTTTTGTAGTGTCAAATAACAACAACTCTATTTTCACTGTCCAGCCATCAGTCAATTCAGCAGGTATTCTCTCCTTTACCCCGGCCCTCAATCAAACCGGGACTGCAACTGTTTCAGTTCAAATAAAGGATAACGGCGGTACGCTAAATGGTGGTATGGATGCTTCAGAAGTTCAAACATTTACCATAACAATCAATGGATTGCCGGCTGCTCCGACAGCAACTGCCACACAGAATTTCTGTGGCTCCGCGGTATTGGCAAACCTTAGTGCGAATGCGCCAGCCGGATCAACAGTGAGCTGGTATTCCTCCAATGTCCTTGGTACACAACTGGCCGGTTCTGCCGCTTTGACGACGGCTACCAGTTATTATGCAGAATCTGTAAACACTGTGACCGGTTGTGTCAGCTCCTCAAGAACTGGTGTACTGGCAATGATCTATGAAATCCCGATAACTCCATCTGGCAGTCAGTTGCAAACATTTTGTAGCGACGAAGCTGCTAAAGTTTCCGATTTAGTTGTATCAGGTTTGAACGTGAAATGGTACAATGCAGCATCAGCAGGGGTTGAAATTCCTCAGAATACGTTCCTGGTGGATGGTGTAAAATACTATGCCTCTCAAGCTACCAATGTTTGCGAATCATCTTCAAGATTTGCCGTTTCTGTTTCTATAGTAACGTGTAATGTTACTTCACTCCATGTCCCAATTGTATCGGATATAACCAAAACAACTATTCAGAATCAGTCATTTATGTTCATTCAAAATGACTTTGCTTCAAAGTTTATAGATTCTAACAATGATAACCTCGTGAAAATCAGGATTGAATCTTTACCAACACATGGAAAATTAGTTTTAAATGGAGTTGATGTTACCATTGGACTGGAAATTCTTTCGAATGATTTAGAAAAACTGGAATTCATTCCTGATAAGGATTATGCAGGAGATATCTCCTTCCGCTGGGTTGCATCCGACGGTATGGATTATTCTGTATCATCTGCTAATGTTTACATCACGATCGCTCCACTCACGGTATTTATTCCGGAAGGTTTTTCACCTAACGGGGATGGGATAAATGACTATTTTATCATCAAAGGGGCAGACAAGTACATTGTAACTTTGAAGGTATTTAACAGATGGGGCAACATGGTATACCAGAGTAATCATTACATGAATGACTGGGATGGATCCGCCAATGTCGGTGCTCTGATTATCAATCAGTTGCCTGGAGGTACCTACTTCTTTACGACCAATTTCAACAATGGGGAGAAGGAACAAATCGGATATCTTACTTTAAACAGGTAATATAGATGATAAAAAGAGTAACAATTTTTTTTCTGTTTTTAGCTCTTACCGTGCCTGTTTTTGCACAGCAAGACCCTATGTATTCACAGTATGTTTTCAATGGCTTGCTGATCAATCCCGCATACGCGGGAACCCGGGAGGTATTGAATGCTGCGGTTTTGTACCGTAATCAGTGGGTTAATATTCCGGGAGCGCCAAAGACAGGAGTTTTTTCTATCGATTCTCCGGTAAAAAATCAGAAAGTCGGTCTCGGTTTAAGTGTGGTGGTTGACGAGATCGGTGTAACCAACCATACGGGTATTTCAGGGATTTATTCCTATAAACTTTACTTTACACAAAGTTCGCTCACCTTTGGAATACAAGGAGGCGTTGGTTTCTTCAATTCAAACAATTCAGCAGTCAAACATTCGGACAATACTACAGTTGATCCTGCATTCGTGACTGATTATCATAAGATTTTGCCGAATTTTAGTTGTGGGATATATTATCATTCAGATAGGTATTATGCAGGATTTTCTGTTATGGATATCCTGGGCCGTACCATTGAGAATGAAATCTATCCAAATTTGACCAATGATTTAACAGTCAATGTGGAGAGCCATTTCTTTCTAACATCCGGATACCTGATCGATCTTTCTCCCAATGTAAAGTTTCAACCTTCTTTTCTTTTGAAATATGTAGGAGGCGCTCCTTTGGCAGGTGATATAAATGGAGTGTTCTCGTTGTATGATCTGCTCTATTTTGGCATTTCTTACAGGAGTTATTCCTCTGTTGATATTTTGACCCAGGTAAAAATAAACAGTCAACTGAGTTTGGGCTATTCCTATGAATATTCCACCAACGCGTTGAGTAATTTTACCAGTGGCTCCCATGAAATTGTGTTGCGTTTTCAACTTGACAGTGGCAAACGGAAATTTGTATCGCCAAGATATTTTTAAGAGGTGATAGCATTTACCACGAAAAGAAGACCTGACTAACCATCAGGTTTTTTTTTGCAAGCTGGTTTTTAATTAAGTAATTGGAAAGAAATAATGAACCATTTTAGTCTTCTGAATTCCTTCATTTGACCCCTCTAAATCTCCCCAAAGGGGAGACTTCAGATTCGTGTACTGATCAGCATTAGAACACTGCCCCCCTCCTATATTTGGAGGGGTTGGGGGAGGTCAAAATGATGAGAATATAAAGCATAACATTATTTTGTTCTTACTACTTAATACAATCCTTTTGATCTTTGACAGGATAAAATAAATCTCCCGGAAGTTATTAACAAAAACGATTTTTTGCTTGTTGATAACTAATGCTTTAAATGGCAATCGTGCATTGTCAGGCTCAAAATCATTGATTTACTTTACTTATGAATGATGACAACTCATCCAATAAAAGAGGGACTTATCTCCGAAATACCTGGGTTTGAGTGAGATATCCAAGAAGAAGCAGGAGATACCAGCGGGCAGGAATGAAAGTCAGGATTGTAAAATATTTTATTATTCTATTGGTATTCAATGCAATATCATTGTTGGGATATGCTCAGGAAGGCGACGGGCAAATCTTAAACGACTCCACGATCAAAATTTTCGAGGTGACAACAAATACGATCCGGAGTGATTTTGGCCCTGCTGTTGTTGGAGATACTTTGTGCTTCACCTCTTACAGTGATAAAATTCTTGGACAACCTGACGTGAAGCTGCGTAAAAATGCATTTTATGACTTGTATCAGGCGAAGATTGATGCAAATGGCAACACCATTGGCAAGCGCCGGCCCCTTCTTGAATTTCTGACTAAATACCACGATGGACCAGTAGCTTATTGTGAAAAAACGGGCGAACTGTTTGTTACGCAATCTGGCAATGTAGACCCGGCAAGGATCAGAAAATTACCTGCAAAGGACACAGTCAAACTGAGAATTATCATTGCCAAACGAGTCAACGGGAAATGGACATCAATTACTAATTTTCCCTATAACAATCCTGCCTTTTCCATTGGGCATCCTGCAATATCACGATCTGGTGATACTTTGGTTTTTTCGTCCGACAGGCATGGTAGTTTTGGTGAAACGGATCTCTATTATTCAATTAGAAAAAAAGGTAAATGGGGCTTACCCGTCAACATGGGAGCTCAGATTAATACAACAGGGAAAGAGGAATTTGCCTTTATTTACTATAATCAAACTGGAAGTTCTTACTTGATTTTTGCATCAAACGGAAGATTTGGATTCGGTGGACTGGATCTGTATTATACAAAATTCCCTTTCAATAATGACAAAATTGAGCATTTCGATGCGCCAATCAATACACAATTTGATGATTTTGGCATGGTGATTCCATCTGGTACCGGATATGGCTATCTAACCTCCAACAGACCGGGAACCGGCAGTGATGATATATACAAATTCACTTTTGATAAATTTGTCAGACCTCCATCAGTTGGAATAAATTTTCCTGTAAAAGAATTGTATGTATTCAACAGGAAAACCCTGAGTCCAATTTCAAGCGCTTTAATTCGTTCGTGTGACAAACAGGTATATTTGTCTGACCAGGTCGGTGCAGTGGATATGTCAACAAAACAGAATGGTGATTGTGAGGTGATTGCCAGTAAAACCGGATATGGCGAAATTCATAAAATTTTAGTGGCCAAAATTTTGAAAAAGGGTGAAATTAACCGGGATACCATCTGGATGGAACCGGCTGTAAAGGAAAAGATCACACTCAATAACATTTACTATGACTATGGCAAATGGGCCATCTTACCCGATGCGGCCAAAGAGCTCGACCTGCTTATCTCTTTTATGAAAGAAAATCCTGAGTTAAAAGTTGAGTTAAGCTCACACACCGACAGCCGTGGAAACGATCTTTTCAATCTGGATTTGTCACAGCGACGTGCCGAATCTGCCGTAAATTATGTCATTTCACATGGAATAAATGCCACCAGGATCAAGGGAACGGGTTATGGGGAAACACAACTCCTTAACAGGTGTGCCAATGGAGTTAATTGTACAGCTCAGGAACATCGCCAAAACCGCCGTACGGAAATATATATCCCGGAATATGGGAAAGCCCTGGATGTGGTTCAGACTGAAGGCCAATATGCCGGAAGGAAATACGAAGTTCAGCCTCCTGTCACTGAAAAAATTTTATATAGTAAACCTTCTGATGAAAGTACCCCCAAGACTCAGATCCATCCAATTGTGCATAGTACCGGTGGATGTTATTTAATTCTAAGGTCATTTCAGACAAAAGCTTATGCAGAGAAGTATCTTCGTGAAATTATGAGTGAAATCCCTGGGGTTCAGGTTGTTGGTGAGAGCACGCCTTTTAGGATAGGCATTAAGCAAATTAGCTATCAGGAGGCTCAGGAGACAAAAAAGAAATTCGTTGGAAAATATTCGGATTGCTGGATTTTACTGCAATGAGAGACTCCCTGTAAAGACAACTTATTTCCAATTCTGATTAACTCTTCTGCACCTATCCATATTTTTTTATCTTTGTGGATAGTACCTTTTCCACACTTTCTATTTTTGGTGGAATGAGGGATTGTGCCATTAAGCTCCAATTTTACTAAACGCATGAACCAACTATTTAGAAGAAAATCGGTAACCATTCTTTTGGCTGAGGCTCAAACGGATGAACATAAGTTTAACCGTGCCCTCACCGCAAGGAACCTGATCACCCTTGGAATTGGAGCCATCATCGGAACCGGTATTTTTGTTTTAACAGGCACTGCAGCAGCCAATTATGCTGGACCTTCCATCATGCTTTCATTTATTTTTTCGGCACTTGGATGCGTATTTGCCGGGTTGGCCTATGCCGAATTTGCCTCCATGATTCCGATAGCTGGAAGTGCCTACACTTACGCTTATGCCACCCTGGGTGAGTTTTTAGCCTGGATCATCGGCTGGGATTTGATTCTGGAATATCTTTTCGCATCTTCCACAGTGGCTGTCGGATGGTCGGGTTATTTTGTCAGCTTCCTGAAAGATTTCAACATCATCATACCTCATGCGCTGTGCTCTGCTCCCTTCAATCACATTGTTGGTCAGGGATGGGAGAAGACAGGAAGCGTTCTGAACTTTCCGGCTGTCGCGTTGGTGATGCTGATTACCGCACTTTTGGTTATTGGAATCCGCGAATCGAGCAGGTTCAACAATGTGATTGTCATCATCAAACTGACGGTTATTCTCCTTTTCATAGGCTTTGGCATGTCGTATATCAATGTCGATAACTGGACTCCTTTTATCCCTGAAAACACTGGTAAATTTGGTGCATTTGGCATATCCGGGATCTTCACCGGTGCAGGTGTCATCTTCTTTGCCTACATTGGTTTTGATGCCCTGTCCACCGCTGCACAGGAGACCAAAAATCCTGCACGCGACATGCCTATCGGAATACTCTGGTCGCTGATAATCTGTACCGTTCTTTATGTTGCTGTCGCCGCTGTTCTTACCGGGATGGTCAACTACAAGGACCTGAACGTTTCTGCTCCCATCGCCCTGGCGATCGACAGTGCCGGAGATTCGCTTGTTTGGCTGCGCCCATTTATTAAAATCGGTGCATTGGCCGGATTGAGTTCCGTGGTATTGGTGATGTTGATGGCCCAGCCACGGATTTTTTACACCATGGCCAAAGACGGACTGCTACCTCAGGCCTTCACGGTAGTGCACAAAAAATACAAAACGCCTTATATTACAACCATTGTTACCGGCTCTATTGCTGCCCTGATAGCCGGTCTTTTCCCTATCGCGGTGCTTGGCGAACTGGTCTCAATTGGTACACTTCTTGCTTTTGTCATCGTTTGTGCTGGAATCATTATCTTGCGCAAAACCGATCCGGATGCTGTAAGGCCATTCCGCTCTCCTTTTGTGCCGTTGTTCCCGATTTTGGGCATGCTTATCTGTTTGGCTCAAATGGCTGCACTCCCTTACGATACCTGGATGCGTCTGATCATCTGGATGGCATTGGGCATGATCATCTATTTCCTTTATGGGAAAAGAAGGAGCAAAGTATTTATCAATGAATCAAATCAAAAAGGAAAATGAAGATTGTATTGAAATGGATGATGCCCGTTTTACTCGTGCTGTTCATTATCTCGTGTAAAAAGGGCGGCACAACCGATGTGCCTCCTGTTGTTGTTCCCGATACAACAAAACCAACGATTAGCCTGGTGGATCCTACCGCCAGCAAGATTATCACATTGGGAACCGCGATGCACCTTCAAATGGACCTGAACGACAACGTTGAGCTAAAATCATACAAAGTTGCCATCACAAAGAGTCTGAAAGGGGTTACCACCTCAGATTGGGCCTATTCCAACACCTGGACCATACCTGCCGGAAAAAAATCGCTGGCAGTTAACCACAACGAAATATTGGTGCCCTTAACCTATACCGGAAATCAGGTTACCCTGGGAAATTACGATTTGCTTATCACCTGCACGGATCTTGCCGGGAATGAGGCCACGACTTCGGTAGTCGTGGTGTTCTCAAAATAGAAGGATAAAGGATAAAGTTAAAAAGTTTCCAAAGTTTTAGTTACGAGCAAATTTTGCTCGTAACTAAAACTTTGGAAACTTTCTTCACAACTTTAGCCCTTAGCCTTTAGCCCCAACTCCTTTCCCTTCTCCATCATAAACCGGTGAGCTTCTTCAAAATTGTTGCTGATTTCACCATCCAGAATGGCTTCCTTAATGGCTGATTTGATCAGCCCAATCTCTTTACACGGCTGTAATCCAAATGTTTCCATGATTAACTCTCCTGTTACCGGAGGTTGAAAATTTCGTACGGCATCCTTCTCCTCAATCTCTTTGAGTTTCTCCCGTACCAATTGAAAATTGGCCAGGAAGCGGGTCACTTTCTCCTCGTTTTTGGAGGTGATGTCGGCTTCGCAAAGGGTCATCAGATCGTCAATGTCATCCCCGGCATCAAATAGCAGACGCCGCACTGCCGAATCGGTCACCTCCTCCTCCGACAAGGCGATGGGACGCATGTGCAGCAAGACCATCTTTTGCACAAACTTCATCTTCTCATTGAGCGGCAGTTTCAGACGGTCGAATAGTTTTGGTACCATCTTTTCACCGACGAAATTATGGGCATGAAAAGTCCAGCCCAGTGCAGGCGAATACCTTTTGGTGACAGGTTTGGCCACATCGTGCAGCAGTGCCGACCAGCGAAGCCACAGGTTATCCGTGTTTACGCAAATCCGGTCAAGGACCTCAAGGGTATGATAGAAATTGTCTTTGTGGTAAATACCGTTGATACTGTCCCTGCCTTTCAGGTTTTGTATCTCAGGAAGAATAATTTTCAACAATCCGCTCACTTCAAGCAATTTAAAGCCAACAGAAGGTTTGTCGGAGAGGATAATCTTGTTGAGTTCTTCCGTAATCCGCTCTTTTGAAACAATGTTAATGCGGTCAACCTGCTTGGTGATAGCTGTAAATGTCTCCTCCTCAATTCTGAAGTTGAGTTGAGAAGCAAATCGTATCGCCCGCATCATGCGCAACGGGTCGTCAGAAAAGGTGATGTCGGGATCCAGTGGTGTACGGATCAGTTTTGCCTCCAGATCGCCAAGACCGTTGAATGGGTCGATCAGTTCCCCGTAGCGATCCTGGTTAAGGGATAAGGCCAGCGTATTCATCGTAAAATCACGCCTGTTCTGGTCGTCAACCAGGGTGCCATCTTCTACGATAGGCTTTCGGCTATCCAACCTGTAAGACTCTTTTCGCGTTCCAACAAATTCAAAATCAACCTCGTTATCTCGAAACATGGCTGTTCCAAAATTTTTAAAGATGGTCACCTTTAATTTTGGGTGGATTGCAAAAGCCACTTTTTTTGCCAGGCCGATACCGCTGCCTACCGTGACAATGTCGATATCGTAATGTTCTCTTTTGCGGTACATCAGCAGGTCCCTCACAAAACCTCCGATCACATAGGTTTCCAGTCCCTCAGCATCAGAAATTGATCCGATCAGTGCGAAAGTCGGGTGTTGAAGATGTTCCTTTAAATTGAGGGATGCTGACATGAATGATCTGTTGGTGCAATATTTTGTGCAAAATTAATCAAATATGGGGAAATGGGGGTCACACCCTGCTTATTTGGAAAAGGTGATCTAAGGGATTACAACTCCGGGCGGATGGTTTCAAGTTTCATCCCCCGCGATCCTTTGATCAAAAGAAGATAGCCCGACAGGCTCTGTCGCTCAAGCGAAAGCGCCAAATCAGCCGACTGGTTGAAGTGCCGGTATTGATCAGGAGCCTTGCATGCCAAATAGTGAGGGCCTACCAGATAAACCAGATCAAGTTTCAGTGAAGAAAGAAAATCAACGATCTTCTGGTGTTCCTCTTGTGAAACCTCACCAAGCTCCAGCATATCTCCCAAAATTACCCCTTTCTTTGGTGCAACAATATGATCGAAGTTTTCCAAAGCTGCCCTGGTGCTGGAGGGGTTGGCATTGTATGCATCCATCAGAAGCCTGTTGTGTTCTGTCACCACCATCTGAGACCTGTTGTTGTCGGGCTGATAGCTTTCGATAGCCCCGGCGATTACGGTTGGATCTATTCCGAAATATTGTCCGATGGCAGCCGCTGCAAGTGCATTCTCGAGGTTGTAACTGCCAACAAGCTGTGTTTTGATGTAGAGCCAGCCTTTTGGGAAAAGTGCCTTGAAAACAAGCATCGGATCCGAACTGACGGTCTCTCCTTCGAGTCCATCAAAAGTTTTGGAAGTGGTATAGCCAATTTTTTTAACCTTTTCGGCTTTCCCTGTTAAGTAAGGATTGGCATTGTTGATAAATATCGTACCCTCTTTTTGCTCCAGAAAACGGTATAGTTCTGTCTTGGTTTGGATAACTCCTTCAAAAGAGCCAAAACCTTCGAGATGAGCCTTTCCAACATTGGTGATCAAACCATAATCGGGTAGGGCAATCCTGCACAACGCATCAATCTCGCCCGGATGATTGGCCCCCATTTCGACTATCCCAAATTCAGTTTCCGGTTTGAGGGAGAGCAGGGTCAATGGAACTCCAATGTGGTTGTTCAGGTTTCCTTTGGTGCAGATGAGATTGTATTTTTTGGAGAGTACCGCAGAAACCAACTCCTTGGTTGTTGTCTTGCCGTTGGTCCCGGTGATAGCCAGGATGGGAATACCTAATTTTTGCCGGTGGAGCCGTGCCAGGTCCTGTAGTGTCTTGAGTGTATTTTCTACCAGAATGATCTTTTCATGAACGGCAAATTCGGCTTCGTCGATAACCGCATAGGCGGCTCCCGCTTCAATAGCGGCAAGGGCAAAGGCATCGCCATTGAAATTATTACCCTTAAGCGCAAAAAAGATGGAGCCCTTCTCAATCTTACGACTGTCGATCGTTACCACTGGATGGTCCGGAAAGATCCGGTAAATTGCTTCAGGCGTCATGGGAAGATTTAAAAAAACCTCATCCGATGATGAGGTTTCTATGTTTATTTTGGTTCTGCATCTCCAAGTTTCGTCATGGCACAGCGGAACCCAATGTCATTGGTCGACTTTCTCTCGTCCATGTACCGCCTTGCACCAGGACTCAGCCAATAAGGCCTGTCTTTCCAGCTGCCTCCTTTGTACACTCGGGTCTGATCAGAGATTCTGGGTACATAATTCCCTTTCACATTCGGATACATGGCATTGGTACTGATACCGCTTTTGATCGAATCATCTTTGTTCTTCCAAAGACCATCATCGATATTGGATTGAAAATCACCATCCTTAAAATTGGTGAAATTGGCAACTGTGTCCCTAACCATTTCGCCATATTGATTGCGCACAAAATTTCCTGTGGAATCCTTTTTAAAATTGGTATAGACGCTACCGCGAAGTGGTTG
Source organism: uncultured Tangfeifania sp. (assembly GCA_964358545.1). Classification (GTDB taxonomy): domain Bacteria; phylum Bacteroidota; class Bacteroidia; order Bacteroidales; family Prolixibacteraceae; genus CAINVV01. The sequence continues at coordinate 31,081 of CAYHQN010000008.1, read as the reverse complement.
AAATTCGTTAAATTCCTGGAAAGAGGAAGGTCTGTAAACGTCCTGAACCCACTCGTTCACATTTCCTGCCATGCAATAGAGTCCAAGATCGTTGGGTTCAAAAGATTTAACAGGTGCAGTGATCTCAAAACCATCGTTCAAAGTACCGGCAACTCCCATGTAGTCACCACGCCCTCTGACACTGTTGGCTTTGAAAAGGCCGCGGCTCTGCTTGTCAGTTGAACGGATATGGCTGCCATTCCAGGGATAAATACGGCGGTCAGTAATAACTTCTTCATCGGTATTGCCAATCAGTGCGACTGCCGCGTATTCCCATTCTGCTTCGGTTGGAAGACGGTACCTTGGAAGTACTATACCATCCGACATGCTTGTCCTTCTGGTAGCGCCATCTTTACCTAAATTCTTCAAAGGTCTTTTCCCGTCTGTGCCATTGTAAAGGCCATTCAGGTAACTGTCGGATGAGAAGGTATTCTGTCCGCTCTGTTTGATATCTTCTGCCAGGATCTGGTCACTGATCAATATTCTTTCGTTAACCCTGTCTGTTCGCCACTTGCAGAAATTGTTTGCCTGAATCCAGCTAACTCCAACAACGGGGTATTCTGAGTAGGCTGCATGACGTAAATAGTTCTCGAGAAAAGGTTCGTTGTAAGCCAATTCGTTTCTCCATACCAGCGTATCCGGAAGAGCTGCCTTGTATACCTCAGGATTATTGGGGTAGACTCTTTGTAACCAATAGAGATACTCTCTCCAGTCGACATTGCGGACTTCAGTCTCATCCATATAGAAGGAGGCGACAGTTACCCGGCGCGGGGCATTGTTGTAGTCAAAAATGACATCCTGCTCAACACGGCCCATCGGGAAGGTCCCACCCTGAACATAAACCAGTCCGGGTCCGGTTTCCTGTGAATAGTTGGCATTGTATTCGAATCCACCGTTTTTGGGAGTGTTGTAGGCCCACCCTGTCGTTGAGGAACTAGACTTCCTGGTAGGCAATAGATTGCATGATGCAACTAAAAGGCTTATAGACAATAATATAACAGCATTTAGCTTCATGTGTTAATATTTTTTTTATTGGTCATATGCTACGCTCTTCAATCTCCATCTTTTTTTTGAAAGAAATTGATCAAGAAGGTCTCATATAATTTGTAAAGTTATATCCCTGAAAAAATCTTTACCCGATATTTTGTTTGGTACTAATAACTGGAAAATTTTGCAATGCAACCAGGAATTAGCAATAGCCACAAATATATTGCAAATTAATGAAAACTGTATTTATTTTTCAACAACGAAGTACACTATAAACATTGATTTTTCTAAATTTGTTCAACAATCCCGGGAGAAAAAAACATTTATTGTCGTTTTTTTATGGGGCATCCACTTTTCAGGATGAAACCATCTCCAAAAAATCTGCTGGCAAAAATGTTCAATTGTCTCTACTATAGCCTTCTATTTAGCTTATTTGCGTTGCAGATAAGCCATGAAGGATTGGCACAGACCGCTGTGCCGAATTCACTCTTCTCAGGTGGCAAATGGATAAAAATTGAAACCTCTGTTACCGGAATCCACAAAATTTACTATTCCTGGTTAAAAAATAACGGATTTTTGCATCCCGAAAATGTCAAAATTTATGGAAGCAGGAACGAAATGATGTCGCCAGCGAACAATATTTCGCCTGAGAATAGCCCTATACAGCTTCCTTTGCAAAGGTTTAAAGAGACTATAGGAGAGGAATCACTGCTTTTTTTCGTGCAGGGACCGGTTCGCTGGAAGTATGAAACAGCCACAGGTCAATACCATCCATTTAGAAATCAACCGGCTCGCGGTTTTTCCTATTTTTTCCTAACGGAGGATACCGGTAGTGATCTTCTGTTATCCTTATCGAAACAACCTGCCGGAAATCCCGATTTACAATCAAGTGAATACGATGATTTCGAATTGTGGGAGGAGGAAAACTTAAATTTGCTGGAATCAGGATCCAGGTGGTTTACAGCACTCCTCACCGGAGGGAATATATTGTCCAAAAGCTATACGTTTCAGGATCGTGTAGAAAATGAGCCAGTTAATTTCAGCATTTATGCCGCTGGCAGAAGTATATCCCCGACTCAGATGGAGGTGACAGCCAATGGGAATGGCTTGGGAACTGTCAGGTTTATTCCTGTTCAAATCTCATCCGGTTCTGATTTCGCATCTGCCGATTCTTTGAAAATATCGCGGCAGGTGACTGGTTCAGGCGTCAATCTATCTGTGAAATACATTGGAACAGGTTCTGATCAGTGTTGGTTGGATTATGCTACGCTGCAACTCCGGGGATCCCTCCAATACCGGGGGATACCGCTGCTTTTCCGTGATGGCAGAACGATGGGTAAGGATAAAATAGTTGAATTTCAGGTCAATGGGGCTAACAGTTCTCTCCGGCTTTGGGAGGTAACCAACCCGCTGTCTCCTGTGCAGCAAAGCTTTCAGTTCGCCAATGGACAATTGACATTCCGGATTAAGAGCGATTCACTGCGCAGTTTCATTCTGTTTGATCCCCAAAGTAAATATCCTGAGGTGACCAAAACAGAAGTGATAAAAAATTCTGATATACAACATGTTGACACTCCTCAATTTTTGATTTTTACCCCAGCGGCTTTCCTGGATCAGGCCGGACGCTTGGCCCAGTACCACCGATCTACGGATAATATGACGGTAAAAGTGGTGACCGTAGAGGAGGTATTCAATGAGTATGCCGGCGGTTATAGGGATGTTGCGGCTCTCCGGAATTATGTCCTGCACCTCTACCGGCAAAACTATGGTTCAAAAGGATCAGTATTAAAATATCTGTTGCTTTTTGGCAAAGGGACTTGCGATCCTGTACACAAGCCAGGAGACGATAACCCCAACTGGATTCCGACCGTGCAGTCAGGGAATTCGCTCAATGAGGTTGGTTCATACGTATCCGATGATTTTTTTGGGCAATTGGAAAGTACTGTTGGCGATCCCAATGGAACCATAAACATTGGCATTGGTAGGATTCCGGCAAGTACCATTGCGGAAGCCACCCTTGCAGTCGATAAGATCATCCATTACCATGAAGCCGCAACTTTGGGCGATTGGCGCAACAACATCAGCTTCATCGCTGATGACGAAGACAACAACCTGCACGTCAGTGATTCGGAAAAGTTGGCATCGATTCAGACTGAGAAAAACCCCGAATACAATGCTTCAAAGATCTATTTTGATGCCTATCCTGAAATCCTGACGCCTGAACAGCGTTATCCTGCGGTTACAGAAGCGATTCGTCGTTCGGTACAGGCCGGCGACCTGATTGTCAACTATGTCGGCCATGCAAGCGAAGACGGATTGGCCCACGAGAGGGTTTTAACGGTAAACGACATTGACGGCTGGTCGAACAAAGATCGCCTTCCACTCTTTGTAACGGCCACCTGTGAGTTTAGCCGGTGGGATATGCGGGTGAAAAGGTCTGCAGGTGAACATCTTCTCTTTCACCCTGCAGGCGGTGCCATCGCGTTGCTATCAGCTACCAGATTGGTCTATTCGGCCTCCAATTTCGAGATCAACAAAAGTTTTTTTAACCATGTTTTCGACAGGGACGAACTGGGCGACCATCTGCGGCTGGGTGATATTATCCGCCTGGTGAAAAATGAAAACAGCGGAACCATCAATACCTCTAAATTTTGTCTGCTTGGAGATCCAGCCCTGCGCCTCAGCTATCCGGAACAGCGTTGTGTGAATCTGGAAATCAACCATCAATCGGTAGAACAGTTTGGCGGGATTCTCTCCCCACTAAGCCAGGTAACCATTTCGGGTGAAATTCAGGACAGAAGCGGCGCCAAAATGGGACTTCTCAGCGGAAACCTGTCCATTCAGGTTTTGGATCAGCCAACAACGAAAAACACACTTGGCAATGGAGGACAACAACCGTTTACTTACAAGGTGCAGGAGAATGTTTTGTTCAACGGTACTGCGTTTGTCAAAAACGGATCCTTTAGCTATTCATTTGTCGTTCCGAGGGATGTAAACTTCAACAAAGGTCCGGGATTGATCCGCTACTATTTCAAAAACGAAACGACCGATGGCAATGGATCATTTGCCAACATTCATTTCAATGGAACAGAAACTTTGCCTGCTTCTGACAACAAAGGCCCTGTTATCCGTCTTTATCTTGAAAATGAGAAATTTAGTGACGGAGGGACAGTTTCTGCCAATCCACTGCTTTTGGTTTTCCTGAGCGATGAGAGCGGCATTAATAGTTCGGGATACGGGATTGGCCACGATATCACGCTGGAACTGGATGGACAGAATAACAATCAGTTGATTCTGAACAATTATTTTAGGGCAGATTCCGCGACATGGAAATCAGGAACCATCATTTATCCCCTGACCGTGTCCGACAATGGATCCCATACCCTGACCCTAAAGGTCTGGGACAATGCGAACAACTCCTCCTCTGCCACAGTCCGGTTTTTTGTCAGTAAAGAGATGGTTGTGCATGATGCGTACAATTTCCCCAATCCTTTTTCCGACCAGACCAGGTTTGTCATCACCCAAAACCGGTACGATGAGCTTTTCAATGTGAATCTGGAAGTGATGGATTTGACTGGGAGAACCGTATACCAAACCAGACAAATTCTCCCTTCCAGGGGATATGAAATCAATGATTTATACTGGAAACCAGAGCTGTCGAACCCAGTTCCTGCCTATGGCGTATACCTTTACAGGATTATACTTACTGACATGGAAGGCCAAAAGAAAATGAAAGCAGGAAGGCTGATCTGGAGAAACTAATTCTGGATTTACGATTCAAAGTTTATTCGATCCCGGTTGGACTGAATAAGTCCGGAAAATTAGGCGGTCCAATAAAAGGAGGGTGCCTTTTTGGACACCCTCCCTGAAACGTGATGGTGAGATGTTTAAAATTTGAAGTAAAACAATCAGACAATCAATCGTTGTATTTTAAGAATAGAAACCTTTATTTGTTGCATTTCTATTATCAGTTTCTGAACTTCTTAGTGGTGGGCAATTAATTTTCCAATTCCATCCGGGGCTCCCAGGACATTACCGCTGGAATTGATTGAACCAATTAGCAGCAATCCTGCTACGTGAGGGGCTGCCATGGAAGTTCCGTTCAGGCTGGAGTAAGTTCCACCAAGGCCGGTTGAGTAAATATCAACTCCGGGAGCGCAATAATCAACTGTAGATTTTCTATAATTGGAGAAATTGGCAAACAGGTTGTTCTTGTCCATTGCAGATACAGTATAGATATTGTCCCCGTTGACTCTCGCAGGAGAGTTGGAAACAATTGATGCACTGTTACCGGCTGCGATAACAAAACGAATACCTTTACTGGATGCTGCTATTACTGCATTGTCTATTGCTTCGGACGGTCCAACCTCAAAACTAATGTTGGCAACATCACCTGGTTTGCCATTGGCCCCTACGTATTCGATACCGGCAATCATTGCAGCGAAAGTACCCTTTCCGTCTTTATCCATTACCCTTACTGATACCAGCTTTGCACCAGCAGCGACTCCAACTACACCGATTCTGTTTCCTTTAATGGCTCCGATGACACCGGCTACATGTGTACCATGTCCAAATTCATCGGTTGGGGAAGGGGAACCTTTAACAAAAGAGATTGAGCGGGTAAGATCAACATTCAAATCAGGATGGGTTAAGTTGATACCTGAATCAATGATCCAGGCTGTTTTGTCGGTAGCAGCGATGCCACCACCTACGCGTTCAACTCCCCAGGGAATTACTTCAGCAGAAGCTGATTCTTTTGTAGCAGAAGTAATATTTGAAACTGTATTATTGGAAATACCATCTTCAACAGTAGCCAGGCTGTTGTCTTTGCTACAAGCGACAAAAAGAAGAAGGCTTAAGGCCAGGGCGGTGTTTAATAATTGAGATTTCATGACTGTTGTTCTGTGTTTTACTTCAGTAGTAAAAATATCCCGCGCACCGTCCGCCGGCGGTAAGGGGTTCAGAGTAAAACACTTCGAAATCACTGATTAGCAGGCATTAAAAGCATTACACTGATGTAATCAGTATTGAGTTAAGGTTGTAGGGGAATTGACTACATAAGGAGATCGCATAAGATGTAATTCACGTATAATCAGCAATATATGTGTGACGTTTTGATCGGTACCGGAGGAGGGTAAAGTATTGAAAGAATCTGAGTGCTAAAAAAACGCTTCTCTGTTCTTACAATATCAGCGTCATTTTTTTTCATTCAGCGAAGAAAAAACGTATTCTGAAAATTTGGTAGGGATAAACTGCGGGAGTGACTAAAGTGAACTAAAGTGCCTAAAGTACTTGTAGCTTCAGAACGATAATGTAACTTTACCCTAACTTTAGTCACTCTAGTCACTTTAGTTCACTCTAGTCACTTTTATAAAAATGAGCATTCGCATAGGTCTTGGTTACGATGTCCATCAACTGGCAGAAGGAGAAGAACTCTGGCTGGGAGGGATTCTGGTACCTCACGAAAAGGGTACTGTTGCACATTCCGACGGGGATGTACTTCTTCATGCCATTTGTGATGCGCTGCTTGGGGCCGCCGGGTTGAGAGACATTGGCTATCACTTTCCGGATACGGATCCGGCATTCAAAAACATCGACAGCAAGAAATTGCTGGCAGAGGTGTACCGCCTGGTCAAAGAAAGGGGCTACCGGCTGGTGAATCTTGATGCTACAATCTCTGCGCAGCGTCCAAAATTGAAGGATTTTATTCCCTCAATGGAGTTTGTCATCGCCGGGATTCTTGAGAGCCTTGACGATCAGGTAAACATCAAGGCTACCACTACCGAGAAATTGGGATTTGAAGGCAGGGAAGAGGGAATTTCTGTTCAGGCAGTCGTGTTGATCCAAAAAATCAATTAATTGTTAACAATAGGTTAAACAATTCCGTATAATCCAAATACCATATGAATCCGGAATTTAGTGTGTAATTTCACATGGATTAAATAGACTAATCAAAAAAAAAACAATAGTTATGGGCAAAACAGCATGGATTGTAATTGGAGTCATAGTATTGGCTCTGTTTTTCGGAATTAGTTGGGGCGTAAAAACGGGCAACAACATGGTATCCATGGAAGAGGGCGTCTCCTCATCGTGGTCACAGGTAGAAAATGTTTATCAGCGCCGCGCAGATCTGATCCCTAATCTGGTCAGTACAGTGAAAGGTTATGCTGCCCACGAAAGTGAGACATTGACTGCTGTGGTCGAAGCAAGGGCCAAAGCTACTTCCGTTACCGTGGATCCAACGAAATTAAATGCAGCATCAATACAGCAATTTCAACAAGCACAGGGAGGTTTATCCTCAGCTTTGTCAAGACTGATGGTTGTTGTAGAGAAATATCCCAATCTGAAGGCCAACGAGAATTTCCTGAACCTGCAGGCACAACTCGAAGGGACTGAAAACAGGATAACCGTTGAACGTCAGAAATTCAATCAATCGGCGCAGGCTTTTAACACCTATATCCGGTTGTTCCCGCAGAACATTATCGCATCGATGCGCAATTTCGAGAAAAAGGCCTACTTCGAAGCAGAAAAGGGAGCAGCAACAACTCCAAAGGTTCAATTCTAATTGCCACTGGGATGATTAGTCAGATTAAAACCGCAATGATTAAATGCGGCAATCATTTGTAATCCGTAATTTTAAATTTTAATCCAATTAATCCAATTATTCCAATTAATCCAAATCCCGGATGAGTACCAATAAATTTCTTTCCAAAGAGGAGGAGCAACAGGTAGTTCAGTCTATCCAATCAGCCGAGCACCAAACCAGCGGGGAGATTCGTGTTCATATCGAATCTGTCTGCAAGGGCAACGTACTTGACAGGGCCGCCTGGCTCTTCAAATCATTGAAAATGCACGAAACGGCGCAAAGGAATGGAGTGCTGATCTATCTCTCGACCAGCGACCGAAAATTTGCCATTATTGGGGATGCAGGCATCAACGCCGTTGTACCTGCAGGTTTCTGGGACGATGTAAAAGGCTTGATGATCAGTAATTTTTCCAAAGGAAATCTGACTGAAGGATTTGTATTAGGGATTGGAAAAGTGGGAGAGAAACTGAAAGAGTTTTTCCCATTCCAAAAGGAGGATGTCAATGAACTTCCTGACGAAATATTATACGGTAAATAGACAATGAGAAATATTATTCACAGGCTTATCACCCCTCAGTTTATACTGATTGTGTTGCTGTTTTTTGTTTTTGGGGGAGCCTATGCTGCCGATGAATTTCCGGCACGTCCGGAACCACCTCGCCTGGTCAATGACTTTGCAGGAATACTCTCCGGAGCTCAGGCAGCCAGTCTGGAAAATAAGTTGGATGCTTTCAACCGGCGCACATCAACACAAATAGCCATCGTCCTTGTGAAAGATATTTTCGGGTACGACAAGGGAGACTATACCTTCAAACTTGCAGAGAAATGGGGTATCGGTCAAAAAGGCAAAAACAATGGTATTCTCATCATGGTTAAGCCCAAATCAGACAACGGAGAGACCGGAAAGGTCTTTATCGCGGTTGGATATGGTCTGGAGGGGGCAGTACCGGACATTACGGCCCGCAAAACCATCATTGCTGCCGAAATGATGCCAAGCTTCAAGACAAATGATTATTATACCGGACTCGATCGTGCCACATCGGTCCTTATGTCGTTGACAGCCGGAGAGTTTACTGCCGGTCAATACGACGAAAAAGTGTCCAAACACTCGGCATTTCCCGGCTTCGCGCTTTTGCTGGTTATCTTTGTAGTTTTCATGCTCTTTAACCGAAACCGATATCGCAGCGTTGGTGCCGATGGAAGTGGCGGAAGCCTGCTCGGTTCTCTCTGGCTCCTGAGCATGCTTGGAGGCAGGGGCGGAGGCGGTTCCTGGAACGATTTTTCAGGTGGTGGTGGCGGCGATTCCGGAGGCTTCGGCGGATTTGGCGGCGGCAGCTTCGGCGGCGGCGGCGCCGGAGGTGAGTGGTAGGCTGTCAGAGCTAACATCAAAAGATTTCCTGCCGATTTTATGTTTGAGCTTTCAAAGGAAGAGTGGGAATCTTTGAGGTGCAAAAATTGCACCTCAAACGTCAGAGGAGGAACCCGATATTCTCCTTTCGCTTTTACAGAACAGGGTGTGGCAATGCTCAGCGGTATCCTCAACTCAGAAAAGGCTATTGATGTGAATATCGCCATCATGAGGGCCTTCGTGTTGGTCCGGCAATATGCTTTGACAGATAAAGAGTTAATGGTCAGAATGAATGAGCTCGAAACCAAATACAACAAGCAATTTAAGGACGTTTATGATGCTATTAACTTTCTCCTGCAAAGGGATAAACAGAAAGTTGATCAACAACAGCGACAAAGAATTGGATTCAAATCGGTTAGGACTAATGTTGATATTTAAAACAATTCTGAAAAAAGCAAAATGCAACTGCAGAATATTCAAAATAAAATCCATGAGGTAAGAGGACAAAAGGTGATGTTGGATTACGATCTGGCTGAACTTTATGAAGTTGAGACTCGTGTTTTGAATCAGGCAGTAAGAAGAAATTCAGATATCTTTCCTGAGGACTTTATGTTCAGATTATCATTAACTGAATGGGAAACTATCTCATCACAAAATGTGATGACATATTCTTCAAAACGGCCAAAAGTGGCCTTACCATTTGCTTTTACTGAGCATGGAGTTACTATGCTTGCCAACGTTTTGAGAAGTAAAAAGGCAAGGCAAACTAGCATTTCGATTGTAAGAGCCTTTATTGCCCTAAAACAATTTGCGCTAACTTACAAGAAGATTTCCGACCATCTTAAGGAACTTGAAACCAAATACAACCAGCAATTCGAGGATGTGTATGATGCCATCAACTTCCTCCTGCAAAGGGACAAACAAAAAGTCGATCAACAACAGCGAAAAAGAATTGGATATACCCCATAAAAAAAGCCCCAATATGAGGCTCGTTTTTATCTTAAGATCAGCTATTTAATTCTCTTCCACCTGTGGCGTTGCAATATCTTTATCTACCAAAATTCTTCCGCAATACTCGCAAACGATGATCTTCTTGCGGGAAGCGATATCCAATTGGCGTTGTGGCGGGATCTTGTTAAAGCAACCACCGCATGCATCGCGCTGAACAGTTACAACAGACAAACCGTTGCGCGCATTTTTGCGGATCTTGTTGAAAGCTGTCAGCAACCGTTCTTCAATCATGGTAGCAATCTTGGCTGTTTTGGCTTTGAGCAATTCCTCTTCAACAGCCGTTTCAGCGGTGATCTCTTCCAGCTCTTTTTTCTTGCGGACAAGGTCCTCTTCGCGCTCTTTCAGCAACAAATTGGAGGCATCGAGTAATTCGCCCTTACTTTTAACATCTATTGAATACTCTTTGATCCTTTTTTCAGCCAACTCAATCTCGAGGTTCTGGAACTCCATCTCTTTGGAAATAGAATCAAATTCGCGGTTGTTTCGAACGTTCTCCTGCTGCTCTTTGTAATGGTCGATCTTGGCTTTGGAATCTTTGATCTCCGTTTTTTTGTTGGTTACAGCCGTGTTGAGGTTCTTGATCTCGTCCTGCAGGTTCGAAAGTCTGGTTTTCAATCCCACGATCTCATCTTCCAGGTCCTGGACCTCCAGTGGTAACTCGCCGCGCAGCGTGTTGATTTTATCGATTTCTGAAACAACAGTTTGCAGTTCATAGAGCATTTTCAATTTGTCCTGAACTGAAACCTCTTTGCCTTCGGTTGTTTTGTTTATTTCTAACGACATATCCAGAATATTATATTATACTTAGCTTTCTAAAGGTAAGAAACCGGGTTGGTTTTTACATTCGATAAACGGAGTGCAAATGTAGGGAATTTTTTTAAAACTATCTCTTTTAAAACCTCTTTCGTAAATTGTTCGCTTTCGTAGTGGCCAATGTCGGCCAGAACGATTTTTTTATCGGCTTCAAAAAAGTCGTGGTACTTAAAATCAGCTGAGATAAAGAGGCCGGCGCCTTCCGCGATAGCTTTGGAAACCAGAAAACTACCAGAACCACCGCAGACCGCGATCGTACTGATTTTTTGCCCAAGCAATGCGGTATGTTTGATCATCTGACAGCCAAAAACCTCTTTGATTCGTTGAAGGAAACTGATCTCGTCGGATGGTATCGCCAGCTCTCCGATCATGCCCATTCCAACACCCGGAAAATCGTTTTCAAGCGGAATCAGATCATAGGCTACCTCTTCGTACGGATGTGATGCCATGAGGGCTGCTACAACTTTTGAAACCAGGTGACGTGGCAGGATCGTCTCGAGCCGGATTTCTGGTTCACTATGCAAAGTCCCTGCAATTCCTGCGAAAGGATTACTTCCTTCATTTCCCCTGAAAGTTCCGGATCCGGGAGCGCTGTAACTGCATTGGTCGTAATTGCCGATGACTCCTGCTCCGGCAGAAAAGAGTGCCGATCTTACTGTCTCAAGATGATCTTCAGGAACATAGGTTACTAATTTGATTAGCTGATTTTTAGCAGGAGCGAGAATGCGACATTTCACCAATCCGATTTTATCGCATATCTTGGAATTTACCCCTCCGGTGATGCTATCCAGATTGGTATGGGCAGCATAAATGGCCAAATCATTTTTGATGGCTTTGATCAGACATCTCTCAACTTCATTGCTGCCCGTGATCCGCTTGATCCCTTTGAAGATAAGGGGATGATGACTGATGATCAGTTCGCATCCCAATGATATTGCTTCATCAACTACCTCTTCCGTAACATCTAGCGTGATGAGCGCAGAGCCGATTACGCGGTTTTTGTCCCCGGTGATCAGACCAGAATTATCATACGGCTCCTGGTAAGAAATCGGGGCAATGGTCTCAAGATGTTGAACAATATTTCGGAGGAGCATAGGTCTCTCTTTCAATTATTTAGCCAAACGGCTCATTGACAATATTTTTGATAATTGTCAATTTTTAATTTTTAATTTTTAATTCTTTTACAGCGTCTCCTTGATCTCAATCAAATATTTTTTGATCTCCTGAAGCTTCTGCACAATTTCGAAGTTGTGATCTACCTCATCCTTGTTCTCCTTGATCTTGGCTTTTGCACCTTTCAATGTAAGGCCGCGCTCTTTAACCAAATGATGGATGATGGCAAGATGGTCGATATCTTCCTGGGTATAAAAACGATTGCCTTTTTTATTTTTAAATGGCTTGATCGTATCAAACTCCTTTTCCCAGAAACGGAGCGCCGAAGGGGCAAGATTGAACTTCCCGGCCACTTCGCTGATCGAGAAATAGAGCTTTTCTGATTTAGGTGCTTTGAATCCCACGGTTTTAAATTATTAGGTTAATCGAAACTTTGACCAGTATTTGATGAGATGGTGATCATCTTCTCGTATTCCAGCGGATTAAGATCCTGGAAGTAGTAGTTCTGCGGATTGACCTTCTGTCCGTTTTTCATCACCTCATAATGAAGGTGAGGGGCGGTGGAGGCACCAGAACTGCCAACAAAACCTATCACATCACCCCTGTGGACAGATTGACCTACTTTAACGTTGGTTCGTGACATGTGTCCGTACATGGTTTCATAGCCGTAGCCATGGTCGATCAAAACGATGTTGCCATATCCGGCATTCCTGCCAACCTCTTTCACGATTCCATTTCCGGTAGCAAAAATATCAGTCCCGGTAGGGGCAGTAAAATCCATTCCGTAGTGAAAACGCGGAATGCGGTAGATCGGATGCATGCGCATACCCCAGCCCGAGGCTGTCCGTTTGAGGTTCCTATTGGAAACGGGCATGATGGAAGGGATACTGGCCAGCATCTTCTCTTTGCCCAGCGCCATTCTGACCACATCATCGTACGACTTCGACTGAACATATACCTGTTTGGAGAGGATATCCAGTCTTTTTGCTACCGAGATAATCAACTCCGAATTGTCCATGCTCTCCAGTTTGGTGTAACGGTTGGCCCCTCCGAAACCGGCCATCCTGACTGACGACGGAATCGGATTTGCTTCGAAAATTACACGGTAAATATTGTCATCCCGCATCTGAATATCTTCCAATGCTTTGCTGATCTTCTCAATATCCTTGTTCATCAGGTTGTATTGAGACAACAACTGTTCGTTTTCCCTCTTTAACTTCTTTGTAACAGGTGTCTCAAAAAATTGCAGGAAAATGAAAAAGAAGATTATGCCCGATACAATCCCGGTCGACAGATAACCAAGAACCTTTTTGATCAGTGTACGAACATTTCGTTCGATCCTGTCAAAACTTAAAGTATCAGGATTAAATCTGTAGTTAATGCCCATTCCAAATGATTTATTTTGAACAGAGGTAGGCCAAAATTAATGAAATAATCTAATTTTGCAACGATTTTGACCCCTTCTACGGTTCCTTGAACGGGCAAAATTAGTTTATTTATAGGCATTCACGGATATTTGAACGACCGTAGAATGCCATTTAAAGCTTTTTAACATTACACGATGATGGATTCAAAACAGATACGCGAAGCCTTTTTTGACTTTTTTGCCTCCAAAAAGCACCAGATTGTTCCTTCCGCACCAATGGTGGTTAAGAATGATCCAACCCTGATGTTTACCAACGCGGGGATGAACCAGTTCAAGGATATTTTTCTGGGAAATGCTCCGGTGAAGAGTCCGAGGATTGCCGATACCCAAAAGTGTCTCCGCGTATCCGGAAAGCACAACGATCTGGAGGAGGTCGGCCACGACACCTATCACCACACTATGTTCGAAATGCTGGGCAATTGGTCGTTTGGCGATTATTTCAAAAAAGAAGCCATCGACTGGGCATGGGAACTGTTGGTGGGCCGTTTCAATATCCCTGTCGATCGTCTCTATGCGACTGTTTTTGAGGGTGATGCAAAGGATGGAGTTCCGGTCGATTCGGAGGCGCTTTCCTTATGGAGAAAGTATCTTCCCGATGATCAGATTTTGTTTGGGAACAAGAAGGACAATTTCTGGGAGATGGGCGACAGCGGTCCATGCGGTCCCTGTTCCGAGATCCATGTGGATATTCGCGACGATGATGAGCGCGCAAAAATCCCCGGTAGGGAAATGGTCAACCAAAGTCATCCGCAGGTCATCGAAATCTGGAACCTGGTTTTTATCCAGTTTAACCGCAAAGCCAACGGCCAGTTGGAGGAGCTTCCTGCCAGGCATGTCGACACAGGAATGGGATTTGAACGTCTTTGCATGGTGCTTCAGCAGAAACAATCCAACTACGATACCGATGTATTTCAGCCGGTGATCACTGAGATCGGATACCTGGCCGGAAAAAAATACGGCGAAAATGAAAAGTGCGACATCGCCATGCGTGTCATTGCCGACCATTTGCGTGCCATCGCTTTCGCCATCACCGACGGACAGTTGCCTTCCAACAACAAAGCCGGCTATGTGATCCGCCGGATTTTGCGCAGGGCGGTACGTTACGGCTATACTTTCCTGGGTTTCAGAAAACCATTCATGCATCAGCTGATCAAGGTATTGGCGGAGCAGATGGGAACAGCTTTCCCCGAATTGAACAAACAGCAGGATTTTGTCACCAAGGTGATCCGCGAAGAGGAAGACTCCTTCCTCCGTACCCTGGAGACGGGTATCAGGATGCTGGAAAATATCATGGAGGCAGCCAGAAAGAAGGACCAAACCGAAATCAGCGGCAACGTTGCTTTTGAATTGTATGATACATACGGATTTCCGCTTGATCTTACTGAACTAATCCTGAGGGAGGAGTCTTTCACGGTCAACCGTGATGAGTTTGAAAAGGCCATGGAAGAGCAGAAAAACCGTTCCCGGAATGCCACCCAACTGGAAACCGGCGACTGGATCGGAATCCGTCCTTTGATTGAAAGCCAATTTGTTGGTTATGACGCTACCCAGGCAGAAATGCGGATTTGCCGTTACCGGAAAGTCAAAGATAAAAAGGGTGAGTACTTTCAGCTGGTTTTTGATGCGACCCCTTTCTATGCCGAGTCGGGGGGCCAGGTAGGAGACACTGGTAGCATCGAAGCCGAAGGTTCAAAAATTGAGATTTTCGATACCATCAAGGAGAATGGACTGACCGTTCATTTGGCTAAAGCGCTTCCATCAGATCCATCCGCAATATTTACCGGTTATGTAAACAGTTCCAATCAGCGGTCAACAGCAGGAAACCATACTGCCACACACCTGCTCGATCATGCCTTAAGGGAAATTCTGGGAACCCACATCGAACAGAAGGGTTCTTTGGTAAATCCTGATTCATTGCGTTTTGACTTTTCCCACTTCCAGAAAGTTTCGGAAGAGGAGCTTGAGAAAATAGAGAGAAGAGTCAACGAATTAATTCGTCTGAACGCCGCTAAGGACGAGCGCCGTGAAATGCCGATGGCGGAGGCTGAAAAGCTGGGCGCCATTGCACTCTTTGGCGAGAAATATGGCGATAAGGTTCGGGTCATCAAATTCGGTGATTCGATCGAACTTTGTGGTGGTATCCACGTCGGGGCCACCGGCGAAATTGGCCAATTTGTTATAGTCTCCGAAGGATCCATCTCTGCCGGAGTCAGGCGTATTGAGGCCATCACAGGGGCAAAGGCTGAAGATTTCCTGCGCGGCAAGATGAAGATGGCCAAAGAATTAACGATGTTGCTGAACAATCCTTCGGATGTGAAAGTAGCTGTCGAACAACTCCTTCAAAAGGTAAGTTTGTTGAATGGTCAGGTCGAAGCCTTCAAAAAAGAGGCTGCTTCCGGTCTGAAAAAAGAGCTGCTCAAACAAATCACCAACATCAATGGGATCAACTTCCTGGCAAGTAACCTGCCTCTGGATGACGCAGGAATTATCAAGGATCTCGCTTTCCAGCTAAAGGGTGAAGTGGAGAACCTCTTCCTTGTATTTGCTGCAGAGATCGACGGGAAGGCTTCCATTCATGTGATGATCGCTGACAATCTGGTCAAAGAGAAGGGATTGCACGCCGGAAACATCGTTCGAGAACTTGCCAAACTGGTCGATGGCGGCGGCGGCGGTCAACCGTTCTATGCCAGCGCCGGAGGAAAGAATCCCAAGGGAATTTCCGACGTTCTTGCGAAAGCGAAAGAGCTAATAGCTAACAGCCAATAGCTTTTAGCCGTAAGATCACTGATGACTAACGGGGACGTTCTTCCATCCAATGCTCCGCTCTGGCAAGCCTTAGAAGGATTTTTCTTCATCTACATGCTCTGTTACCTGGTCGCTCATTATCTGTGGAGGAATAAGATGATTGTAAAGATTTAGTCTCTGTCAATATTTAAATGGTCTCTGAATATTTTTGCTCAAGTAAGCGTATATTTGTTTAAAAATTAGCTGATGCCAAAGATTTTTGAGTATTTGGGGTTTGTTTTTTTCCTTTACTCCAACGACCATAAACCTTTGCATGTTCATGTAAAAAAGGAGCCGGTAAACGAAAAGATAACCAGAAAGATTAAATAACCATGAAAACTATTCAAGTTGAAAAGGCAAAATACATTGATGGTTATAAGATTGAAATTTTCTTTAGCGACGAAACCGTAAAAGTCGTCGATTTTGGAACTTTTATTTTAAAAAATCCCCACCCTGCGCATGATAAATACCGGGATATCCAAAAGTTTAAAAATTTTAGGATTGAGTCAGGGAACATTGTTTGGGGAAAAAATTGGGATTTGATTTTTCCTGTTTCTCAAATCTACAGGGGGAAAATTAAAGCATAAATTTTAATATCTGCACCTGTCTTTTTAGTCAGTCTAAACATAAAAATTAGTCGGCTCCTTTTCCTTTAGCCTAGCCAAGCAGTCCTTCAAAATTTCATCAATTTTAAGGTAGAGCAGTCCGTACGGGCTTTTACGATGATATCTTGAAAAATCCAACTTCACATTCGAAAGGTTTATTCTAAATAGCTTTAAAAGAGCTGGAATTTTCTTTATAAATCAAGCGCTTGACCAAAATCACAATTTCGAAATATCATTAATATTTACCTTTAGGACAAAAACCAAACCATGGAAGTAACCCGAACTTTTGATCTGCTTGAGCACTGTCTTAAAAACGTTCCCCGCGAAGATGCAGTGGCCGGAAAACAGGGAAACACCTGGGTCAAATACAGCACAGCCGAGTTTGCAAGAAATGCGGAATTATTGGCATACGGCCTGTTGTCATTGGGAATCCAAAAAGGAGACAGGGTTTCGACTGTCAGCGGAAACCGGCCGGAATGGAGTTTCGTGGACATGGCCCTGTCCATGACCGGAGCCGTGCATGTGCCTGTCTATCCAACGATTAGTGAAGAGGAGTACAGTTATATTTTCAACCATGCAGAGATTCGCTTCCTATTTGTTTCTGACGAAAAGTTATTCAACAAACTCTCTCCCGTTGTGGTCGAAGTGGAGAGCATGGAGAAGATATTTACATTCAACGATGTGCCCGGGGCTGATGATCTATCGGTACTTATGGAGTTAGGAAAGAAGAATGAGGAGACCCTTCGTGACAAGTTGGCTGAGATTAAAAACAACATCAAGGAGGATGAAATGGTTACCATGATCTATACCAGCGGAACCACCGGTATTCCCAAAGGGGTAATGCTTTCTCACAAAAATCTGGTCTCAAACTTTATAACTTGCTCACACCATTTTGCACTTGGTTTGGGACATCGTTCCATCTCATTCTTGCCTCTTTGCCATATTTTTGAGCGCACCGTAAACAATGTATTCATGTACCGCGGCATCGGGATTTATTACGTTGAGAGCCTCCCCCAGATTGTCCAGTCGATCAAAGAGGTTAAACCACACATATTCACAGCAGTACCCCGTCTGATGGAAAGCGTCTACGACGGAATCATGGCCAAAGGAAAGTTGCTGACAGGTATAAAGTATAAATTGTTCTTCTGGGCGGTAGAATTGGGTAAGGACTTTGATTTCAATAAAAAGTTCAGTCTGGGCAAAAGGATCAAAATGGCCATTGCCGACAAGCTGATCTACTCCAAATGGCGTGCCGGATTGGGTGGGAATATCCAGTTGATTGTATCCGGTGGAGCGCTTTTGCAGTCGCGCATTGCCAGGGTGTTCAGCGCGGCAGGATTGACGGTACTTGAGGGTTATGGATTAACAGAAACATCCCCCGTTATTGCAGTGAGCAATGCTGTAACCAATGAGATCAAGATAGGTACAAATGGGCCGGTTATCAAGGGTGTAGAGGTGAAGATTGCCGAAGATGGCGAGATTCTTGCCAAAGGTCCGAACCTGATGATGGGATACTACAAAGAACCCGAATTGACAAAAGAAGTAATTGACGCTGACGGATGGTTCCATACCGGTGATGTAGGGATGCTTGACGAAGGTAAATATCTTAAAATCACTGACCGTAAAAAAGAGATTTTTAAGCTCTCTGGCGGCAAATACATTGCACCCCAATTGATTGAAAACAAACTAAAAGAGTCGGTTCTTATTGAACAGGCCATTGTCATTGGCAACCACGAAAAATTTGCCAGCGCCCTGATCTCACCTAATTTTGTATACCTGCACGAATGTTGTAATGAAAATGAAATTCTTTTCGAGGACAATGCAGATTTGATTGTTCAGCCTAAAGTGCTGACCATGTTTCAGGCAGAAGTGAAAGAGATCAACAAAACACTTGGGCTTCACGAGGAGATTAAACGGTTTAGGCTGGTATCCGACTCCTGGTCTGCCCAGTCCGGAGAGCTCTCTCAAACCCTTAAATTGAAGCGAAAAGTGATAGAACAAAAATACTGCGACATTATTGAGGAGATTTTTGCCTCTTCCAGGGAGGATTGACAGTTAAAAGATATATTTTTGCCCCGTTGATCTTTGGATTTTAACTTTTCGAATTCACTAGTTGATCCTTCTATGGATAAATATTTAATAACGGGTGCTACCGGGAACGTTGGTCTTTCTACCATGCGCTATTTGCTGGAGCGGAAGGATGCGGACTTTGAAGTCGTTGGTGCTGTTCGGGATGTTGAAGCAGCCCGAAAAATGGAAGGATTGGAACATGCTCAGTTGGTGAATTTTGAATTCGATGAGCCTTCAACCCATGCTGAGGCGCTCAAAGGGATTACAAAATTGTTGTTAATCAGGCCAAATCAGGTTTCCGATGTCTCCAAGCATATCTTCCCCTTTCTTAACAAGGTCGAACAATCAGGCGTAAAGCACATTGTATTCGTTTCTATTGTTGGGGCCGAGCGCAACAGGGTATTTGCCAATCACCGGATTGAGACCCATTTGAAAAAGATGAGCATCCCGTATACCATTGTGCGCCCTTCCCTTTACATGCAAAATCTTGTGACACTGCACGGACAGGAGATCAGGAAGAGCAACCATCTTTACATTCCTGCAGGTGCGGGAATGGTCAACTACATTGATGCCCGGGATGTTGCAAGGGTAGTGGTAGAACTACTCACAAAACCCGGTCATGAAGGGAAAGAGTACGAAATCACCGGCCAGGAACCCATGGATTTCTACAAAATTGCATCTCTTTTTACTGCAGAACTGGGCCGGGAGATCAAATATGCCAGACCGCTGACCATCAAATTCATCCGTCAGAAAATGTTGGAGAAGAAACAGCTGCCATTTATAGTGACACTCTCGTTGCTTTACGGCGCTGCAAGGAATGGCAAAATGGGCCATACATCCTCTGTTTTCAAGGAGTTGACAGGATCAGAACCAAGGCAGTTGGTGGATTTTATCCACGAAAACCGAAAGGTCTGGGAAAAGTGACCGGAAGCCGGGTAAAAAGTAATCAGAAACTTTGGCTGGAAAGATTTAATGTTTATCTTTGCACCGCATTAAAATAAGGTGCCATAGCTCAGTTGGTAGAGCAACGGACTGAAAATCCGTGTGTCCCTAGTTCGATTCTTGGTGGCACCACGAAAGGGTAAAGAGCAATCTTTACCCTTTCCTTTTTTGCTTATCTTTGCCGACCTGAATCTTTTATATGGAATATACCTCAATGACATTGCCCAACGGGATCCGGCTGATTCATACCTCAGTCGACTCGCCTGTTGCTCACTGCGGCGTGGTCATTAATACCGGCTCGAGGGATGAAACGCTTGAAGAGCAAGGGATGGCGCATTTCATTGAGCATACCATCTTCAAGGGTACGACCAAAAGAAAGGCCTATCACATCATCAGCCGGCTGGAGGACGTTGGCGGAGAGATGAATGCCTATACTTCCAAGGAGGAGACTGCCATTCATGCCTCGTTTCTGTGCGAATATTACGAACGTACCATCGAACTGTTCAGCGACATCCTGATTGATAGCACATTCCCGGAGAAGGAGTTGAAAAAGGAGCAGGAGGTCATTGTCGATGAAATCAATTCCTACAACGATACCCCTTCGGAGCTGATTTTCGATGAGTTTGAAGAGATGATCTACGAAGGCCATCCGATGGGCAGAAATATCCTTGGGACTCCCGATCATGTCAGGGGTTTCCAGGCCAGTGACATCCGCCGCTTCATGGAAGAAAATTACCATACCGATCAGATGGTGATCTGTTCGGTTGGAAATATCCCCGCGAAGAAATTCTTTCATATGGCTCAGCGCTATTTTGAGAGATTAACAACCAATTTGCGCAAGGAAAGCCGCACACGGTTCACTGCTTACCGCCCGATTCAAAAAACCGTCGAAAAAGGGACCTTTCAGGCGCATTGCATTTTGGGAGGGGAGGCATTCGATGTGTACCATCCCGACCGTTTGCCTTTGGTCCTGCTAAACAGTATTTTGGGCGGACAGTCCGGCAATTCAAGGTTAAACCTGAGCCTCCGCGAGCGCAACGGCATTGCTTACAACCTCGAGTCATCCTACACCGCATACACCGACACCGGTACCCTGACCATCTATTTTGGCACAGATCCGGAGAATCTCGAAAGGGCGCTCACCCTGATCGATAGGGAGATCAGGCTGCTCTGTGACAAGACTCTTGGAGAGCTTCAGCTGAGCAAATCGAGGAAGCAGCTGATCGGTCAGCTGGCCATGTCGCAGGAAAACCACGAAGACCTGATGCTGGCCATCGGCAAAAGCATGCTGGTTTTCAACAAAGTGGAGAGCCTGGAAGATATCTACAAAAGGATCAGCGAGATTACCGCCTCGCAACTGCTGGATGTTGCCAACCGGATACTGAAACCCGAAAATCTGTCGGGATTGATTTACAAATGATGAAGATCGATCAGCAACTCGAAAATTATATTCTTGCTCACACCATCGATGAGGACCCGGTACTGAAAAGATTGTACCGTGAGACCTATCTGAAACTGGTAAACGGACGGATGTGTTCAGGCCATCTGCAGGGAAGTCTCCTGACATTTTTCAGCAAGATGATCGCTCCCCAAAGAATACTTGAAATCGGTACCTATACTGGATATTCAGCCATTTGTCTGGCGAAAGGCCTGCCTGACGGCGGAATGCTCCACACCATAGAGATCAACGATGAGCTGGAGCAGTTTGCCACCCGCTATTTTGAGGAGACAGGGTTGAGGGACCGCATCATTCAGCACATTGGCGACGCCGCGGATATTCTCCCGCACCTGAATGAACAATTTGAACTGGCCTTTCTGGATGCCGACAAACGGCAATATCTGACTCATTATGAGATGATTTTACCAAAGATAACCCCGGGCGGTTTGATCATTGCCGACAACACCCTCTGGGGAGGCAAAATAGTGGGCAAAATCTCCAGAAACGATGAGCAGACCCTTGCAATCCTGGCCTTCAACGATTTTATCAAAAACGATCCCCGCGTTGAGGCCACCATCCTACCGGTGCGGGATGGGATGACGCTGATACGTAAAATTTAGACCTTCAAGGTTTCAAAAACCTTGAAGGTCTGATATATTTTCAGAATATAGAAAGTCCTTTTGAGGAATTAGTAATATTATGTTTATTTTTGATAGGTAAATGATACCAAAGGGTAAGGATACCCGGTTTATTTTCTGGGTGATAGAGTGCTTTTGGTTAGGTTACAAAGAAGTTGCCAACAATACAAGAAAATTTGCAAGTGGTGTATATTTGGTGTATATTTGCATCAAAACAAAATATTATGGCAAGACAAAGTATATCGTTCACAAAACCAAATGAAGAATGGTTAAAAGTACAAGTGAATAATGAAGAATACACTAGTAAAAGTGAACTAATTAATGATTTGATTAGACAGGCTAGAAAGCAGCAAGTTCAAGTTGATTTTATTAGAGCTAAATTAGATAAATCTGAAAGTAGTGGATTTACTGATGATACTAAAGAACTAATTTTAAAACAATCAAAGTCATTACTTAATGGTCAGATATAGAATAAGTAATGAAGCTAAGGAAGACTTGATACGGATTCATCATTACGGCATCGAAAAGTTTGGAGTGACTCAAGTTGATAAATACTTTGATTCATTTTTTGAGTATTTTGACATTATAACCCAACGGCCATTTTCATTTGAATCAGTCGATTATATAAAAACAGGATATAGACGTTGTGTTTGCGGGTCTGATAGTATATTTTACAGACTAAACAATGGAGTAGTTGAGATAATGGCAATTGTTGGAAGACAAGATTTGAATAGTATCCTACAATTTTTATGAACAGATTACCCGATTTCAACAATATCATGAGTGAAAAACGACATAGAAACAGACTGAGATTTATGAATGTAAAACATGGCACTGAATCACTGATTGAAAGTGATGAATATTTTGGATTTATTGCAGGATATACTTCAAATGGAGTGTCATATGGTTTGTTCCACAAAGAAATGGATGAGATAAGAGATGAAATCAAGAACGAAATAATAGAAAAGAATAATTTAGATTTGCCTTTTTAACGATAGAATGAAGTACTGTTGGCAACACATGGTATAGTGCATGCGGGTTTCAGCGGTTTTCGAGGGTTCGTGGCTCGTAAAAAAAGTCGGTGTGAACTGATAAGTTATAGCTTCGTAATCCCGCACACACCATACCATCAACCGTTAGCCACTATGTTGAAAAGACGGCTTCGGTGATTAAGTAAAGCATAAACCCCCGCGGGCACGGATTACAAATCCGCACCGGCGGGGGATGCCACGGATATTCTCCCGCGACTGAACGAAAAATTTGAGCTGGCCTTCCTGGATGCCGACAAACGGCAATATCTGACTCATTATGAGATGATTTTACCAAAGA